>DATJYZ010000045.1:0-23228 GCA_035499355.1 Burkholderiaceae bacterium | reverse complement strand
GGCGGCCGTCGACGCCGTGTCGGTGTGGCCGAACCACTGGCTCAGCGCCTGCGGGTCGGTCCACGCGCGCCAGACCTTCTCGGGGGCGACGCCGTAGTTGCGACTGATGCGGACTTCGCCCGCCGCGGCTTGCCGCGCTCTCGTGACTCTTTCCATGGCGAGACTTCCTCTTGGTGATAAAGATAACGTCCGAGGGCATCGAGCTTCTCGGTCCAGAACCGCCGGTAGCGGGCCATCCACAGCGCCGCCTCCTGCATCGGTGCGGCGTCGAGCTCGCAACTCACCACGCGGCCCTCTTTCGAGCGTGCGATCAGCCCCGCGGCCTCGAGCACCGCCAGGTGCTTCATGAAGCCGGTGAGCGACATGCCGTGCGGCTGCGCCAGCTCGCTCACCGAGCGGCTGCCGCCCTCGAGCTGCCGCAGCACGCTGCGACGCGTCGAATCGGCCAGCGCGGCGAACACGGTGTCGAGTTGCGACTCTTCAAACTGAACCATTTAGTTTAGTATTGGCGACACCCGATGCCCTTGTCAAGTGCTCGGCTTCGCGCGGCGACAATGCGCGCCAGTCGCAACGGCGGGATCACTCGATGAGCGAAGGCGTCCTCTCCGGCATCCGCGTGCTCGACTTCGGGCGCTTCATCGCCGGGCCGTTCTGCGGCGCGCTGCTGGCCGACCACGGGGCCGACGTGATCCGCGTCGACAAGGTCGGCGGCAGTGAAGACCGCTTCCTGCTGCCGTTGGCCGAGAGTGGCGAGGGCGGCCTGTACATGCAGGTCAACCGCGGCAAGCGGTCGCTGACGCTCGAGCCCGGCGCGCCGGCGGGCCGCGAGGTGGTGCGCAAGCTGATCGCGCGCAGCGACGTCGTGATCGCCAACCTGCCTGCGGCGACGCTGCGCTCGATGGGTCTCGACCACGCCAGCGTGGCGGCCATCAACCCGCGCGCGATCCTGGTGGCGACCAACGCCTTCGGACCCAGCGGGCCGTACGCGCACCGGCTGGGCTTCGACGGCCTCGGCCAGGCGCTGTCGGGCGCGGTGTACATGACCGGCGACCCCGGCGCGCCGCGCCGCGCGGCGGTGAACTGGGTCGACTTCGGCACCGCGATCTCGGCGGCGTTCGGCGCGCTGCTGGCGCTGATGGCGCGCGAGCGCAGCGGCCGCGGCCAGGAGGTGAGCGGCTCGCTGATGGCCACTGCGCTCACCTTCGGCAACGCGGTGCTGATCGAGCAGGCTGTCAATGCGCCCGACCGCGTGCCGCAGGGCAACCTCGGCTACGGTTCGGCGCCGGCGGATCTGTTTCGCTGCGCCGACGGCGATTGGCTGGTGGTGCAGGCGGTGGGTCAGCCGCTGTGGCAGCGCTTCTGCGCGCTGCTCGGCGTGCCCGAGTGGATCGACGACCCGCGCTTCGTCGACGACACCGCACGCGGCCGCCACGCGCAGGTGGTGAGCGAGCGCCTCGGTGCGTGGTGCGCCGTGCGGTCGCGGGCAGATGCCATCGCTGTCTTCGAGGCCGCGCGCATCCCGGCCGGCCCGGTGCACAGCCCGCAACAGGCGCTGGACGACGTGCACGTGCGTGCCAGCGGCATCCTGCGCGAGATCGCGTTTCCCGGTGCGCCGCGCCCGGCACCGGTGGCCGACACGCCGATCCGCCTGTCGGAGACGCCCGGCGCGCTCCGCGGCCGCGCGCCGCTGCTGGGCGAGCACACCGAGGCGATCCTCTCGGAGATCGGCTACTCTCAGACCGACATCGCGAGCCTGCGTGCTGCCGGCATCGTCTGACCCCCGGGGATGCTTCTCGCGCGGGGCTGCGAACGGGCTGGTTGACCCAGGTCAATGCCGGTCTTTGCTCGCGGGCTACGGTGGCTTCATGAGGCGGTGGCGATGCACTGGCTCGTTCACCGATCAAAGGAGAACGGCATGAAGAGCGTCTTGGTACCGATCGATGGGTCCGCTGCCGCACTACGCGCGCTTTCATACGCATTGGGCGAAGTGCAGGGGCGTGACGGTGCACAAGTGCATGTGCTCAACGTCCATCCGCCGATGGTGCAAGTCTGGCCCGGCAAGCTGGTGACGCCGGAGATGATCGACGCCGAGTTGCGAGCCGAAGGGCGCACGATTCTGGCCCCGGCCGAGGCGGCTGCGCAGGCCGCCGGGGTGAGGTGCGTGCCGCATGTCAGCATTGGCGCCGCGGCGCAAGAGATCGCCGCCTACGCACACCAGCACGGCTGCGACGTGATCGTCATGGGCACCCGCGGCATGCGTGCGGTGGCCGACCTGGTGCTCGGTTCCGTCGCGCACAATGTGGTGCGTCTGTCCAACGTGCCCGTCACGCTGGTCAAGTGACCTCGAAGCCGGCGCCGCAGCCGGGTTCCGCGGCGCGGTGGTCCGACCTCCGGAACGGGGGATGCCCCTCGGCTCGGACGTTGCGCGACGGTCCACCCATTGGGCAAGCTGCGCCATCGCCTCCAAGGAGCATGCACGGGTGGATCGCGTCACTGCAGGCATCGTGGCGCTGGGGTTGTGCGCAGCGCCGGCGCTGGCGCAGGAGCGCATGGTGGTGGCCGACTTCATCGAGCAGGCGCTGCTCGGCTGCCACGACGGTGTGCACGCGATCACCGACACCGAGGTCGAGCACCACACGATCTCGTTCCGTGCCGGGCCGCGCGAGGTGCGGGTGTTCTTCGGCAGCGTCGGCATCGACTACGCCGAGCAAGGCTCGGCCGGCCGCAGCTACCGTCGCGATGCGCGCCTGACGTTCACCTGCACCAACGCGCAGGCGTGCATGTCCAGCAGCCCGTGGGATGAGCAGCGTGCCGCCGCCCGCGAGCAATACGGCATCGTGGTGCTGTCGGTGGCGTCGCTGAGCAACCAGGCGATGTCGCTGGTCTGCGACGACCTGGCGAACGCGCAGGCGCTGCGGCGGGCGCTGCAGACGTTCCAGCGCGCCGCCGCGCCCTGACCGCGGCGCGTCTCGGGCACTGCTAATCTGCCGCCCATGGCGGCGGACGAGGGCGGGCGTCGGAGCACCGACCGGTCGATGCACGACGTGGCGATCGTCGGCCTCGGCGTGATGGGCGGCGCCGCCGCGCTGGAGCTCGCTCGCCGGGGCGCCCGCGTGATCGGCTTCGACCGCTTCGAGCCGCCGCACCGCTGGGGCTCGTCGCACGGCGACACCCGCATCATTCGCGAGGCGTACTTCGAGCACCCGGTCTACGTGCCGATGGTGCAGCGCGCCTTCGTGTTGTGGCGCGAGCTGGAGCGCGCGTCGGGCGCTGCGCTGCTGCAGCAGACCGGCGGCGTGATGATCGGCGAGCCCGACAGTGCGCTGATCGCCGGGGCCCTGCGCAGTGCACGCACCCACGGCCTGCAACACGAGGTGCTGTCGGCCAGCGAACTGCGCGCGCGTGTGCCGGTGCTGAACCCCGAGCCGGGCATGGTCGGGGTCTGGGAGCCGCGCGCCGGCGTGCTCGCGGCCGAGGCGTGCGTGAGCGCGCAGCTCGGCCAGGCGCGGCGCCACGGCGCGGACTTGCGTTACGACGAGCCGGTGAGCCATTGGCAGGCCGATGGCGCGGACATCAGCGTCCACAGCGCCCGCGGACGACATCGCGCGCGCCAGCTCGTCGTCTGCGCGGGCGCCTGGGTCGCGTCGCTGCTGCCGGGCGTGGCGTTGCCGTTCCGGGTCGAGCGTCAGCTGCTGCACTGGTTCGAGCCCGCGGCCACGGCCGCTGCCTTCACGCCGCAGCGCTGCCCGGTGCACCTGTGGCAGTTCGATGGCTCGCGCTTCTTCTATGGCTTTCCGGACCAGGGCGCTGGCGTGAAGGTGGCGTTTCACCATCGTGGCGAATCCACCAGCGCCGACGCCGTCACCCGCGAGGTGGCGGCGGCCGAGGTCGACGACATGCGGCGCACGCTGCGGCGCCTGCTGCCGGCGGCGGACGGGCGGCTGCGAGCGTCGACCGTCTGCCTCTACACCAATACGCCCGACGAGCACTTCTGGATCGACCGCCATCCCGCGCACGGCAACGTGCTGGTGGCCAGCCCGTGCTCGGGGCACGGCTTCAAGTTCGCGCCCGTGATCGGCGAGATCGTCGCCGATCTCGTCGAAGGGCGGCCGTCACGCTTCGACCTGGGCTTGTTCGGCTGGCGTGCGTGAAGGCGGCGCCGATGTCGAAACGACGGCGCGTCGTTCGTCGTGTGAGCAGCCACCCGGCCCACACCGAAAGGACCCTGTCATGCCCCAAGTGATTCCCTACCTCGGCTTCAACGGCAACTGCGCCGAGGCAGTGCGCTTCTACGAGCGCGTGCTCGACGGCAGGCTCGAGGTGCTGATGAGCGGCGCCGACTCACCGATGGCCGATCACATGCCCAAGGAGTTCGCCCATCGCATCATGCACGCGCGGCTGGTGCTGCCTGGCGGCGCCGTGCTCTACGCCGGCGACGCGCCGGCCAACGTGCCGTACGAGGGCATCAAGGGCGTCTCGATCACGCTGAACTACGACACCACCGCGCAGGCGCAGAAGGTGTTCGACGCGCTGGCCGCCGGCGGCACGGTGACGATGCCGATGCAGCCGGCGTTCTGGGCCAAGGCCTGGGGCATGCTGATCGACCGCTTCGGCACGCCGTGGATCGTCAACGGCGAGCTGCTGCCGATCTGACAAGCCCGGTCGGGCAGGGCCATCGGCGGCCGCGCCCGGGCGGCGGTCGGCAACGGCCGCGCGCGTGCAGGACGCACGGATGTGCGCCCGGAGTCGTGGCGCAGCGACTTGTCCCTGCGATTTCCACAGGGCATCCACCGGCTGTCCACTGGCCGTGCATCGACGGCATCGATAGCATGGCCGCAGACGGCGCGGAGGGGGCCGATGAAGCGGCAGAAGCAGCTCAAGTTGATTTGTTCGTCGTGTGCGGGCACCGGCTGGCTGTGCGAGGAGCACCCCGACCTGCCCTGGAGCCACGACGAGGATTGCGAAGGCGGCGGCGTCGCGTGCCGCTGCAACGAGCTCGTCGAGGAGCCGCGAAGGGAGGTCTTCGTCGACTTCGACGCGCTCGACGCCGGCGTCCACTGAGTCCTCCCCGCGGCGCGGCCGCCGCCGGCGTGTTGCAATGGCGGCCGCATGAGCAACACGATCGCTGGCCCCGATGGCAAGCCGCGCTGCCGCTGGTGCGCGGCGGCGCCGGAGTTCCTGGCCTATCACGACACCGAGTGGGGCTACCCGGTCGACGACGACCGGCGGCTGTTCGAGAAGCTGTGCCTGGAAGGCTTTCAGTCGGGATTGAGCTGGCGCACGATCCTCGCCAAGCGCGAGAACTTCCGCGCTGCGTTCCACGGCTTCGACTTCCACCGTGTGGCGCGCTTCGGCACGCGAGACGTCACGCGCCTGCTCCAGAATGCAGGCATCGTGCGCCACCGCGGCAAGATCGAGGCGGTGATCAACAACGCGCAGCGGGCGCGCGAACTGGTGCAGCGCGAGGGGTCGATCGCTGCCTTCGTCTGGCGCCATGAGCCCGATGCGGAGGAGCTCGCGACCTTGAAGGACGCATCGACGTCGCCGACGTCGGTGGCGCTGTCCAAGGCGCTCAAGAAGCAGGGCTGGCAATTCGTCGGGCCGACCACCGTGTACGCCTTCATGCAGGCGATGGGGCTGGTCAACGACCACGCCGAAGGCTGCGTCATCCGCGCCAAAGTGGCCCGCGCGCGCAAAGCCTTCGTGCCGCCGGTGCGTTGACGTCGGCACGACCCGCCGACATGTGCGGCGGATTTGGCACTTCGGCGCGCACGCCCTACAGCAACGGCGCGGCTTCGCCGAAACTCGCTGCAGGGGCGCCCGCCGTTGTCGGGCGATCCGCCATGTCCGCCAATCAGCCACCTTTTCGCGCCACCGCACCCGACACCGGGACGACGACGCTCACCGGCCAGACGCTCACCACCTTCGATTGGCTCGACAGCCGCATCGAGGAGGCGGCCGCGCGCAGCGATCTGCTGGCGGCGCGCCACCACCTGGCCACCGCCATCGAGCCGTCGGCGTTCGCGCCGACCACCGTGCTGGCGATGGGCGAGGAGGCCAGCCGCGTGCTCGGCAAGGTGGTGCTCGGCTATGCGCCGGTGATCGACCGCTACCAGGGCGTGATCGCCACGCGGCTCAGCGTGGTGCCGTTGCGCATGGGCGTGACCCCGGATGCCGACGCGCTGCTGCAGGCCGTCGGCGAGGTCTGGCCGGTGGAGGGCGTGCCGGTGGTGCTCAACGTCTCGTCCGAGCTGTTGCTGGCCGAGCTGCTGCGCGCGCGGCCGCAACGCAACGTGATGGTCGAGATCCCGTGGTTCGTCGCGGTGGAGCCGGCCAACACCGCGGTGCTGCAGGAGCTGGCTGCGCGCGGCAACACGCTGCTGCTCAAGGGCCGGCCGATGCGCCAGCTGCCGCGCGAGCTGCTGCACGCCTTCAAGTGGTCGATCATCGACTTCGCCGACGACCGCCGCCTCATCGCGCCGGTGCCGGCGGCACAGAGCGCGCCGCGCAGCATCCCGCACATCCAGAGCGGGGTGCGCACGATGGCACAGCTGCAGCAGAGCTTCGCGCGCGGCGCGATCGCCGTCGTCGGCTGGCCGCTGCACGAGGCGAGCGGGGCGCCGGTGCTGGCGCAGCCCGACGCCAAGGTGGTGCTCGAGCTGATCGAGCACCTGGAGCAAGGCAGCAACGCCGAGCGCCTCGACGAGACGCTGATGCGCGATCCGCTGCTCGCGTTCGAGTTGCTGCGTCACCTGCAGGGTGCTGCGCCGGGCCAGCTGCGCCTGGAGACCGGCTCGTTCAAGCAGGCGATCTCGCTGCTCGGCGTGCAGCCGCTGCGCCGCTGGCTCGGCGGCATGCTGGCGCGCACCGGCGACGACATGCGGCTGCGGCCGGTGAACTTCGCCGCGCTGCGGCGCGGCCTGCTGATGCGCCAACTGGCGTCGCCAGGCAGCAGCGCGGAGACGCGCGGCGAGTTGTTCATGTGCGGCGTGTTCTCGCTGCTCGACCGCATCGTCGGCCGCCCGGCCGTCGAGACGCTGGCGATGCTCGCAGTGCCCGAGCGCGTGCGCGCCGCGATCGTCGACGGCGGCGGGCCGTTCCACGCGCTGCTCGAACTGGTGCGTGCGATCGAGACCGAGTCCGCGCCCGACATCCGCGCTGCCGCCGATGCGGCGTTCATCGAGCCGCTGGAGATCAACCGCGCACTGCTCAAGACGCTGTTCCTCGCCGGCGCGCTCGATCGCTCGCGAGCGGTCGCGACCAAGTAGTACCCCGTCGCCGCCGCAGCAGCCACTGCGCGGGCGCTGCCCCGCACGACGCGCTGCGGCTACGATGCCGCCGGCGCTCGAGCGCCGGGAGACCGCGATGAAGCGCAGCACCGACCGCTTTCTGACCACGCACACCGGCAGCCTGCCGCGGCCGGAGAGCCTGATCAGGACCATGTACGCCAAGGAGGAGGGCGTGCCGGTCGACGCGGCGGCGCTCGAGCGCAAGGTGGCCGACGCGGTGGCGGCCGTGGTGCGCAAGCAGGCCGAGGCCGGCATCGACGTCATCAACGACGGCGAGATGAGCAAGCCGAGCTACGCCACTTACATCAAGGACCGGCTCGCCGGCTTCGGCGGCGACGACAACCGCTTCGTCTATCAGGACCTGGTGGGCTTTCCGGGGCTGGCCAAGCGCGTGTTCGGCGATCCGGGCCGGTCGCGCCGGCGCACGCCGAGCTGCAACGCGGCGGTGCAGGTGCGCGACCCGCAGGCGGCGCAGACCGACGTGGCGCACTTGCGTGATGCGCTGGCGCAGGTGAAGGCCGAAGAAGGTTTCCTCAGCGCGGCGTCGCCGGGCGTGGTGTCGCTGTTCTTCCGCAACGAGCACTACGCGACCGAAGAGGAATACCTGTACGCGATCGCCGAGGCGATGCGCGTCGAGTACGAGACGATCGTCGACGCCGGCTTCGTGCTGCAGCTCGACTGCCCCGACCTCGGCATGGGCCGCCACATCCAGCACGCCGATCTGAGCCTCGCGCAGTGGCGCAGGAAGGCGCAGCTGCACGTCGAGGCGCTCAACCATGCACTGCGCAACATCGCGGCCGACCGCGTGCGCATGCACCTGTGCTGGGGCAACTACGAAGGCCCGCACCACTGCGACGTGCCGCTGGCCGACGTGATCGACATCGTGTTCCGCGCCAAGCCGGGCGCCCTCTCGCTGGAGGCGGCGAATCCGCGCCACGCGCACGAATGGGCGCTGTTCCAGGCCGTCAAGGTGCCCGAGGGCAAGCTGCTGATCCCCGGGTTGATTGAGTCGAAGTCGAACTTCATCGAGCATCCGGAGCTGATCGCGCAGCGCATCGGCCGCTATGCCAACCTGGTGGGCCGCGAGAACGTGATGGCCGGCAGCGACTGCGGCTTCGGCACCTGGGTCGGCCAGGCGGCCGTCGATCCCGACGTGGTGTGGGCCAAGTTCGCCGCGATGGCCGAAGGCGCGCGCATCGCCTCGACGCAGTTCTGGAACTGACCCACAGCTGAAACGCCACGCCAGGCGCGGCATTTTCGCCCGTTCGGTGCGGCACGGCCGATGTGGAATCCCTGGACCCGTCATTCCCGGAGATTCCATGAACGTCACCGATGCCACCTCGACGAACGTCTTCGTCACCCCGTCCACCGCGCTGCAGGTGCAGCCTGCCGCCACTGCCACGTCGAACGCCTGCGGCGACGGCGACGGCAACCGCGTCCACCACCACGGCCACCACCGCGGTGGCATGGGCGGCGCGCTGATGCAGGCGCTGAAGGGCCTCGGCCTGACCGCGGCCGATGGGTCGGCGCAGACCGCCTCATCGGATCACGATGGCGACGACGCGGGCAGCGCGGCCGGCACCGCCCATGCATCGATCAAGGGTGACATCCGCAGCTTCATGCATGCGCTGTTCCAGGCGGTGCGCAGCGAATCGAGCGGCGCGAGCGACGGCAGCACCGCCGCCGTTGGCGCAGCGACCACTGGCGCGGGCGCCGGCAGCGACCCCCAGGCCGGCTTCGCGAGCGGCCTGTCGGCGCTGATCACGCAGGTGGGCAACGGCAGCGCGCCGTCGGATCTGCAATCGGCCTTCGACAAGCTGGCCAGCGACCTGCAGGCCGTGAAGGGTGCAGCACCGGCCAGCAGCGCCGCCGGCACGGCCGATGCCAGCTCGGCACCGTCGGCCACGCTGCTGCAGCTGCTGACGCAGATGCAGCAGAACCTGGGCTACGGGCCTCGCACCGCGTCCACCGCCACCGGCAACCTGGTCGGCACCAGCGCCTGAGCGTGACGCGCCGGCGCCACGCCGGTGCGCCTGCATTCACGCATCTTTACCTGGCGCTGGCACAGTGCGCGCGCTGGCGGTGCGTCTGCCAGCGCCCTGCATGCACCGCCGCCTGCCGCCACCCGCCCACAGCATCGCGATCGCGGTGCTCGTCGCGCTGGCGCTTGGCGGCTGTGCGGGCCCGCGCGATCGTGGCGGCGGGCCACCCCGGCACGGCCAGCAGGCGGGCGACGCGACGGCCGCCGACTCCGCGCAACGCGGCTTCGCGGCCCGCGGCTACAACCCGGCACGCCAGGTCAGCTGGCACGAGGAGGGCGTGACGCTCACGCTGCCCGCGGGCGCCACGCGCGCGGTCGTGGCGTTGCCCGAGCAGACGCGCACGCGCGCGCCGCTGGTGCTGTACCTGCCCGGTCTCGGCGAGCCGGCGTCGGCCGGCGAGCGCTGGCGCCACGCCTGGGCGACCTCGGGCGTGGCGGTGCTGTCGCTGCAGGCGCTGGAGGCCGACGCCAACGCCTTCCGGTCCGACCTGGCGCGCGGTGGCGAGTTCGCGGCGCTCGGGCGCCAGCGCTACGGTGCGGCCGCGATGAACGAGCGCGTGCTGGCGCTGCGCGCGGCGTTGGCCGAGATCGATCGTCGCGCGCAGGCGCTCGAACAGCCCTTCGCGCGCATCGACACCTCGCGCGTGGTGGTCGCGGGCTTCGACCTCGGTGCCTACACCGCGATGGTGCTGGCGGGCGAACAGGTTCCCGGCGTCGCCGCGTCCGTCTCCGAGCCGCGCGTGGGCGCGGTGCTGGCCATCAGCCCGTACGCCGACCTGGCTGCCGGCGGCCTCGCGTCGCGCTACCTGGGCGTCGGTGTGCCGGCGCTGTCGATCAGCGGCGACAACGACGGCGATCCGCTCGGCCTGGTGGCGTCGCCGACGCAGCGCCAGGTGCCGCATGCGCAGATCAAGAGCGCCGACAACTGGCTGTTGTGGCTCTACGGCTTGAATCACGCACGCCTGTCCGGGCGCAGCGCGGGGGAGGCCAACGATCGCGCGGCAGTGGAACCCGCCGCCGGCGGCGAGCCGCCGGCCGATGCGCGCGGCGGCAATCGCGGGTCGCGCGGCAGCCGGGGGCGGCGCACCGAGGGCGGCGACGCGCTCGCTGGGGAGCGCGGGTCGGCGATCGACCCCGGCGCCGCGCTGACCGCGGTGGAACAGGTCAGCGTCGCCTTCCTCGACGCCTACGCACAGCGCGACGACATGGCGCGTGCGTGGCTGTCGGAGCGCGCGCCCGGCTGGCTGCAAGGGGTCGGCGAGCTGCGGCGCTGAGGCCCGAGCGGCGCCCAGGCCGCGTCAGGGCAGTCGCAGCCGGCCCAGCATCTCCAGGCACGCCAGCCACGGCACCGCGGCGGCCATCATGGTGGCCATCGCGCGCCGCACCCAGCGGAACTTGAGCGCGGCGAGCACTGCCACGCGGTGGCACTGCTCGGCCAGGTCGCGCGCGAAGTCGACCTGCGCCACCGTGCGCAGGCGCTCGAAGTAGTCGTCGCGCGACATCTCGGCGATGCTGCCGAAGAACACCAGCGAACCCGGGCGGGTGCCCGGGCGCGGCAGCGCGGCCAGCGCGGCCATCGCGATGCTGGCCACGCAGATCGCGGTGGTGAGACCGAGCAGCAGCCACAGCGTGGCGCCGGCGCTCCCCAGCGTGGTGCCGGAGATCGAGGCCACCAGCGCGCCGAGCATGCCGATGTTCGACGAGATCACCAGGCCGCTGCGCGAGTCGGCGATCGCGCCGGTGGTGACCAGGCGCGCGAGCGTGGTCTCCTGCGAGCGCAACAGCTGGTCGGCGGTGAGCGGCAGCGGTCCCACGCTGCGCGGCTCGCTCGCGGAAGTGATGGAGGCGATGGTCGACATGCCGTGTCCTCGCGCGAAGTGGGGAGTGTGTTGGCCTCAGACCAGGCCGATCGCGAAGCGGATCAGGTGGTCGGGGTTGAGCCGCGGCTCGACGCCGAGCGAGATCACGCCGCTGCCCTTGAGCTGGACGACCTCGCGCTGCACCAGCGCCGGCCCGGCGCCGCCGTCGTCGACGTAGGTGCCGTTGGTGCTGTGATCGTGCAGGAAGAACTTGCCCGACACGCGCTCCACCGACGCGTGGCGCCGCGACACGAGCTGATGGTCGACCTGGATCGCGCAGTCGGCGTCGCGCCCGATCAGGCAGCTGCCGGCGCTGCCGTCGAGCACGAACACGCGCGGGCCGAAGCGCAGCTCGAGACGAGTGCTCAGCGTGCGCGTGTGGTCGGGTGGCCGGTAGACGGTGGAGTGCGCCTCGTCGTAGGCCAGCAGGAAGATGTTCATCGGTCGCGCCTGCCCCTTGACCGGCACCTGCTTGATCAATCGCAGGTCCCACTGGCTGGGCACCGACAGCTGCTGGCCGGCGCCCTGGGTCAGCACGATCTCGAAGCGCTTGGCGATGTCGGCCATGCGCGCGGCGATGTTGACGACGTCGCCGTACAGCTGGTCGGCCTCCTGCTGCACCGGGCCGGCGTGGATGCCGGCGTGCATCGACAGCGGTGCCTGATAGGGCAGGTCGCGCAGCGCCACCGCGGCGGCCAGCGCGGCGTCGACATCGGGGAACGTGCACAGCATGCCGTCGCCGCGCAACTGCACCACCTGGCCGCCGTGCGCCGCGGTGAGCTGCGACCACGAGGCCAGCGTCGCCGCCACCACCTCGCGCGCACGGTCGTCGCCCGCCTCGACGAACAACCGCGAGCTGCCGGTGATGTCGGCGAACAGCACCGCCCTGTTGGCGAGTCGCTCGATGGGCATGACCGAGACCTGAGCGTGCCGGCTTTCCGCCTGGTTGACGAGGTTGCGCTTTGCAACGCGATGGGTGGCGGGAAATTCTAGGCTGCCGGCGGCGGCTGCGCGGCTGCGGGCCTCCCCCTACACTGGGCCACGCGGTGCTGCCGCAGGAGGCGAGCGATGCAGGCGATGCGGATGGAGCTGTTGCAGCAGATGCCAATCTTCGGCGGCATCGAGGAACGGGCGCTGCAGTACCTGCTCGAGCCGGTGCCATCGATCACCGTGCCGGCGGGCCGCTTCTTCTTCCGCGAGCGCGACCCGGCCGACTGCATGTACGTGCTGGAGTCCGGCCGCGTGGCCGTGCTCAAGGACTGGGCCGGCCGTGAGCTGCTGCTGCGCGAGATGGGGCCCGGCGACTGCTTCGGCGAGATGGCGCTGCTCGACCTGTTCCCGCGCAGCGCCTCGGTGCGCGCGGTCGACGAGTGCCGCGCCATGGCGCTGACCCCCGACCACCTGTACCGGCTGTTCGAGCGCGACGCGGTGCAGTTCGCGATGATCCAGATGAACATCGGGCGCGAGATGAGCCGGCGGCTGCGCGAGTCGGACGAGCAGCTGTTCCAGGCCACGGCCGGGGAGCCGCAGGGCGCGCCGGACACCGCGTTCTGCTCGATCTGACTGCCGCGACAGGCCGGTCCGGACCGCTTCGGCGCGACCCCAGCGGTGGCAACCCCTATGGCACGCCGCGGTCCGCCCGGCGCAGACTCGACGCCGACAACAACCCGCGGAGGCCACCATGCTCAAGGCTGGAATCGACCAGGACGCACTCATCGACATGTTCGCCAAGGCGAGCGCACAGCAGGGCGAGGCGCTGCGCAAGGCGGTGAGCGAGGCGACGCTCAAGGCGCTGCAGGGTCGCGAGCTGACGGTGACCAACATCCGCAACGTGCTGAAGACCGTCACGCAGGCGGCCTCCAGCGGCGCGGCCAAGAACGGGCTGCCGGCGGTCGACCTCGAGGCGCTGCTGGCCAGGGCCTTCGACGGCATGGACGCCGCGCTGCTGAAGGCGGTGCAGGCGCAGCGCGCGGCGCTGCAGCAGTTCGTCGACCAGGGGGTGGAGCTGAACAACCGGCAGATGAAGAGCGCGCTGGCCAACCTGGAGAAGATGGAGGACGTGTTCTTCAGCACGGTCGGCAAGGCCGCCGAGGGCGCCGGGGGCGCGCTGCAAGGGCCGTGGGAGCAGGTGCTCGAATCGATGAAGCTCAAGGGCACCGGCACCGGCGCGCAGGCCAAGACCAGCATCGCGGCGCTGATGAGCCAGGCGCAGACCGCGCTGCGCGAAGGCCGCTCGGCCGGCCTGCGTGGTGCGCAGGCGATGATGGACAGCTACGCGGCGCTGGTCAGCGGCGTGCTGATCGGCATGTCCGAAGGGTTGCAGTCGGGCAAACCGGCCACCAAGTCGCGCGGCGCCAAGTGATGCGGAGGCGCCGGGCCGCTGTCGCCGCGCGGGCGCAGCGGCGTTCGGCGGGACCATGCCGGCCACGGCCTTGAAGCCGCACTGGCGCGCCTGGGCGCCGATCGCCATCGGCGTGGCGCTGCTGCTGTCGCCGGTGCCGCCGGGCTTGAAGGCCGACGCGTGGCACTACTTCGCCGTGTTCGTTGCCGTCATCAGCGGGCTCGTGCTCGAGTCGATGCCGGCCGGCGCGATCGGGATCATCGGCCTCACCGTCGCGGCGCTGAGCGGCTTCGTCGAGCACGACCCGACCAAGGCGCTGCGCTGGATGCTGTCGGGCTTCTCCGAGAGCACGGTGTGGCTGATCGTCGGTGCCTTCATCTTCGCGATCGGCTACCGCAAGAGCGGGCTCGGGCGGCGCATCGCGTTGTGGCTGGTGCGGGCGCTCGGCCGCCGCACGCTCGGCCTCGGCTACGCGGTGCTGCTGGCCGACCTGGTGCTGGCGCCGGCGACGCCGTCGAACACCGCACGCAGCGGCGGCACCGTCTACCCGATCGTCTCCAACATTCCCAAGGTCTACGGCTCGGAGCCGGGGCCGACGGCCGGACGCATCGGCACCTACGTGATGTGGACGGCGTTCGCCGCCACCGCGGTGACGAGCTCGCTGTTCCTCACCGCGCTGGCGCCCAACGTCGCCGGGCTGGCGATCGCCAAGAAAACCGTCGGCGTCGAGGTGTCGTGGGCGGCCTGGTTCATCGGCTTCCTGCCGCTCGGGTTGCTGCTGATCGCGGCGGTGCCGGCGCTGGCCTACGTGGCGTGCCGGCCCGAGATCAAGGCGAGCCCCGAGATCGCCGAGTGGGCGGCGCGCGAGCTGGCGGCCTGTGGCCCGATGTCGCGCCACGAACGGGTGATGACGGCGCTGGTGGTGCTGGCGATGTTCCTCTGGATCACCGGCTCCAACCCGGCGATCTCGCTGCCGTTGCTCGGTGCCAACTACATCAATCCGACGATGGTGGTGTTCGTGGTGATCTCGCTGCTGCTGCTCACCGGCGTGATCGACTTCGCCGACATCGTCGCCGAGAAGAGCGCCTGGGAGGTGTTCTTCTACTTCACTTCGCTGCTCACGCTGGCCGCCGGGCTCAACGACGTCGGCTTCATCAAGTGGCTGGCCGAGGGCTTCGCGCACCACCTCGCCGGCCTGTCGCCGGTGGCGGTGACGGTGATGCTGGTGACGCTGTTCTTCTGGATCCACTACGGCTTCTCGAGCATCACGTCGCACACCGCCGCGGTGCTGCCGGTGGTGTTGGCGGTGGGCAGCGGCATGCCCGGCGTCGACGTGCCGGTGCTGGCGCAGCTGTGCCTGTACTCGCTGGGCCTGATGGGCGTGATCTCGCCGTTCGCCACCGGCCCGGCGCCGATGTACTTCGGCAGCGGCTTCATCGGCCGCCGCCAGTTCTGGACGCTCGGGCTCTGGTTCGGCCTGGTGTACTTCGCCGGGCTGATCGTCGTGGTGTACCCGTGGCTGGCGGCGATCCGCGGCTGAAGTCGTCGCACCCGCTGCGCGGAGGTTGAGATGGCGTCGCAATCCCGTGTCGTGATGATCACCGGAGCTGCGGGCAACCTCGGCCGCGCGGTGGCCCAGGCGTTCGCTGAAGGTGGTGATCGCCTGGTGCTGGTCGACCTGCGCGCCGATGCGTTGGCCGGCGCATTCGGCACCGACACGCCGGCGCAGCTGCTGGTCGCCGCCAACCTGCTCGAGCAGGAGCAAGCCCGGCACGCGGTGCAATCGGCCGTCGATCGCTTCGGCCGCCTCGACGTGCTGTGCAACCTCGCCGGCGGTTTTCGCATGGGCGAGGCGGTGCACGAGACCAGCGATGCGACCTGGAACTTCCTGTTCGACCTCAACGCGCGCTCGTTGCTGCACGCGGTGCAGGCGGCGGTGCCGCGCATGCTGGAACTCGGCGGCGGCAAGGTGATCAACGTCGGTGCGTTCAGCGCCCAGAAGGGCGCCGCGCAGATGGGCGCGTACACCGCGTCCAAGGCGGTGGTGATCCGCCTCACCGAGGCGATGGCCGCCGAGCTGCGCGAGCGCGGCATCAACGTCAACTGCGTGCTGCCGACGGTGATCGACACGCCGGAGAACCGCCGCGCGATGCCCGGCGTCGACCCGGCGAAGTGGGTCGCGCCGCACGATCTGGCCGGCGTGATCCGCTTCCTGGCGTCGGACGCGGCACGGGCCATCCACGGTGCCGCCATTCCGGTGACCGGGCTGTCGTAGGCGGCGGGCCACTACACTGCCGGCCGCGCACGCTTCGCGCGTTGGGGCGGAGTCGGAATGGGAGAATAGCCGACGCGATCTGCTTCATGCTCGCCAACGCGGCAGTCGGCGGCGAGCTGTGGGTCGATGCCGGCTGGCACGCGGCGGCCCGACACGCGCGCTGCGTCGCGACGACGGCGGCCCGGCGCCGAATTGGCGGCGCAAAGCGCGCTATTCCACGCGCAGCGCCGGCCACGGCCGGCCGAAGATGGAGCCTTGACGTGCGCGCGCGTGTCGCGTGCGCTCGAGGAGCCCATCCTGTCTTCCGTCACCCACATTCAGCTGTACGCCCTGCTGGCCATCGTCATCGGTCTCGTCGGGGCCGGCGTCGGCTGGGCGGTACGTGGCCGACTGCGTGCCACGCGACCCGCTGCCGCACCCAGGGGCACGGCCGCGGCGATCGACGCGGTCACCGGCTCGATGACGCGCGAGGCGTTCGAGGCCGCGTTGGCGCACGCCCTCGACACCGACCAAGGCAACGGTCGCTCCGGCGCGCTGCTGTACGCCGGGCTCGACGGTTTCCGCCTGGTCAACGAAGGCCACGGCCACGCCCTAGGCGACAAGGTGCTGGCGGCGGCGGCCAAGCAGCTGCGCGAGGTGTGCGGCCCGCGTGTGCCGATGTGCCGCATGGCCGGCGACGAGTTCGCGATCTGGCTCAACGCCGATGCGGCCACCTGCGAGCTGCTGGCGCGGCGGGCGGCCGACACGCTGGCCGGCGGCGTCGCGCTCGACGGCCAGCGCTTCGCGGCCGGCCTCTCGGTGGGCATGGCGTTGTTTCCCAAACACGGCAGCAGCGCGCAGCTGATCCATCGCGCCGCGGCGGCGATGCGCTCGGTCAAGCGCGCGGGCGGCGGCTCGCACGCGCTGTTCGACCCGCGCATCGAGACCGAGCAGCGCGAGGAGCAGCGCATCGCGCAGGACCTGCGCCAGGCCATGACGCGCAAGGAGCTCGAGCTCGTGTACCAGCCGAAGATCGATGCGTCGAGCCTGCAGGTGACCGCGGTCGAAGCCTTGCTGCGTTGGAAGCACCCGACGATGGGCATGGTGAGCCCGGCACGCTTCATCCCGATCGCCGAGAAACACGGCCTGATCGAGCCGCTCGGCAACTGGGTGCTCGAAGCCGCGCTCGATCAGGCCGCGCTGTGGCGCAAGGCCGGGCTGCGCATGCGCGTGGCGATCAACGTGTCGGGCTTCCAGATGCGGCAGGACGACTTCGCGCGCCGGCTCGAAACGGGCCTGCGCAGCCACGGCCTGCAGCCGAACCGCTTCACCTGCGAGATCACCGAGTCGGTGGCGATGGAGGACACCCAGGTCACCCGGCGCGCGTTCGCGCGGCTGGGCAAGATCGGTGTGCACGTGTCGATCGACGACTTCGGCACCGGCCACTCGAGCCTGGCCACGCTGCGCCGCCTGCCGGCGCAGGAGCTCAAGATCGACCGCGCCTTCATCGTCGACATGGTGCAGGACCACGACGCGCGCGCGATCGTCGAGGCGGTGCTGACGATGGCGCGCACGCTCGGCCTGCGCGTGGTGGCCGAAGGCGTGGAGACGCCGGCGCAGCGCGACCTGCTGGTGCAGCTCGGCTGCGACGAGCTGCAGGGCTACTTGTTCGCCAAGCCGATGAGCGCGCGTGCGATCGCGCTGTGGGCGATGGACGCGCCGGCCTCGCTGGCGCAGACGTTCCGGCCGTCGCTGTTCAAGGAAACCATCATCACCGGCTCGGCGCCGACCGAGATCCTGACGCGCTAGCGTCGGGCCGCGACGCGCCAGCCGCAGGGTCAGCGCGGATGGGCGCGGCGCCCGCGGCGTGCCACGATGCAGCACCTCCTGCTGCAAGCCGTCATGCGCCTGTCGATGCCATCGTTCGTCACCGCCGTGGCGCTGCTCGCCGCGTCGGGAATCGCCGCCACGCAGGACACGCCGAGAGACGTACCGAAGAAGCCGCTGGCCATCGTGGTCGGCTTCGAGGCCGGCGGCGCCGCCGACCACGCGGCGCGCATCGTCGCCAAGAAACTGGCCGACAACCTCGGCACGCCGGTGGTCGTCGACAACAAGCCCGGCGCCGGCGGCACCATCGCGCACGAGTCCAGGACCTGGGGCCGGGTGATCGCCGAGCGCAAGATCACCGCCGAGTGAGGTCCGCCGCGGTGTCCAGTGACGACGCGGCGCACATCACGGCGGGGCTGCAGCGTCTCGCTGGTGCGATCGTGCCCGGCGGTGGCGAGGTCACCGGGGCTCGACGGCTGTCCGGCGGTGCCAGCCAGCAGACCTGGGCTTTCGAGCTCGGCGGCGTGCCATTGGTCCTGCGCCGCGCGCCGTCAGGTGGCACCACCCGCGGCCGCCTGTCGGCCGGCCTCGATGCCGAGGCGCAGCTGATCGCGGCGGCGCGCGCGGGTGGCGTGCCGGCGCCGGCGATCCGCCACGTGCTGCGCCCCGAGGATGCGCTCGGTACCGGCTTCGTGATGGAGCACCTGCACGGCGAGACGCTCGGGCGCCGCATCGTGCGTGACGCGCGCTTCGCGGTGGCGCGGCGCGTGCTGGCACGGCAGTGCGGCGAAGCGCTGGCGCGCATCCATGCATTGCCGACCCAGGGTCTGCCGGCGCTGCGCGTCGGCGGGCCGCGCGCCGAGCTGGCGCTGCAGCTCGAGGTGCACCGCGGACACGCCACCGCACGGCCGGTGTTCGAGCTCGCGTTCCAGTGGCTGCGCGCGCACGACCCGGGCGACGCGCCGAGGCCGGTGCCGGTGCATGGCGACTTTCGCAACGGCAACCTGATGGTCGACGAGCGCGGCCTGGTGGGCGTGCTTGACTGGGAGCTGGCTCACCTCGGCGACCCGATGGAGGACCTCGGCTGGATTTGCGTCAACGCGTGGCGGTTCGGCGCCGGCGAGTTGCCGGTGGGCGGCTTCGGCACCCGCGACGATCTGTTCGCCGGCTACGAAGCCGCGGGCGGTCGGGTCGATGCGCAGCGCGTGCGCCACTGGGAGGTGCTCGGCACGTTGAAGTGGGGCGTCGTCTGCGAGACGATGCTGCAAGCCTGGCGGACGGGCCACGAGCGCGATCTCGAGAAGGCCGTGATCGGCCGCCGCGCGTCGGAGTCGGAAATCGACCTGCTGACCCTGTTGGCGCCGCGTTGACGCGATGCAGGACCATCCGACTCCCGACGAACTGCTCGACGCGGTGGCGTCGTTCCTGCGCGAGCAGGTGGTGCCGTCGACCACCGGCACGGCGGCGTACCACGCGCGCGTGGCCGCCAACGCGCTCGACATCGTGCGCCGGCAGCTCGCGCTGGCCCCGGCCGCGCAGCAGCGCGAGCAGGCCGCGCTGGCGGCGCTGCTCGCGGCCGATGCGGCCACCGACGTCGCGCAGCTGAACCACGCGCTGTGCGGGCGCATCGCCAGCGGCGCCATGACCCTCGAGACGCCGGGGCTGACCGATGCGCTGTGGCAGATCACGCTCGACAAGCTGGCGGTCGACCAGCCGGGCTACGACACCTACGCGCGGCATCAGGCCGCTGCCGTGCAGCACAAGGAGCGATAGCACCATGGACTTCAACCTGCCGGTCGAGCTGACCGCGTACCTGGCCGAGCTCGACGCCTTCGTCGCGCGCGAGATCGCTCCGCTGCAGGCGCAGCACGACAACGAGCGCTTCTTCGATCACCGGCGCGAATGGGCGCGCACCGACTTCGACCACCAGGGCCTGCCGCGCCCCGAGTGGGAGGCGTTGCTGCGCGAGGCGCGGCGCCGCGCCGACGCGGCAGGCCACCTGCGCTTCGCGCTGCCGCGCGAGTACGGCGGCCGCGACGGCAGCCACCTGTGGATGGCGGTGATCCGCGAACACCTGGCCGCCAAAGGCCTCGGATTGCACAATGACCTGCAGACCGAGCATTCGATCGTCGCCAACCATCCGCTGGTGCTGGTGATGCGCGATTTCGGCACGCCGGTGCAGCGCGAGGCGTTCATCCCGGGCCTGCTCGACGAGAGCAGGCGCATGGCGTTCGGCCTCACCGAGCCGCAGCACGGGTCGGATGCCACGCACATGGAGACGCGCGCGGTGCGCGAGTCGCGCGGCGGCCGACCCGGCTGGCGCATCGACGGCGAGAAGATGTGGACCACCGGCATGCACACCGCGACGCACTGCCTGGTGTTCGCGCGCACCAGCGGCGTGGCGGGCGACGCGCGCGGCATCAGCGCCTTCCTGGTGCCGGCCGACGCCGACGGCGTGCGGGTCGAGGAGTACCTGTGGACCTTCAACATGCCGACCGACCATCCGCGGGTCAGCTTCACCGCGGTGTGGGTCGCCGACGAGGCGCTGCTCGGATCGCCCGACGCCGGCCTGGCGGTGGCGCAGCACTTCGTGCACGAGAACCGCATCCGCCAGGCCGCCTCGAGCCTCGGCGCGGCCGACTACTGCGTGCGCGAGAGCGTGGTGTACGCGCGTACGCGCAAGCCGTTCGGCGAGGAACTGGCGCGCAACCAGGGCATCCAGTTTCCGCTGGTCGAATTGGCCACGCAGATCGAGATGCTGCGCCTGCTCATCCGCCAGACGGCGTGGCAGATGGACCAGTGCCCGAAGCCCGAAGTCGAGCGCCGGCTGTCGGACAAGGTCTCGATGTGCAACTACTGGGCCAATCGCCTGTGCTGCGAGGCCGCCGATCGTGCGATGCAGGTGCATGGCGGCATCGGCTATTCGCGCCACAAGCCGTTCGAGCACATCTATCGCCATCACCGCCGCTATCGCATCACCGAAGGCTCCGAGGAGATCCAGATGCGCAAGGTGGCGGGGCACCTGTTCGGCTACATGGGGCCCAGGCGCTCGCCGGCCTGAGAGGCTGCGCCGCGAGGACACGGCTCAGTGCGTCTCGGCGCTCCAGCCGCCACCGAGCGCCTGCACCAGCGCGATCGCGTTGGCCTGCAGGCCCACCTGCAGCTGCACGACGCTGCGGCGCGCGGTGAGCGCGCTGGTCTGCGCGGTCACGACGTCGGTGTAGCTGACCTGGCCGACGCGATAGCGGTTGAGCACCTGCTGTTCGGTGAGGTCGGCGGCCGCCGACGCCTGCTGCAGCAACGCCAGCTGCTCGGACTGTCCACGCCGTTGCACCAGCAGGTCTTCCACCGACTGGAACGAGGTGAGCACGGTCTGGCGGTAGGTGGCGATCGTCACGTCGCGGCTGGCCTCGGCGTTCTTCAACGCAGCGTCGAGCGCGCCGCCGTCGAACAGCACCTGCGCCAGCGACAGGCCGAGCGACCACAGCGTATTGGCGGCATCGAACAGGTCGACGAAGCGCACGCCCGAGGTGCCTGCGGTGGCACCGAGCGACAGGCTCGGGTAGTACGCGGCACGCGCCACGCCGATGCCGGCGTTGGCGGCTGCCACCGCGCGTTCGGCCGACGCGATGTCGGGCCGGCGCTGCAGCAGTTCCGACGGCAGCGTCGCGGGGATGTCGGGCACCGTGGCCGTCCACGGCGCGGCCGCGAGCGCGAAGTCGGCCGGCGCCTTGCCGAGCAGCACCGCGATCGCATGCTCGAACTGCTGGCGCTGGATCGCCAGTGCCGCCACCTGCGCACGGGTGGTGGCCAACTGCGTCTGCGCCTGCAGCACGTCGGTGCGCGCGGCCTGGCCGGCGGCATAGCGGTTGTCGGTGATCTGCAGGCTGCGCTCGTACGCAGCCACTGTGTCGCGCAACAGCGCCAGCTCGGCGTCGGCTTCGCGCAGGTTGAAGTACGCGGTGGCCAGTGCCGACTGCGCCGACAGCTTGGCGCCAGCGAGGTCTGCCGCGCTCGCCTGGGCGCTGGCCTGAGCCTGCTCAACGCCCGCGCGCAGGCGGCCCCACACGTCGAGCTCCCAGCTTGCGTTGACCGCGGCCCGCAGCGTGGTGACCGTGGGGCTCACCGAGACGCCACCGGTCGTGGCCACGCCACCGGACGTGTTGATGCCGACGCCCGATCGGGTGGCGCTGGCCGTCAGCTGCACCTGGGGCTTCAGCTGCGCCTGCTGACCGGCTACCAGCGCCTGCGCCGCCGCATAGCGGGCCACCGCGGCGGCGACGTTCTGGTTCGACACCTCGACCTGCGGCAACAGCTCGTTCAACGTGGCGTCGCCGAATGGCAGCCACCAGCGGCCGCGTGCCTGCTCGTCGGCTGGCGTGGCGGCGTTCCAGCCGGGCGTGCTCGGTGCCTCCTTGAACGACACCGCCTGCATCGCGACGTCGGGCCGC
The DNA here is from genome assembly GCA_035499355.1 of Burkholderiaceae bacterium. Taxonomy (GTDB): domain Bacteria; phylum Pseudomonadota; class Gammaproteobacteria; order Burkholderiales; family Burkholderiaceae_C; genus JAEUPI01. The sequence continues at coordinate 1,166 of DATJYZ010000045.1, read as the reverse complement.
TGGTAGGTCGGAACCATCGACGTGCAGGCGGCGGCCGACAGCAGCACGGCGAGCGACAGCGCGCCGCGCCGCGCACGAGCCGTCGGGTGGGCGGCGGTGTCACGCGGCATGGGCAGCCCGGCTCAGCAGGAATTCGTCGGGCCGGCGCCGGCGCAGCCGATCGAGCAGCACGTAGACCACCGGGGTCGTCAGCAGCGTCAGCAGCTGGCTCGCGACGAGGCCGCCGATGATCGCGATGCCCAGCGGCTGGCGTAGCTCGGAGCCTTCGCCGAAGCCGATCGCCAGCGGCAGCACGCCGAGGCCCGCCGCCAGCGTGGTCATCAGGATCGGCCGGAACCGCAGCAGGCAGGCCTCGCGCACCGCGGCAATCGGCGTGAGGCCGCGCGCGCGCTCGGCCTCGAGCGCGAAGTCGATGATCAGGATCGCGTTCTTCTTGACGATACCGATCAGCAGGAACACGCCGATCAGCGCGATCACGCTGAACTCCATGCGCAGCAGCAGCAGGGCCAGCACCGCGCCAACGCCGGCCGACGGCAGCGTCGACAGCACGGTCACCGGGTGGATCAGGCTTTCGTAGAGCACGCCGAGCACGATGTAGATCACTGCCAGCGCGGCCAGAATGAGCCACAGCTGCTGCCCCTGCGACTGCTGGAAGTTGAGCGCCGTGCCGGCGAACGCGCCGCGCACATTGACCGGCATGCCGATGTTGGCCTGGGCCTGCAACAGCGCCTCCTGGGCCTGGCCGAGCGACACGCCGTCGCCGAGGTTGAACGAGATGGTGGTCGCGATCTCGGTGTCCTGGTGTTGCACCGAGGTCGGCGCCGCGCCCTCGCGAAAGCGCGCGATGGCGGTCAGCGGCACCATCGTGTTGGTCTGCTGGCTCAACGGCGACGCGGTGGAGGCATCGCGCTGGCCCGGATTGGCCGACGCGCCGGCCACCGCGCCGCGCGCGCGCGCGGGTACGTAGAGGTCGGCCAGCGCGGTGGGCCCCAGCGTGTAGCCGGGCGCCCACTCCATGATGACCTTGTACTGGTTGATGTCGGCGTAGATCGTGCTGACCGCGCGCTGGCCGAAGGCGTCGTACAGCGCGTTGTCGACGTCAGCGGCCGTGATGCCGAAGCGCGCGGCGCTGTTCTTGTCGACGTCGACGTAGCTCTCGACGCCGT
>DATJYZ010000044.1:0-4792 GCA_035499355.1 Burkholderiaceae bacterium | reverse complement strand
AGACCTTCAAGCCCGCGGATCTGGGCGTCGACGTCGCCCCGCGCATCAAGACCCTGAAGGTCGCCGAGCCGCCCAAGCGCGGCGCCGGCGTCAAGGTGCCCGACGTGGCCACGCTGGTGGCCAAGCTCAAGAACGAAGCCAAGGTGATCTGACATGGCAACCCTCGTCATTGCCGAGCACGACCACGGCACCCTCAAGCCGGCCACCCTCAACACCGTGACCGCGGCACTGGCCTGCGGCGGCGACGTGCACGTGCTGGTGGCCGGCGCCAACGCCGGCGGTGCAGCGCAGGCGGCTGCCAAGATCGCCGGGGTCACCAAGGTCATTCATGCCGATGGCGCCAGCCTGGCCGAGCAACTGGCCGAGAACGTCGCGGCGCAGGTGCTGGCCATCGCCAAGAACTACAGCCACATCCTGTTCCCGGCCACCGCGCATGGCAAGAACGTGGCGCCGCGGGTGGCGGCGTTGCTCGACGTGGCGCAGATCAGCGACGCCAGCAAGATTGTCAGCGCCGACACCTTCGAGCGGCCGATCTACGCCGGCAACGCGGTGGCCACCGTGCAGAGCAGCGACCCGATCAAGGTGATCACCGTGCGCACCACCGGCTTCGACGCCGCGGCGGCCAGCGGCGGCAGCGCCGCCGTCGACACCGTACCGGCGGTGGCCGACAGCGGCCTGTCGAGCTTCGTCAGCGCGGAGATCGCCAAGCTCGACCGGCCCGAACTCACCGCCGCCAAGATCATCGTCAGCGGCGGCCGTGCGATGGGCTCGAGCGACAAGTTCAACGAGGTGCTGACGCCGCTGGCCGACAAGCTCGGCGCGGCGCTCGGCGCCAGCCGTGCCGCGGTGGACGCCGGCTACGCGCCCAACGACTGGCAGGTCGGGCAGACCGGCAAGATCGTCGCGCCACAGCTGTACGTCGCCTGCGGCATCAGCGGGGCGATCCAGCACCTGGCGGGCATGAAGGACTCCAAGGTGATCGTGGCGATCAACAAGGACCCCGAGGCGCCGATCTTCAGCGTCGCCGACTACGGCCTCGAGGCCGATCTGTTCACCGCCGTGCCGGAGTTGGTCGCCGCCCTCGGCTGACACCCCGGTTCATCTTGCAGGAGCAGCAGACATGATCCTCGCCCACATCCGGGAACTGGTCGGCCGCGAGCTCGGCGTGTCCGAATGGCAGACCGTCGACCAGCAGCGCATCGACCAGTTCGCTGCCTGCACCGGCGACCACCAATGGATTCACGTCGACGTGGAGCGGGCGCGCCAGGAGAGCCCGCTCGGCGGCACGATCGCGCATGGCTACCTGACGCTGTCGCTCATCGCGCGAAGCATCCACGACCTGGTCGTGCGGCCGCTCGGGGTGACGCAGGCCCTGAACTACGGGCTGGAGCGCACACGCTTCATCGCCCCTGTGAAGTCGGGTGCGCGGGTGCGTACCCGCATCAAGCTCGTCTCGGCCGAGGACAAGGGCAACGGGCGCACCTTGCTGTGCACCGAGAACACGGTCGAGATCGAGGGCGAGAGCAAGCCCGCGATGATCGCCGGCGCCCTGGTGATGGCCATTGCAGCCTGATGGCTGCGCCACCGATCACGAAGGACACCACGACATGAACAAGAGCATGGCGCTTCGCTGGAACGACGTTCTGGCGACCTCCCGCAGCATCGGGCTGCAGGCCATGAAGCAACCCGTCCTGGCACTGTCGCAGGAAGCTGCGCTGGCGCGTCGCCTGCTCGGCGCGATCACGGACGCGTTCGCGAGCGCCCGGGAGGTGTCGGCGCCCAAGGGCGACCGCCGTTTCGCCGACCCGGCGTGGCAGGGCAACCCGTTCTATCGCGCGCTGATGCAGGGATACCTGGCTTGGGCCGACGCGCTGCAAGGTTTCGTCGAGCAGTCCGGCATGGACGATGAGAACAAGGCACGCACGCGCTTCGCCGTGTCGCAAATCATCGACGCGCTGGCGCCCACGAACACGCTGCTTGGCAACCCGGCGGCGCTGAAGAAACTGGTCGACGGCGGCGGCGCAAGCCTGCTGAAGGGCCTGAAGAACCTGGTGTCGGACCTGATCGACAACCGCGGCATGCCCTCGCAGGTGGACAAGCGGGCCTTCAAGGTCGGCAGGAACATCTGCGTCACGCCGGGCGCGGTCGTCTTTCGCAACGAGGTGCTCGAACTCATCCAGTACCGGCCGACCACGCCCGACGTGCACGTGCGCCCGCAGCTGATCGTGCCGCCGCAGATCAACAAGTACTACGTCTTCGATCTTGCCCCGGGTCGCAGCCTGGTCGAGTACCTGCTGGGCAGCCGCTTCCAGACCTTCGTCGTCAGCTGGCGCAACCCTGGGGCGCAGCAGCGCGGCTGGAGCATGAGCACCTATGTCGCCGCGCTGCTCGAAGCCATCGAGGCCGTGCGCGAGATCACCGGCGCCGAAGACGTGAACCTGCACGGCGCGTGCTCCGGGGCGATGACGATGTCGGCGCTGCTGGGCCACCTCGCGGCCGCGCGGCGACCGCTGGTCCATGCGTCGACGCTGATCGTCACGCTGCTCGGTCCGCACGCAGACTCGCAGCTCGCGCTCTTCGCGACGCCGAGGGCGGCGGCCGCGGCGAAGAAGACGACGGGGCGAAAGGGGGTGCTCGAAGGCACAGAGATGGCACGCGTGTTCGCCTGGCTGCGCCCCAACGACCTGGTGTGGAACTACTGGGTCAACAACTATCTGATGGGCAACGAGCCGCCGGCCTTCGACGTGCTCTACTGGAACAACGACACCACCCGGCTACCCGCGCAGTTCCACGGCGAGATGCTCGACATCTTCACCGAAGGCGTGCTGCTCAAGCCGGGCGCGCTTGAGGTGCTCGGCACGCCGATCGATCTGTCACGCGTCACCTGCGACAAGTACGTGCTGGCCGGCGCCACGGACCACATCACACCGTGGAAGGGCGTGTACGAAGCGGCGCGCGCGTTCGGCGGCAAGACCGAGTTCGTGCTGAGTTCGAGCGGGCACATCCAGAGCCTGATCAACCCGCCGGGTAACCCGAAGGCGAAGTTCCACGTTGCCGACGATTTGCCGGCGAAGGCCGAGGACTGGCTGGCCAGCTCGCGCGCGCTGCCCGATTCATGGTGGGTCCACTGGCGCGACTGGCTGGCCGCGCGCTCTGCTGGGCTCAAGCCTGCGCCTGCGTCCCTGGGCAGTGCATTGCATCCCGCCCAGGTCCCCGCACCCGGCCGCTACGTGCTCGAAGCCTGATCAACGATTTCGCAACCACCTGAGGAGGACCGCATGACCGAAGCAACCGTCACCCCTGACCCCACGGCCGCGCGCAACACACTGCTGAACGAACTGACGAAGGCGCTGAAGCAGATCCCGCTGCCCCACGTGGACGTCGACGGCATCGCGGATTCGCGCCGCAAGGACGTCGATGCGCTCGCCGCTGCCAACGCCGCCGCGCTGCAGGGCGCCCAAGACCTGGGGCGGGCTCAGGCCGAGCTGCTGAAAGGTGCGCTCGAGCAAGCGCAAGCGCTGCTGCGGCGGCTTCGCCGTTCTGCCGGTGATGCAACCCCCAGCACGCGCGACCTGGTCGTGCAGGGTGTGCAGCGCGCGCTGTCGGGCATGAAGGAACTGGCCGAAACCGGCTATCGCGCGCAGGCCGAAACCTTCGCCGTGATCAGCCGGCGCGCGCAGGAAGACCTTCACGAGCTCACCCTACGGCTGCAGCCCAAGGCGGGATGAGCGCCGCGCACGCGAACGCTCACCGCACCGCCATGGACATCCGGATGGTGGACCTGGGGGGCCAGCAGCTGCGCGTTGGGATCCAGCGCGGCGGCGACAGCGCGCCGCCGCTGTTGATCTTCAACGGCGTGGGTGCCAACCTTGAACTGCTGGCCCCCTTCGCCACCGCGATGCAGGGTGTGGAGCTTGTCGTGTTCGACGTGCCCGGGGTCGGCGGCTCGCCCGCACCGCTGTGGCCGTACCGCTTCTCCACGATGGCCGCACTCGCCGAGCGTCTCCTGCAGCAGCTCGGCTGCGCCGGGCCAGTCGACGTGCTCGGCTTGTCCTGGGGCGGTGCGCTGGCTCAGCAGTTCGCGCATCAGTATCCGGCGCGCTGCCGACGCCTGGTGCTGGCGGCCACCTCACCCGGCGCCGTGATGGTGCCAGGCAAATTGTCGGTGCTGCTCAAGCTGCTGAGCCCACAGCGCTATCGCGACCCCTCGTTCCTGCGTGCCGTTGGTGGCCAGCTCTATGGCGGTGGCTACCGCCGCGACCCGGAGTTGCTGCGCGAGCATGCCCTCCACATCCGGCCGCCGCAGCGGCGGGGCTACCTGTACCAGATGCTGGCCGCCTGGGGCTGGAGCAGCCTCTGGTGGCTGGGAGCGCTGCGCCAGCCGACCCTCGTCATGCACGGCACCGACGACCCCATAGTCCCATTGGCCAACGCCAAGATCCTCGCAGCCTTGATCCGCTCCTCCCGGCTGTTCGTCGTCGACGACGGGCACCTGTTCCTCATCAGCAGGGCCCGTGAGATGGCGCCGTTGGTGCGCGGCTTCCTTGCAGAGGCGAACCCAACGTGAGCGCAGCGGACGACGCCAAGCGCACCGCGTTGCGCAAGATGCAGCTCGGCGCAACGGCACTGCTGATGGGGATGCTCGCGTTGATGTTCGTCAGCGCAATGCAGGCCGCGGCGCATCCGTGGCTGCATTGGGTTCGAGCGCTGGCGGAAGCTGGCGCCATCGGCGCCACGTCCGTCTCTGGCACCCTCATCTCACCCGCTGCTTCTCCAGCTTGCGCGCCAGGGT
>DATJYZ010000043.1:0-49315 GCA_035499355.1 Burkholderiaceae bacterium | reverse complement strand
GCCGGCGCGGCCCGGGCCGCCGTGCTTCAGGCCCGGCAGCGGGCTGCCGTGGCCGGTGGATTCCACCGCCGCCTCGCGGTCGAGCACCAGCAGGCGGCCGTGCCACGCGGCGATCTGCGGCACCACGTGCGCGGCGGTGGCGGGGTCTTTGGTGACCAGCGTGCCCACCAGGCTGCCGCGGCCCTTGGCCGCCAGCGCGATGGCCTCGTCGACCGTGTCGTACGGCATCAGCGTGCTCACCGGGCCGAACGCTTCCACGTCGTGCGCGGCGTGGTTCGCTGCGTCTTTCGCCAGCAGCAGCGTGGGCGCGAAGAAGGCGCCCTCGGAAACGCCGACGCCGACGGGGTTGAAGCCGTCCTTCGCCGAATACACCACCTCGGCGCCGCGCGTTAGCTCGGCCACGCGCTCGGCCACGTCTTTGGCCTGCGCATGCGACGCCAGCGCGCCCATGCGCACGGTGTCGTTCGCCGGGTCGCCGACCACGGTCTTGGCCAACCGGTTGCGCAGCCGCTCGGCCACCGCCGCCGCGTGCTCTCGCGGCACGATCGCGCGGCGGATCGCGGTGCACTTCTGGCCGGCCTTCACGGTCATCTCGCGCGCCACCTCCTTGACGAAGAGATCGAACTCCTCGTCGTCGGGCGACACGTCGGGCGCCAGGATCGCGCAGTTTAGCGAGTCGGCCTCGGCGTTGAACGGGATCGACTGCTTGACGATGTTGGGGTGCACCCGCAGCTTGGACGCGGTGTCGGCGCTGCCGGTGAAGGTGACCACGTCCTGGCCGTCGAGCCTATCCAGCAGGTCGCCGGTGCCGCCGATCACGAGTTGCAGCGCGCCGACGGGCAACAGGCCTGACTGGTCGATCAGGCGCACCAGCGCCTCGGTGAGGTAGCTGGTGGCGGTGGCCGGCTTGCCGATGCACGGCATCCCGGCCAGGAAGGTCGGCGCGAACTTCTCGAGCAGGCCCCACACCGGAAAGTTGAACGCGTTGATGTGCACCGCCACGCCGCGCCGCGGCACCAGGATGTGCGTGCCCGCGAAGCCGCCCTTCTTGCTCAAGCTGGTGGCCGGCCCTTCGTGCACCACGTTGCCCGACGGCAGCTCGTTGCCGCCCACGCTCGAATACGCGAACAGCGTGCCGCTGCCGCCTTCGATGTCGATCCAGCCGTCGGTGCGCGTGGCGCCGGTGTGTGCCGACACCGCGTAGAGGCGCTCCTTGTGGTCGTTGAGGTGCTTGGCCAGCGCTTTCAGGATGCCGGCGCGCTGCTGGAAGTCGAGCTTCAGCAGGTTGGGCAGGCCCACCGTGCGCGCGTGGTGCAGCGCCTCGCCGAAGTCGATGGCCTCGGCATGGGTGCTCGCCACCGGCTGGCCGTTGACGGCGCTGCGCAGTTGTTGCGCGGGCTTGGCGCCGAGCCAGCGGCCGGCGATGAAACTTTGAAGGACGGCGGTCATGTCTCGCTCCGATGTGGCGAGGCAAGCCTACATCGACAGCGAGCCCTCGCGAAACTCGGTCTTGTCGAGCCACACGTTCACCAGCACCGCGCTGCCCTGGCGCGCCAGCTCGCGCGCACGCTGCAGCGCGGGGCGCACCTCGTCGGCGCGGCGCACCAGCAGGCCCTGTGCGCCGAAGCCGGCGGCCACCTCGTGGTAGGCGCTGCGCGCCAGCACGGTGGCCACGTCGTCGTGGAGCATCTTCACCTGCTCGCGCGCGATCTGCGTCCAGCCGGCGTCGTTGCCGACCACCGCGATCACCGGGATGCCCTGGCGCACGAAGCTGTCGAATTCGCTCAGGCTCCAGCCGCAGGCGCCGTCGCCGAACACGATCCACGTTTCGCGGTCCGGGCGGGCCAGCGCCGCGCCGAGCGCGAAGCCGGCGCCGACGCCCAGCGTGCCGAACGCGCCGGGGTCCAGCCAGGTGAGCGGCGCGCGCGGGTGCAGCACGTAGCTGGCGGTGGCCACGAAGTCGCCGCCGTCGGCGACGAACACCGCGTTGTCGCCGGCCTCGACCTCCAGCGCCCGAAAGAACGCCAGCGGATTGACGTATTCGCCGGCGGCCGCGGCCTGCGCGTCGATCTCGGCTTCGCGCGCTCGATCGCGCGCGCGCAGCGTGCCGAGCCAGCCCGCCCAGTTGGTGGCGCTGGCAGGCTGCGCGGCGGCGAGCGCCTCGATGAAGAGCCCGGCGTCGCCGATGGCGGCGATGTCGGGCCTGCGGTTGAGCCTGGCGTCGCGCGCACTGCGGTTGGCCGCGATCAGCGTGGCGCGGCGCCGCACGTGGCGCCCGTAGTCCAGCCTGAAGTCGCACGGCACGCCGGCCAGCAGCACGCAGTCGGCCTCGCGCAGCGCCTGGCGGCGCGCGTGGCGCATCTGCAGCGCATGGTCGCGCCCGAGCAGACCGCGCGCCATGCCCGAGAGGTACACCGGCACGCCGAGCTGCTGCACCGCCTGCGCCAGCCGCTCCGCCTGGTCGGCACGCACCACGGCCTGGCTGCCGATCACCATCAATGGCTGCTTCGCCTTGGCCAGCGCCTTCAGCGCCGCCTGCGTGGCGGCGTCGCCCGCGCGCGGCAGGTACACCGTCTGCACGCCGGGCACCAGCACGTCCTGGCTGCCGGCGAACATGCGCCGCGCGTGGCGGTTCAGGTACCAGCGCAGCGCACGTTCGGGCAGCGAGTTGCCCTTGCCCGCGGCCTCGGCGTACCACTGGCGGATCGAGGCCTCGTCGTACAGCAGGTCGACCGGGCATTCGATGAACACCGGCCCGGGCACGCCCGAGCGCGCGAGCGCGAAGGCGTCGGCCACCGTGGGCCCCAGCTCGCGCAGGCGACGCATCTTGAAGAAGCGCTTGACGTGCGGCTCCACCAAAGGGCGCTGGTCGATGTCTTGCAGCGCGCCACGGCCCTGCAGCGCCGTGGGTGCCGCGCCGCCCAGCAGCACCACCGGGCTCTGCGCGAGCTGCGCGTTCTTCAGCGCGGTGATGGTGTTGGTGATGCCCGGGCCGGCCGTCACCGCGGCCACGCCGGGCACGCCGGTGAGCCGCGCGGTGGCGTCGGCGGCGAACACCGCGGTGACCTCGTCGCGCACGTCGACCACGCGGATGCCGCGTGCCTTGGCCGCGGAGAGGATCGGCGAGATGTGGCCGCCGCACAGCGTGAACACGCGCTGCACGCCGTGAGCGAGCAGCGCCTCGGCGATGCGGTCGCCGCCGTGACGCGCAACGGAGGGCGGCGTGGCGCTCATCGCAGCGCGTCGCGGCCAAGCGGACGCCGCGGATCCGGTTTCGCCGGGCCGCTGGCGGCGCCCCCTGGGAGGGACGCGCCGAGGTCGCTTCGGGGCGGAGTCATGTCACGCCCACAGCACGGGGCCGCCTTGCGCGTACCAGCCGGCGACCCTGGACTCCACCGTGGCCTCGATGCGGCTGCGCTTGATCTTCATGGTCGGCGTCAGCAAGCCGTTCTCGATCGACCACGGCTCGCGCGCGACCACGATCATCTGCAGCGCCTCGTAGTCGGACAACGAGCGGTTGACGTCGGCGAGCAGCTGCTCCATCTCGCGCTGCACCTCGGCGCGCACCGCGGCATCGCCCAGCCGCGGGCGCAGCGACTCGGCTAGCACCACCAGCGCATAGGCCGCCGGCTGCCCGACCCCCGACACCAGCGACAGCTCGATCATCGCGTGCGCGTTGAGGCGGTTCTCGATCGGCGCCGGCGCGATGTACTTGCCCTTGGCGGACTTGAACAGCTCCTTGGTGCGGCCGGTGATCTTCAGCAGCCCGTCGGGGCGGCGCTCGCCGCGGTCGCCGGTGCGAAAGAACCCGTCCTCGGTGAACGACGACGCCGTCAGCTCGGGTTGCTTGTAGTAGCCGCTGAACTGCCCCGGCGACTTGATCAGGATCTCGCCTTCCGGGCTCAGCTTGACCTGCACGCCGGCCATCGGCACGCCCACGTAGCCCGGCTCGCTGGCCTGCTCGTTGGAGGTGTGCGAGTACGAGTTGTCCTCGGTCATGCCGTAGCCCTCGAACAGCTTCAAGCCCAGGCGCCGGTACCAGCGGATGAGCTCCGGCGGCAGCGGCGCCGAGCCGCTGCCGGCCTGCTTGACGGCGTCGAGCCCGAGGCCCTTGAGCACCTGACGCGCCACCAGCTTGCCGAGCAGCGGGATCGACAGCAGGCGGTCGAGCTTGGCCGGCGGCATCTTGACGAAAACCCCCTGCTGGAACTTCAGCCACAGCCGCGGCACCGAGATGAACAGCGTCGGTCGCGCGCGCTGCAGGTCCTGCACGAAGGTGTCCAGAGACTCGGCGAAGTAGATGTGGTTGTGGCCGTCCCACAGCGACGCCGCCTCGACCCACGAGCGCTCGAAGCTGTGCGCCAGCGGCAGGTACGACAGCATGCGCCCCTCTTCACCTTCGCCGACGCGCTTGCGTACGTCGGTGGCGATGCCCTCGGCCGCGCGCGAGATGGCGCCGAACGGGTTCATCACTCCCTTGGGCTGCCCGGTGGAGCCCGACGTGTAGATCAGCATCGCCAGCTCGTCGGCTCCGCGCTGCGGCCGGCCCTGCAGCGGCGCGGTGCGCGCGGTGATCGCGTCCCAGGTTTCGAAGTCGGTGTTCGGCGCCAGCGGGAACGCGATGCACGGCAGCCCCGCCGGCACGCCGGCGCGCTGCTGCGGCCAGGTGTCGAGCTTGCCGACGAACAGCAGGCTCGACTCGCTGTGCTCGAGCACGAAGCGCACGGTGTCGGCGGTCTCGGTGGGGAAGATCGCCACCGTGGTGTAGCCGCCGAGCCAGATGGCCAGCTCGGCCACGAAGAAGTGCGCGCAGTTCTTCGACAGGATGGCGATGCGTGCGCCGCGCTCGAGACCACGGCTTTGCAGGTGGGCGGCCATGCGGCGCGACTGGTCGAGCACCTGGGCCCAGGTGTAGTGCATCACCTGGCCGTTGCCGATGGGTTGCGTGAGGTACACGCGGTTCGGGTGGTTCACCTCGTGGTCGAACACCCGGTCGAGGATCAGTCTGCCTTCGGTCACGTCGCAGTCCCTGCAAGAGCGCAACCGGCGCCGGTCGCGGCGCAGCAGACTACTGTGCGGTCGGGCCGCAGGCTACTGGTGCTATCCAGCCCGCGATCGCGCGGGCGCGTCGCGCCCTGGCGGCTAGCCGGCGGTCGACTGTGCGCCGCGCCACTGCTCGCTGATGCGGTCGAAGTCCGAGGCCCGCCCCTCGGCCACCTCGACGCGCTGGTCGCGCATCAGGTCGGAGCGCGGCGCGATCATCTCCATGCGCTTGCGCTTCTTCTCGCGCGAGCCGATGGCATCGACCAGGCGCGCGCGCAGCGCCGCCAGCGGCTCCGACGGCGTGGCCGGTGCCACCGCGTCGAACTGGCGCAGCGCGGCACGCAGCCGCTCGGGCTCCACCTCGAACAGGAAGAGGCCGGTCGGGTCCTTGTGCTTGAGGCCGTGCTCCACGGCCGCCAGAAAGCGCAGCCGCGAGCGGCTGTCGGGCGCGGCGTTGAGCAGCGCCTTGAGTTCGGCACGCATCGCCGAGTCGGCATTGGCGGTCGCCGCCTCGGGCTTGGGTTCGAGCGCCACTGCGAGCTTGCCGTCGACGCGCTTGACCTTCACCTCGCGCACGAACAACGAGCGCACGGCGCCCAGCCAGGAGCCTTCTTTCTCCGGCTGCGGCTGCGGCGCCTTCTTCCGCGGCGCAGCAGCGTTGGGGGTGGTGGGTTGGCGAGGCATCGGCGGATGAAGGTCGAAGCGACGCTGTCAGTTATCGGGGCGGGCGGCGCGCAAGCCAAGCGTGCCAACCCGCGCGGCACCATGCCGCGACCATTGCGTCACGGCACTACTGCGCGGGCATCGCGGACGTTGCCGATGCCCGCGCCGGCGAAACGCCTTGTTGCGGATCGCCCCTCAGGCGCGCTCGATCGCCAGCGCGATGCCTTGCCCGACGCCGATGCACATGGTGGCCAGGCCGCGGCGGCCGCCGGTGCGCTCGAGCTGGCGCATCGCGGTCAGCGCCAGGCGCGCGCCCGACGCGCCGAGCGGGTGGCCGATCGCGATGGCACCGCCGTTGGGGTTGACACGCGGGTCGTCGTCGGCGATGCCGAGTTGCCGCGTCACGGCCAGGCCTTGCGCCGCGAACGCCTCGTTGAGCTCGATCACGTCGAGTTCGCTCACGGTCCAGTTCAACCGCGCGAGCAGCTTCTGGGTCGCCGGCGCCGGGCCGATGCCCATGATGCGCGGCGGCACGCCGGCCACCGCGGCACCGATGATGCGCGCCCGCGGCTTGAGGCTGTACTTCTTCAGCGCCGCGTCGCTGGCGATCAGCAGCGCGCACGAACCGTCGTTGACACCCGACGCGTTGCCCGCCGTCACGCTGCCGTCGGGCCTGACCACGCCCTTGAGCGCGGCCAGCGCGTCGAGCGTGGTGGCGCGCGGGTGTTCGTCGGTGGTGAACTGCGTGGTCTCGCCCTTCTTCTTGCCCGCGATCGTCACCGGCACCGTCTCGCCCTCGAAGAAGCCGGCCTTGTGCGCGGCCTGCCAGCGCTCCTGCGAGCGCAGCGCGAACGCGTCTTGATCGGCGCGCGAGACCTTGAACTCGGCGGCCACGTTCTCCGCCGTCTCGGGCATCGAATCGATGCCGTACTGCTGCTTCATCAGCGGGTTGACGAAGCGCCAGCCGATGGTGGTGTCCTCGATCTTGGCGCTGCGCGAGAACGCGCTGTCGGCCTTGGCCATCACGAACGGCGCGCGCGTCATGCTCTCGACGCCGCCGGCGATCATCAGCTCGGCCTCGCCCGCGGCGATGGTGCGCGCACAGGTGGCCACCGCGTCGAGGCCCGAGCCGCACAGGCGGTTCAGCGTGGCGCCGGCCACGTCGGTGGGCAGGCCGGCGAGCAGCGCAGCCATGCGCGCGACGTTGCGGTTGTCTTCGCCGGCACCGTTGGCGCAACCGTAGACCACGTCTTCGACGGCCTTCCAGTCGACCGACGCGTTGCGCTGCATCAGCGTCTTGATCGGGATGGCGCCGAGGTCGTCGGTGCGCACGCCCGACAGCGCGCCGCCGTAGCGGCCGATCGGCGTGCGCACGCCGTCGACGATCCAGACGGGGCGGGACAGGGCCATGGGGGTCTCCTCGTGGGTCAGGGTTCGACGCGTCCGCGCGAAACGCGCGGATCACGCTTCGACGGTGGACTTGCGCGTCAGTTTGACAGCCGGCAGCCCGCCGAGGAAGAGGTCGGCCACGATGGGCGCCATCGCGGCATGGTCGAGCGGGCCGGTGGTCCTCATCCAGGTGAACATCCAGTTGATCATGCCGAACAGCAGCATCGTCAGCGGCTTGGCGAGCCTGGCCCTCTTGAGCTCGGGGCGCAGCGCGGTGACGGCGCGCGCGAAGCCGACGACCACCTCGCGCTCCTTGCCGAGGATGCGCTCGCGGTCGTCGTCGTCGAGGAAGCGCACGTCGTCGGTCAGCACGCGGTGCGCGTGCTGCGCGTCGGCGTACTCCAGCACGATGCGGTGGATCAGCTCGCGCAGGTGCGCCTCGGGCGCCAGGCGCTCGGCGCCCACCTCGGCCACCAGCGCGTGCAGCCGCTGCACGTGGCCTTCGGCGATCGACACCAGCAGCGCGTATTTGTCCTTGTAGTAGTGGTACAGCGTGGCCTTGGACAGGCCGCACGCCTGCGCCACCTCGTTCATCGACGTGGCGCTGTAGCCGCGGTGGGCGAACAGCGTGGCCGCGCGCGCGAGGATCAGCTCGCGCTGGTCGTCGTAGTTCTTGGCGCGGCCGCGGGGCACGGGCTACCTTTCGTCGAAGGACAGGACCACGCGCTCGCTGGTCGGGTGTGCCTGGCAGGTCAGCACGAAACCGTCGGCGACTTCCTTCTTGTCGAGCGCGAAGTTGCGCTCCATGCGCACCTGCCCTTCGACCAGCTTGGCGCGGCAGGTGCCGCACACGCCCGACGTGCACGAGAACGGCACCTCGAGCCCGGCGGCCGACGCGGCGTCGAGGATGCTCGGCTGGTCCTTGCGAAACTCGATTTCGCGGCGCAGGCCGTCGCGAACGATGGTGACCTTGGCGACCTCGGCGTCGCCCGGCAGCGCCTGGTGGATCACCGCACCCACCGCCTGCGCGGCAGCATCCGCCAGGGGCGCGATGCCGAAGCGCTCGATGTGGATGCGTTCCTCGGGCACGCCCGCGGCGAGCAGCGCGGCCTCGGCCTCGTCGTTCATCTGGTAGGGGCCGCAGACGAAGGTGTGGCTGATGCTCCTGGCGGGCACCAGGGTACGCAGGAATTCGCCGATCTTGTCGCGGTTCATCAGGCCGTGGTTGATCGGCGCGTCGGTGTGCTCGTCTGAGAACACGTGGTGCAGCACCAGGCGCGTGAGGTACTTGTTCTTCAGGTCCTCGATCTCTTCCTTGAACATCGTGCTCTTGAGCGCGCGGTTGCCGTAGATCAGCGTGAAGCGCGCGTGCGGCTCGCGGCCGAGCACGGTCTTCATGATCGAGAGGATCGGCGTGATGCCGCTGCCGCCGGCGATGCCCACGTAGTGGCGGTGCGCCGCCGCGTCGATCGGCACGAAGAAGCGGCCCTGCGGCGCCATCACGTGAATGGCGTCGCCGGGCCTGAGGTGCTCGTTGATCCAGTTGGAGAACACGCCGCCGTTGACCTTGCGCACGCCGACGCGCAGCTCGCCGTCGTCGACCCCGGCGCAGATCGAGTACGAGCGCCGCAGGTCCTGGCCGTCGACCTCGCGGCGCAGCGTGAGGTACTGGCCCTGCGTGAAGCCGAACACGTCGCGCAGCTTCTCGGGCACCTCGAAGGTGACGATCACCGCCTCGGCGGTGTCGGGCTCGATGCGGCGCACGCGCAGCGGGTGGAAGAGAGGAGTGCTCACAGCGGTTTGAAGTACTCGAATGGCTCGCGGCAGGCGATGCAGCGATACAGCGCTTTGCACGCGGTCGAGCCGAAAGCCGACAAGCGTTCAGTGTTGCTGCTGCCGCAGCGCGGGCACTCGATCGCCTGGCGTGGAATGAGTCGGATCGGTCGCTCCTGCGCGACTGCGGCCTCGCCGCTCGGCGGCGCGATGCCGTACTCGCGCAGCTTGCGCTTGCCGTCGTCGCTGATCCAGTCGGTGGTCCAGGCCGGCGCGCGCTGCAGCGTCACGCGCGCGGGGCCGAGGCCGGCGTCGTCGATCGCCTCGATCACCGAGCGCTCGATCACCTCGGTGGCCGGGCAGCCCGAGTAGGTGGGCGTCAGCACGACCTCGATGCCGTCGGCCTCGGCGAGCACGTCGCGAACGATGCCCAGATCGCACACCGACAGCGCCGGCACTTCGGGGTCGAGCACGCCTTGCAGCACCTCCCACGCGCGCTGCACGCGCACCTCGTCGGCCGTGACTCGCATCGCCGCGTTCATCATCACCAGGCTCCGCCGGGATAGGCACGCTGCAGGTACTGCATGTCGGTGAGGATGTAGCCCATGTGCTCGCTGTGCACGCCGCGCTTGCCGGTGCTGCGAAACGCCGTGTCGGCGGGCATCGGTAGCCTGGCCTCGTCGAACAGCGCCTTCATCTCGGAGCGCCACGGCTCGCGCAACGTGTCCCAGCGCGGGCCGATGCCGTTGGCCGCGGCCCACGAGTCGACGTCGTCGGACTCGAACAGTTCGGGGCTGTAGCGCCACAGCGTGTCGAGCGCGGCGCGCAGGCGGCGTGCCGAGTCGTCGGTGCCGTCGCCCAGCCGCACCACCCAGTCGCACGAGTGCTGCTGGTGGTAGCGCGCCTCCTTCACGGCCTTGCCGGCGATGGCGGCGAGCTCGCTGTCGCTCGACTCGCGCAGGCGCTCCCAGATCAGGCGGAACCAGGTGGCCATCATCGCGTTGCGCAGCACGGTGAACGCAAAGTCGCCGGGGCGGCTCGGCCCCACACTGCCCGAATTCGGCAGCTCGACCATCGTCACGTTGCGGTAGTCGCGCTCCTCGCGCAGGAACGCGAGCTGGTCTTCGTGCAGGCCTTGGCCGCCGAGCTGGCCCGCGCGCGCGAGCAGTGCGCGCGACTGGCCGATGAGGTCCAGCGCGATGTTCGACAGCGCGATGTCTTCCTCGAGCACCGGGGCGTGGCCGCACCATTCGCCCAGCCGCTGGCCGAGAATCAGCGCGGTGTCGGCCAGGCGCAGCAGGTATTGCACGCTGGGGGCTTGTTCGACTTCGATGGAGGGGGTGGTCATGACTTCAGGCTTCCATCACATGTGGTCGACTTCGCTGGGGAGCTTGTAGAAGGTGGGGTGGCGGTACACCTTGTCTTCCATCGGGTCGAAGTACATGCCCTTGTCGGCTGGGTCGCTGGCCACGATCTGATCAGAGCGCACCACCCACACGCTGCAGCCTTCGAGCCTGCGCGTGTAGACGTCGCGCGCGAGCTGGATCGCCATCTGCGGGTCGGCAGCGTGCAGGCTGCCGCAGTGCTTGTGGTCGAGGCCCGACTTGCTGCGCACGAACACTTCCCACAGCGGCCACTCGTTGAGCGAGCTCTGGTTCGCGGCGTTCTGGTTCGAGTTCATGCGGCCTCCTGTTTCGTGGCTTGTTTGCGCGCGTAGGCCAGTGCGGCGTCGCGCACCCAGGCGCCGTCGTCCCACGCCTTCTGCCGCGTAGCCAGGCGCTCGCGGTTGCACGGGCCCTCGCCTGCAATGACGCGCTTGAACTCGTCCCAGTCGATCGCGCCGAAGTCGTAGTGCTCGCGCTCGGCGTTCCACTTCAGGTCGGGGTCTGGCAGCGTGACGCCCAGCACCTTGGCCTGCTCGACGGTGGCGTCGACGAAGCGCTGGCGCAGCGTGTCGTTGCTGACGCGCTTGATGCCCCAGCGCATGCCTTGGGCGCTGTTGGGGCTCTGATCGTCGGGCGGGCCGAACATCATGATCGACGGCCACCACCAGCGGTTGACCGCGTCCTGCACCATCGCGCGCTGCTCGGGCGTGCCATCGCGCATCATCACCAGCAGCGCGTCGAAGCCCTGGCGCTGGTGGAAACTCTCCTCGCGGCAGATGCGGATCATCGCGCGCGCATAGGGCGCGTAGCTGCAGCGGCAGATCGGCACCTGGTTCATGATCGCCGCGCCGTCGACCAGCCAGCCGATGGTGCCGATGTCGGCCCAGGTCAGCGTGGGGTAGTTGAAGATCGAGCTGTACTTGGCCTTGCCCGAGTGCAGCGCGTCGATCATCTGGTCGCGGCTGGTGCCCAGTGTCTCGGCGGCGGCGTACAGGTACAGGCCATGGCCGCCTTCGTCCTGCACCTTGGCCAGCAGGATCGCCTTGCGCTTCAAGGTCGGCGCGCGCGTGATCCAGTTGCCCTCGGGCAGCATGCCGACGATCTCGCTGTGCGCGTGCTGGCTGATCTGGCGCAGCAGCGTCTTGCGGTAGTGGTCGGGCATCCAGTCCTTGGCTTCGATGAAGTCGCCGGCGTCGATCTTGGCGTCGAAGCGCCGCTCGAGCTCGACCTCCTCCACCGAGCGCACGGCCTTGCGCTCGCGCTCTTCCTTGGGCTGCTGGTCCATTGCTTGCGTGTACATCGATCGCTCCAATGCAAGTTAACGCGGGCCCAGGCCAGCTCCGGGCGGCTCCCAAGCGGCCTGGGCCGCCCCCACGGGGGGTGGCGCACGAAGTGAGTCGGGGGCTGTCATTTCGGTCTCTTGTCTATGACGCGGCGCGCCTTGCCGACGAGCGTGCGCTCGATCGATTCCGGCGCGCCGACGCTGACCGTGGTGCTGACGCCGATCATCGTCTTGATGCGCCCTTGCAGGCCCGAGGCGATCTGTGCGCGGTCGGTGCCGGCATGCGCGGGCAGCAGCTCGCACAGCACCTGCATCTCGTCGAGGTTGCCATCGCGCGTGACCACCAGCTGGTACTGGCCCGACAGCGCGCCGTGCTGCAGGATCAGCTCCTCGATCTGGGTCGGGAACACGTTGACGCCGCGGATGATCAGCATGTCGTCGCTGCGACCGACGATCTTGCCCATGCGGCGCATGCTGCGCGCGGTGGGCGGCAACAGGCGCGTCAGGTCGCGCGTGCGGTAGCGGATGACCGGCAGCGCCTCCTTGGTGAGGGTGGTGAAGACCAGTTCACCCTCTTCGCCGTCGGGCATCACGGCGCCGGTCTCGGGGTCGATGATCTCGGGGTAGAAGTGGTCTTCCCAGATCACCGGGCCGTCCTTGGCCTCGATGCACTCGTTGGCGACGCCGGGGCCCATCACTTCGCTCAGGCCGTAGATGTCGACCGCGTCGATCGCGGCGCGCACCTCGATGTCGTGGCGCATCGCCTCGGTCCACGGCTCGGCGCCGAAGATGCCGACCTTGACACTCATCGATTTCGGGTCGATGCCCTGGCGCTCGAACTCCTCGATGATCACCTGCATGTAGCTCGGCGTGACCATGATGATGTCGGGCGCGAAGTCGCGGATCAGCTGCACCTGCTTCTCGGTCTGGCCGCCACTCATCGGGATCACCGTGCAGCCGAGCCGCTCTGCGCCGTAGTGCGCGCCGAGTCCGCCAGTGAACAGGCCGTAGCCATAGGCGATGTGCACGATGTCGCCGGCGCGGCCGCCGGAGGCGCGGATCGAGCGCGCCACCAGGTCGGCCCAGGTGTGGATGTCCTGCTGCGTGTAGCCGACGACGGTGGGCTTGCCGGTGGTACCCGACGAGGCGTGCACGCGCACCACCTTCTCGCGCGGCACCGCGAACATGCCGAACGGATAGTGGTCGCGCAGGTCCTTCTTGGCGGTGAACGGGAACTTGGAGAGATCGGCCAGCGTGCGCAGGTCGCGCGGGTGCACGCCGCGGGCATCGAACGCCTTGCGGTAGTGCGGCACGTTCTGGTACGCATGCTGCACCGTCCACTGCAGGCGTTGCAGCTGCAGCGCCTGCAGCTCGTCGCGGCTCGCGGTCTCGATCGGCTCCAGGTCACCGGGCCGGGGGGCTTTGACGGGCATGCCGTGGTCTCCTGTTCTGGCTTCAGCCCGTCACCGCAGGCTTGCCCTTCATCGTGTACGAGCGGCCGCGAAAGAC
The DNA here is from genome assembly GCA_035499355.1 of Burkholderiaceae bacterium. Lineage (GTDB taxonomy): Bacteria > Pseudomonadota > Gammaproteobacteria > Burkholderiales > Burkholderiaceae_C > JAEUPI01. The sequence goes on along the minus strand of DATJYZ010000043.1, from coordinate 36,271 downwards.
GGCCACCTTGTCGCCGCGCTGGTTGGTGACCTCGCAGTCGTAGACGCCGGTGCGGCCGGCCTTGCTCACCTCGTGGCAGCGCGCGGTGAGCACGTCGCCGAGCTTGCCCGGCGCCAGGATATCGATCGCAAAGCCCGACGCCACCGTGAGCTCGTTGTGCGAGTTGCAGGCGAACGCGAACGCCGAGTCGGCCAGCGTGGCGATCAGCCCGCCATGGCAGAGGTCGTGGCCGTTGACCATGCAGTCGCGCACCGGCATCGCGAGCACCGCGCGGCCGGGGCCGACCTCGACGATCGTCATGCCGAGCCACTTGGAGGCGCGGTCGTTGGCGAACATGCCGTCGCGCACGTGCTCGGCGAGTTGCTGCGGCGTGCGTTGGGGCGCCGAGGCTGTCTTCTGATCCATCGCAAGTATTATCGACCGTCCGGTCGGTAGATTATACGGAGGGTCGCTCCGCGCGCAAGCGTGGCCCGGCGGCGCCGTGGGTCTTGCGTGTAGAGTCGCCGGGCGAAGCATCCGACCCCGCCCCACCGTGACCGCACGAGCCTGCCGATGAATCGGCGCGACGCATCGCTCGCGGTGATCGCGCTCGGCGCGCTGGGCACCCTGCTGCAGGCGCCCGCCTCCCGCGCCCAGCCGCAGGGCCGCGTGTGGCGCATCGGTTACCTCGGGCCGTCGGCCGAGACCGCGCCGCAGTTGTTGAAGGCATTCCAGGACGGGCTGGCGGCGCTGGGCTACGTCGAGGGCCGCAACATCGCCGTCGAGTACCGCTGGACCAATGCGGGCAACCGCATGAACGACGACGCCGTGCTGCTGGCCAGCGCCCGCGAGCTGGTGGCACACAAGGTCGACGCGATGGCGGCGTCGATCGACCCCGCGATCCGCGCCGCCAGCAAGGCCACCGGCACGGTGCCGATCGTGATGCTCAACGTCAGCGATCCGGTCGAGCTGGGCCTGGTCAAGACCCTGGATCGCCCGGGCGGCAACATCACCGGCATGACGCGGCTGAGCCCCGAGTTGATTGGCAAGAACCTGCAGACGCTGCGCGAAGTGGCGCCGCGCGCCGTGCGCGTGGGCATGCTGATCAGCGGGCCGGCGGTCCGGGCGATCGTCGGCAACGCGCAGCAGGCGGCGCACGCACTGGGCGTGGCGTTGCAGGTGTTCGCACTGCGCGCGGCAGCCGACCTGGAGGCTGCGTTCGAGACCATGAAGCACCAGGGCATGGAGGCGCTGCTGGTCGCCGACACCGGCGGCGGCGTGTTCTTCACGCAGCGCGCGCGCCTGGCCGGGCTGGCGATCGCCCAGCGCCTGCCGGCGATCTACGCCAACACCGAGATCGTCGAGTCCGGCGGGCTGATGTCGTATTCGCCGCCGGCGCCAGAGAACTATCGGCGCGCCGCGGTGTTCATCGACAAGATCCTGCGCGGCACCAAGGCCGGCGACATCCCGATCGAGCAGCCGACCAAGCTGGAGCTGGTGATCAACCTGCGCACCGCCAAGGCGCTGAACCTGGTGATCCCGCAATCGCTGCTGATCCGCGCCGATCGCCTGATCGAGTGAGCCAGGGCCCGGGGCGGCTCCACGCCCGCCGCGCAAGCGTACGATGCGCGCACGACTTCCCGCGGGAGGGCCGTGCACCAGGAAATCCGCTTCTGCACCTGCCCAGATGGCGCGCGCATCGCCTACGCGCTGTCCGGGCACGGCCCGCCGCTCGTGATGTCGGGCACCTGGCTCAATCACCTCGAGTACCAGTGGCATAACCTCGCTTGGCGGCCCTGGCTCGAGCACTTCTCGCGCGACTACACGCTGCTGCGTTATGACCTGCGCGGCACAGGGCTGTCGGACCGCTCTTTCAACAACGCGTCGTTCGACACCTGGGCGCGCGACTTCGGCACCGTGGTCGATGCCGCCGGGTTCGAGCGCTTTCCGCTGCTCGGCATCTGCCAGGGCGGGCCGATCGCGATTCACTACGCGGCGCGCCATCCCGAGCGCGTGAGCCACATGTTGCTGTACGGCACCTACGCGCGCGGCAACTTCATGCGGCCCGAGTTGCCGAACGAGGCGCCCAAGGCGCAGTGGTTCGTCGACCTGGCGCGGCTCGGTTGGGGCACCGACCATCCCGAGTTCATGCAGGTGTGGGCGACGGTGTTCCAGCCCGGCGGCGGCGTCGAGCACCAGCGCACCTGGAACGAGCTGCACTGCCGCGCGGTGTCTTCCGACGACGCCGTGCGGTTCTTCGAGGCGGCTTTCCGCACCGACGTGCAGGAAGCTGCGCGGCACGTCAAATGCCCGACGCTGGTGATACACGCCAACAAGGACAAGGCGGCGCATGTAGAAGAAGGGCGCCGCATCGCGGGCCTGATCCCGAACGCGCGCTTCGTCGAGCTCGACAGCCCCAACCACATGCTGCTGCCCGACGAGCCGGCGTGGGCGCGGCTGGTCGAGGAGGCGCGCGCTTTCCTGCACACGCCGGGCGCGCACGACGGCATCGAGGACAAGCTCGGCGCGCTCACCGAGCGCGAGCGCCAGGTGCTCGAAGGCATCGCACGCGGTCTCGACAACGCCGAGATCGCCAGCGAGCTCATGATGTCGGAGAAGACGGTGCGCAACCACGTGACGCGCGTGTTCGACAAGATCGGCGTCGCGCACCGCTACCAGGCCATCGTGCTGGCGCGCGACGCCGGCCTCGCCGGCAGTCGGCGCCGCCCACCGCCCCCCTAGTCCGCCGGCCGGCGCCGGGACTTTTGTCCCGCAGTGCACCCGCTGCGGCACCGCGGGCCGGACATCGGCCTCAAGACGCGGCGCCGCGCGCTGCGCAGACTGCCCTCGAGCGCGGCAATCGTGCCGCGCTCGAACCAGGAGGACCGTCATGCCCAAGTTCGTCATCGAGCGCGAGATCCCAGGCGCCGGCAAATTGCCGCCGCAGGAGCTGCGAGCCATTGCGCAGAAGTCGTGCAGCGTGCTGCAGGACATGGGTCCGAAGATCCAGTGGCTGCACAGCTTCGTCACCGACCACAAGATCTACTGCGTCTACCTGGCGCCCGACGAAGAGACCGTGCGCGCGCACGCCCGCCAGGGCGGCTTCCCCGCCAACAGTGTGGCCCGCGTGCACTCGGTGATCGACCCGCTCACCGCCGAGCCGCTGGCCGCTTGAGCGGCCGCACGACACGGCGCCGACCGCCCCCCTCTTTCATGCAACCCAGGAGATCGTCATGAACCATCGCATCGTCACCCTCGCCGCCGCTCTGCTGCTCGCGGCAGGCGCCTTCGCGCAGACCGCGGCCAAAGACGCGCCGCTCGAGCAGTACGTGATCGAGCGCGACCTGCCCGGAGCCGGCAAGCTCAGCCCCGCCGACCTGCAGGCGATCGCGCGCAAGTCCAACAGCGTGCTCGCGACGATGGGGCCCGGCATCCAGTGGGTCGAGAGCTACGTGACCGGCGACAAGATCTACTGCGTGTACCGTGCGGACAGCGAAGACGCGATCCGCAGGCACGCGGCGGCCGGCGGCTTTCCGGCCAACCGCATCTCGCGCGTGGCCACCGTGATCGACCCGACCACCGCGCGATAGGGCGCACGCGGCGCGGCGGGTGGCACACCCCGCACAGGCGCCGCGCCTCAGGCGAGCCAGACCTGCGACAGCCCGGATCCCCAGATCACCCACAGGCCGAGCGAACAACTGAAGACACCCACCGACGCGGTGAGCCATCGATGCAGACGCGTCAGGCGCGCGGCAGTGGCCCGCAACGGCACGGCAATCGCCACCGAGAGAAGCGCCATGCCAATCATCGATCCGACTCCGAACAAGGCGATGTAGCTGAGCCCGAGCGTCACCGACGGCACGGCCCGCAGGCTCAACACGACCAGCGCGGCCGAGCCCGCCAGCCCATGCATCGTGCCCACCGCCAGCGCCCGCATCGGCAGTCGCTCGGCATGCTCGTGTGAATGGGCCGAGCCGGCATGCGGCCCCTCGCCGCGGTGGCTGTGGGCATGGACGTGGCGGGTTGCCGGCGCGTGATGATGAACGTGAAAGTGAATCCGATCGCGCAGCAGCCGGCGCAGCACGTCGCCGCCGAGCCCGACCAGCATGACGCCCACCGCGGTCTCCAGCGTGCGCTCGAGGTCGGGTGAGATCACCCGCCCCAGGACCAGCACCACGCCGGCAAAGAGCATCAGCGTCAGCGCGTGGCCCACGCCCCAGGCCACGCCCAGCCGCAGCGTGCGGGCCAGCGAGGTCTGTTGCGTGGCCAGCGACGCCACGGCCGCCAGGTGATCGGCCTCGGTGGCGTGCTGCATGCCCAGCAGCAGGCCGACGAAGAGAATCGACAGCGTCGTCATGGCGTGTCCCGGCTGGCTCCCCGCCGCATCCAGATCGCGTCTTCGCGTTCGAGTTCTTCGAGCCGACTGTCGATCTCGTAGATCGTCCGGTCCAGCTCGGGCAGCATCACGTCCTGCAGCGCGCGAGCGCGGCGCACCGCGCGCCGGTATTCGAGCGACAGGCGCTCCAGATTGCCGGAGACCGCGGCGACGGAGGCCGCCGCGGCCAGCACCGCAGCGAAGGCGCGGCGGCAAGCCTCGGCCTCGGGAGAACGCTCCACTGCGGAATCGGCCGGCGCGTCACCGCTTTCGAGCGCCGCCTCCTGCAGGCGCACGCCCATCAGCGAGCGGCCCTTGGCCAGCACCCGCGCCGGCGACAGATCGGCCGGCGGATAGATCTGCAGGCCATGCAGCCCGTGGCGCGTCACAGCCAGACGCAGCGCGGTCAACGCGTCGTCGTGCAACTTCAGGAAGTCGCGTTGAAGCTGGCCGTGGTGCGCCAGCTCGCGCAGGATCTCGCCGGCCAGCAACAGGCACTTCTCGTCGAGGAACACATAACCCTCGTGCATCGCACGGCGCTCGTCCTTCAGCTCGATGACGGCGCTGCGCGTCGCGCTGGCGTCGGTCATGGTGCCCCCTTGATGTGCGCAGCGATCTGCGCGTCGGACAGACGCGTCAGCTCGGTGGCCGGCAAGTCGGCCAGCAGCGACCAGCCCAGCGCCATGCTCTGCTCCAGCGTGCGCGCTTCGGTCTGGCTGACCAGTTGGGCTTCGAACGCCGTGCCGAACTGCAGGTACTTGCGGTCGGTGTCGGCCAGCCCCTCCTGGCCCACCACGCTGGCCAGCACGCGCGCCTGCGCCGCGCGGGCGTAGGCGGCGTACAACTGGCTGGCCAGCGCCGGATGGTCGGGGTGGGTGTACTTGCCGCCGGTGCCGTCCTTCATCAGCCGCGACAGGCTGGGCAGCACATTCACCGGCGGGTAGATGCCGCGCCGGTCGAGGTCGCGCGACAGCACGATCTGCCCTTCGGTGATGTAGCCGGTAAGGTCGGGGATCGGGTGGCCGATGTCGTCGGCCGGCATCGTCAGGATCGACAGCTGGGTCAGCGTGCCCACCGAGCCGCGCAGGCAGCCGGCGCGCTCGAACAGCGTCGCGAGGTCGGAGTACATGTAGCCCGGAAAGCCTTTGCGGCTGGGAATCTCACCCTTGCTCGACGACACCTCGCGCAGCGCCTCGCAGTAGTTGGTCATGTCAGTGAGGATCACCAGCACGTGCTTGCCTTCGACGAAGGCCAGGTATTCGGCTGCGCTCAATGCGAATCGAGGCGTCAGCAGGCGCTGCGTGCTCGAGTCGCTGGCCAGGTTGAGGAACAGCGCGGTGCGCTCCAGCGCGCCGCTCTTCTCGAGGCTGCGGCGGAAGAACTCCGCGCTGTCGTAGGGCACGCCGATGCCGGCGAAGACGATCACGAAGTCGCCGCCGGTGCCGTGCCGCAAGCGCGCGTGACCGGCGATCTCCACCGCCAGCCGGTCGTGCGGCAGGCCGCCGCCGGAGAACAGCGGCAGCTTCTGCCCACGCACCAGGCTGTTCATCAGGTCCAGCGTCGTGATGCCGGTCTCGATGAAGTCGCGCGGCATCGCGCGCGCCACCGGGTTCAGCGGCAAGCCCTCGATCGGCACGCTGCGGTGCGCCGCCACCGGTGGCCCGCCGTCGATGACCTGGCCCACGCCGTTGAAGACGCGGCCGAGGATGCCGGGCCCGAGGCCGAAGTTCAGCGGCTCGCCGAGAAAGCGCACCACGGTGCCTTCGAGCGACAGCCCGGCGGTGGACTCGAGCACCTCGATCGTCATGAATTGCTCGTCGATCGCCACGATGCGCCCGAGCCGCGCGTGGCCGTCGCGCCCGCGCACCGCCACCGCGTCGGCCAGGCCGACGTCGAGCGTGCGCCGCAAGAACAGCAGCGGCCCCTCCAGCCGCGTGGCGGCGTCTTCAACCGTGAGCCGCATCGTGGCGCTCCAGGGTGGGCGTCAACTGCGCGAACTCACGCTCCATGCGCGCTTGCAGTTCGGCCAGGCGCGGCAACTCGGCGTCGGCGATGTCCTCGCCCATGCGCTGCAGCGCGCGCATGCAACCGATGGCCGCGATGCGTTCGGGCAGCGCACCCGCCGCCTGTGCGCCTTCGGCAAGGTCGATGAAACGGCCGAGCAGCCGCATCATCGCGCCCTGCCGCGCCGGGCTGCAGACGCGGTCGATCTCCGAGAACGCCGATTGCCGCAGGAACGCCTCGTTGACGAGCTCCGCGCACAGCAGCGTGAGCTGCTGGCGCGCGGGCAGCGCGTCCTTGCCGATGATGCGCGCCATGCGCTCGAGCTGAGCCTGCTCGTCGAGCAGGGTCAGAAAGCGCCGGCGCAGCTCGAGCCACTGGCCGTTGCCCTGCGCGGCCCACCACGGCGCGAACTCGCGCGCGTCCTCGGCGTACGACTGCAGCGGGTGGATCGCCGGGTAGAAGCGCGCCTGCGCGCGCTTGACGTCGAGCGCCCAGAAGGCCTTGACGTAACGCTTGGTGTGGCTCGTCACCGGCTCGGAGAAGTCGCCCGACGGCGGGCTGATCGCGCCCATCACCGTCACCGAGCCGGTGCCGCCGGCCAGCGTCTCGACCCGCGCCGCACGCTCGTAGAAATCGGCCAGCCGGCTCGACAGGTAGGCCGGATAGCCGCCTTCGCCCGGCAGCTCGCCGAAGCGGCCCGACACCTCGCGCAGCGCCTCGGCCCAGCGGCTGGTGGAGTCGGCCATCAGCGCCACGTGCAGGCCCTGGTCGCGAAAGTACTCGGCCACCGTGATGGCGCAGTAGATGCTGGCCTCGCGCGCTGCCACCGGCATGTTGGAGGTGTTGGCGATGATCACCGTGCGCTCCATCAGCGGGCGTCCGCTGCGCGGGTCGGTGAGCTGCGGGAATTCGTCGAGCACGCCGGCCATCTCGTTGCCGCGCTCGCCGCAGCCGAGGTAGACGATGACGTCGGCGTTGCAGCCCTTGGCCAGCGCCTCGAGCAGCACGGTCTTGCCGGTGCCGAAGCCGCCGGGAATCGCCGCCTTGCCGCCTTGCGCCACCGGGAACAGGCTGTCGAGGATGCGCTGGCCGGTCACCAGCGGCACCTGCGTCGGCACGCGGCGCGCCACCGGGCGGGGCACGCGCACCGGCCAGACATGGCTCATCGCCAGCTCGCGCAACTCGCCGTCGCCCTGGCGCACGACGCACACCGTGGCGTGGTCGCTGTAGTCGCCCGGAGCCACCACCGATTCGACGACACCGCCGATGTCGGGTGGTGCCAGGCACGGTTGCGCACGGCCGGCAGCGCCATCGGCGTCGACGGCCTCGCCGATGATCGCACCCGGCGCCAGCAGAGCACCGACCGTGACACTCGGCCTGAACCGCCTGCGGCCGGCCGCCGCCGCACGCAGGCCCGGCTGCACGAAGGCCGTGTCGGTGCCCGACAGCGGGCGCAGCAGGCCGTCGAAGATGCGGCCCAGCAGGCCCGGGCCCAGGCGGATCGCCATCGGTTGCCCATCGCCGCGCACCTCGGTGCCAGGGCGCAGACCGGTGGTGTCTTCGTAGACCTGCACCACGATCTGATCGTCGTGGATGCGAACCACCTCGCCGAGCAGCGCCTGCGGCCCGACGCGCACGGCTTCGCGCAGCGAGAACGGCCCCTGCTTGACGGCGTGCAGCACCGGGCCCGCGATCCAGCGCACGATGGCCAGGCTCATCGCGGACTCCAAGAAGTCACGCGCCGGCTCATCGCGCCGACTCCAGGCGGCGCAGCAGGCGCGCCTCGAGCTCGGCACGGTCGGCCAGCAAGCCGTCGAGCGTGCCGTCGATGATGTTGCCGTTGCAGACGATCTTCAGCCCGGCGCCGACCCCGGCATCGGCCTCGAAGCGCGGCGTCACGCCGGACTCGGCGGCCAGGCGCTGCACGAAGGCCTCGCGTTCTGCCGCTGGCCAATCGGGCGCATGCACGATGTGCCAGGCGCCGCGCGGCAAGCGCGCCTGCGCGGCTGCGAGCAGCTGCGTCACCCACGCCGAGCGGGCGCCGCCTTGCTGCCACAGCGCGCGCAGTTCCCCCGGCAGGTGCTGCCAGGCCAGACGCAACAACGCCGCGGTGCGCTGCTGCTGGTGCAGCCGGCGATGGGTGGCCAGCCGTGCCTGCGCGGCGGCGAGCTGCTCGCGTCGCCGCTGGCGCTGCTCGTCGAACGCCTGGCGCATGCGCATGCGCGCCTGTGCGTGCGCCTGCCCGCGGGTGACCGCGGCGCGGCCGTGCGCCTCGCCGAGGATCTGCGCGCATTGCCGCGCGCGGTCGTTCTCGATCAGCTCGAGCAACGCGCGTTTTGGCTGCTCGATGCGCATCGCCGCGTCGATCGTCAGCGTCGTCATGCCTCGAGCCCCAGTTGGCCGCGCAGCCGGGCGGCCAGGTCGGGCAGCGGTGTCACACCCTGCGCGTCGGGCACGATCAGCACCAGCGGCGCCAACGCCGACAGCCGCTCGCGCATCACCCCCTCGTCGATACCCGCCGCCACAGCCGCCGAGACGAGCACCAGCGGCGCCAGCGAACAGGCCCACAGCAACGCCGCCGACTCCTCGCCGAGGCGCGGCGTGCGCACCAGCGCACCCGCGAGCCGATAGCCGGCTGCGCTGACCTCGTCGCCCAGGTAGATGGGTGCGCTCATGTGAGCCCTCTTGCCCCCTTGGCCCTGCGGGCCGCCCCCCCGAAGGGGAGCGAGCACCTTCGCAACGGCCGTGCGGTGCTCATCACCCGAGCCGATTGAGGATCAGGATCGAGACGATCAGGCCGTAGATCGCGATCCCCTCGGCGAGGCCGATCAGGATCAGCAGGCGGCCGAACAGCTCGGGCCGTTCCGCCAGCGCGCCGACTGCCGCGGTACCGACCTTGGCCACCGCAAAACCGGCGCCCAGCGATGACAGCCCGGTGGCCAGCGCAGCACCGATGAAGATCCAGCTGCCGTCGACGCCAGCCTTGGCCGCGGCCGCGGTGTCGGCGGCCGCCCACGCGTGCGGCGTCCACAGCAGCAAGGCCGTCGAGCCGAGCCCGAGCAGCAGCGTCATCACGATCAACGCGACCGGAACGCCCGGCGTCTTGTTCATCTAGTTCTCCTGGTGGATGGATGGCGGAGCGGGCAACGGCTGGAAAGCCCGTCCCTGCGCTTGCATGAAGCGTGTGAAGAATTCGAACAGCACCAGCCGCGTGGTCTGGATCGACACCACCAACGCCTCCAGCACAATCACCACCACGTTGCCGACCAGCAGCACCAGCGCCTTGACCAGGGCGCTGTCGGCAGCGTCCATCAGCGCGACGATGGCCGACGACAGGCCGGCATGGGCGAGCGCAAATGCGCCGACGCGGGCGAACGACAGCGTGTTGACCCCGATCTGCAGCGTCTTCTCGATCAACTCGCCCAAGGCGCTGAGGCCCGCCGTCAGGCGGCCGCTCGCCACCATGTGCCCGACGCAGAAGTACAAGGCGCCGGCCGCGGCCACCCACAGCGCCGCCGGCTCGATGAACGCCGCCAGCAGGCCGAGATAGACGATCACCAGGGCCGCGTCGGTCAGCAGCCACAGCCGCCACTGCCTGCGCCACCACGCCTCGAGCGCGTTCAGCCCCAGGCCCAGGGTCAGCAGCACGGCGCCGCCGACCAGCGGCACCAGCAGCACCGTCAACGGCGCGTCCAACGGGTGCAGCCACAGCGCGGGCAGCACCTTGTGCACGCCGAACACGCTGCCGAACACCAGGCCGAAGGCGGACGCCGACAAGCCGCCGACCATCAGCAGGCGGGCAATCACGAAACGCTTGCGCAGCCACCACGCAGCCACCGCGATCACCAGCCCCTGGCCGACGTCGCCGAACATGTAGCCGAACATCAGCGGCACCGCGATCGCCAGCAACAGGCTCGGGTCGGCCTCGCTCGACGACGGCATGCCCAGCGCGCGGCTGAAGACTTCGAACGGCCGCGCCCAGCGCGGATTGCTCAGCAGCAGCGGCGCGCGCATGTTCACCGGGGGTGTGGCGAAGTGCAGCAGCGCGCGCGCGCCGGCGGCGTGCAGCGCGCGCTCCAGGCTTTCGCCTTGCAGATCGCTGGACCAGCCGGTGATCCAGCACAGCAACTCGCTGGCCTCGAGTGCGCGCACGTTGCGCATCACCCACTGCAGCCGGTTCGCGTCCCCCAGCGCGCGTGGCAGCTCGTGGCGGCGGTGCAGCGCCGCCAGGTCGGCGCGCAATCCGCCAACTTCCTTTTCGATCGCTGCCAGGCGCTCGCCGACATGGGCCTGATTGCCCGCCGCGTCGGCACGCAGCCAGCCCGGCACATCGTGCACGCTGCCTTTCAAGGTGGTCACCGTCTGCGCCATCGACTGCAGCGCCTCGGGGCGGCCGACCACCAGCAGGTGGGGCGCGCCGTCGATCTCGACGCTGCCGGCCACCGTCTCGAGCCCCTCTTCAGGGGCCGGCAGTGCCTGCTCGGGGGCGGTGCCCGGCGGCAACACGAACAGGCGCGCACGCACCCAAGGGCCCGCGCCAGCGAGGTCGGACGGCACCAGCGTGCGCAAGTCGAGCGCGCCCAGCACACGACCCCAGAGTTGCAGCTCGGACCGCTCGGCCTCGCAGCGCTGCAGCGCCTGGATCAACGGCTCGGCGTCCTGGGCCCAGGCGCGGATCGTCTCCAGGCAACGCCGTAGCGTGGCCAGCGGTGCTTCCGGGTAGGTGGACGGCCGGCACGACGCGGAGCTTGGCCAGTAGGCGTGATGGCGCGCCGACAGCTCGGCGTATTGCGCCAACAGCGGCATCAGGTCGCTGAGCGCAGCCGGCAGCCCGGCCCGGGGCCGCGCCTCGAGCTCCACCGCCCCGGTGCGCGCCAAGGCCTCGAGCACCAGGGTCGCGTCGTCGCGCGCGGCGAGGATCTCGAACCAGCGGGCCGGGCGCGGGCGCAGCATCACGCCACCTGCCAGCGCGGGAACAGCAGGCGCCGCAGCAACTCGGCGCGCAGCCGTTCCAGATCGAGCGCACACAGCGCCAGGTCGATGAACACGAGCGCGGGCTGCAACGCCGCGCGACGGAGCAACAGGGTCAAGCGGGCCCGCAGCGCGCCGCGCAGCAACCAGCCTTCGCTCGGCGACGCTGCGACGAACACCTGGCGGTGCTGCAGCAGCACGCGCACCAGCTGCTGCAGCAGGCCGCCGTCATCACCCAGCGGCTGCGGCAGACGGCGCTGCCACTCGTCGCGCCAGGCACGACCGAGGGATTGCGGTGTCGCCCAGGCGGCCGCCAGCGCCGCGAACGGCCCTGACTGCAGCAGCGCAGCACGCGCCGGCGGCTGTGCCGCAGACAGCTCGCGCCAGGCGGGCTCATCGTGCATCCAGGCGGCCGGTTCGCCGCCACGCGCCAGGTGCTGCAGCACGGCGAGATCGGGCAGCACCGCGCACCACTGCAGCGCGCCGTGCCATGACGAGGGCATCCACGCCGCGCGCTCGTCGATCAGCGCGCGCCATTGGCCACGCAGGCTTGCTTCGACCCGATGCACCGAACTGTCCACGGTGATGCCGCTCAGCCACGGCCGCAGCGCACTGGCGCGCATCGCTTCGAGCAACGGCGCGAACTCGCGGATCACTTCGATGCGTCGCCAGGCGGCGTCGTCGAGCCGTTGGCCATGGCGCGCGTGCAGTCGCGCATGCGCGTACTCGAGGCTGCCGCACTCGATCACGGCCGCACTCCGATGAGGTCGTGGACGAGGCCGCTGATCGCGCGCTGCAACGCGGCCGTCTCGTCGCCGCCCGGCGGCTGCGCGACGTCCAGTTGCGTCGCCTCGGCATCGATTGCCGCCAGCTGTTGCGACAGCCGGCGCTCGAAGACACCCACCACCGCGCGGACGCGCCGCTCGGTGCGCCCGGCCACCGCGCGGGCCTCGGCGCGTGCGGCCTCGTCGATCGAGTGCACCTCGAGGCGCGCGCGGCCGATCGCCTCACGGGCATCGCGCTCGGCACCGAGCACCTCGGCAATGGCCGCCTGCGCCGCGTCGTTGAGCGCGCACGCGTCGCCATTGGATTCCAGCCACGCACCCCCCGACCCGATCACGCGCTCGTTCATGGGGGGGTCAGTATCGTGACTTCCCCGGGCACCCCGTATTGACCAGCCTCAAGCGGCAGGCCCCGCACGACCCGGCGTTTGTCGATGGTCAGATCGGTGCGTCCTTCGCTCACCGGCGGCGCAGTTGTCGACGATCACCGGCTGGCCCCACAACGGCGCCAGCCGCTCGGCCACGCTGCGTGCCACCACGTCGGGGCCCACGCCCACCGAGCAAGGGACCACCAGGCGCACCGCGCGCGACGGGCATCGCGACCCGCCGGCGCGCAGCGGGCAGCCGGACCCATGGCCACGGCCAGCAGGCTGCGGCGCCGCAGGCCCGCGCTAGCCATCGGTCTTCCTGCGTTCAGGTCGGGCGGCGCCGTGGCTTGGCCGACACGGCGGCCGGGACACCGGCGGATGGATCGACGACGAAGGGAGCATCATGTCTTGGCCGATCGAGGTCGGCATTTGGGCCGCACGGCGGCGCCGGGCTCGATCGAGGGCAAGGCAGCACACGCCGAGATCGCCATCGAGGCGAATTGACGTTGATGAAGGTCATGTCAGGCTGCAGCGCCACGCAGGATCATTGTGAGGGGATGCCCAAGAAGGGATCGGACACCATGTCGACGCCGAGCAAGCTTTACATCGTTCCAACCGACCGCTGGTACATCGAGCGCACGGTTTGGCTCATCGCGGGCGTGGTGCTGCTGGCGAGCACCGCATTGGCGCTTCTCGTCGACCCGTTGTGGGTGCTCGCCATCGTCGCCACCGGTGCGTCGTCGATCGTGGTGGCGCTCACGGGTTTCTGCGTGGTCGGCAACATCCTGGTCCGGCTCGGGTTCAGGCCGGCGCTGGCGCGCACTGGATGGAAACCCGGCGACCTGTACTTCCTGCAGACGGATCAGTGGTTTCTCGAACGGCGCATCTATCTGGTGGTCGGCTTCAACCTGATCGTGGCGTCCACGCTGTCGCTGCTGCACAGCCCCTGGTGGCTGGCGTTCACCGGCTTCGTCGGCGGCGCCATGGTCTGGTTCGCAGCGACGGGCTTCTGCATCATGGCCAACGGCCTGTACTGGCTCGGCGCGCAACCGCGTCTGGCCCCCGGGGCCCCGAGGGGGCATGCCGGCGAGCCCTCGCGCGGCGGTTCGGCGGTGGCCTGAGCGGCCGGCCCGCCGGGGCGCAGCGCGGCGCGGCCCTGCTACTTCGACGACAGCACGAAATCGGCGACCGCCTTCAGCTCGGCGTCGCTGGCGGCCACCTTGTCATGCTCGTTGGCGCCGGTCTTGAGCATCTGGGCGACCTTGGCCGACGCATCGGCCTGACCCTTGTACTTCTCGGCGATCGATGCGAACGACGGCGCCTTGACCGTCGTCTTGGCCGAGTGGCAGCGGCCGCACCTGTTCTTGGCGATCAACTCCTCGGGCGTGGCGGCGAAGGCAGTGGTCGCTGCAAGGCCGGCGATGGCGATCAGGGCGCATGGAAACTTCATATCAACCTCGTTGGATGAACATGACCCGATCGACCGGGGTTGGGCCGCGCGCGATCAGGCCTCGCTGACCAGCCCACCTCGCCCATGCCCCGATTCTCGGGCAAGCGCGTCCGGGCGTGGCTGACGCGCGTCAAGCCGGCGATGCAGACACAGGTGGCGCGGCGTCCACGACGGCGGCACGTGGTGCACGAAGTTCGACCGCGCGACGTGGTAGCTCGGGTCGAAGCCGTAGAAGTTGCGCCGCATGTGGGCCAGCTCTTCGTCGCGGTAGACGGCCAGCGGCTTGTCGGCTTCGTCGTACAGGCGGCGCCGTTGCTTGGCCCGCAGCAGGTCGCTCACGCGCGGGCTGGCGGCGAGCGCCGCCGCGCGCGACTGCACCTGCCGCACGAAGTCGCTCGCGTCGTCGCCGAAGGCGGCATCGACCAGCCCCAGGTGCTCGGCCTGTTGCGCCGAGACAGGCAAGCGCTGCTTCATCACGTCGCTCGGCAAGCCCGTCTTCACGCGCCGCGGCAACAGGTAGGTCCAGTACTCCGACCCGTAAAGGTTGCCCATGTTCTTGTAGTGCGGGTTCAGCACGACGCCGCGGTGCGCCCACACCTGGTCGGCCGCCAGCGCCATGAACACGCCGCCGGCGCCGGCGTTGCCCTGCATCGCGGCGACGACGACGTGGTCCGTCGCCTCGATCAGGGTCTGGGTCAGGTCGTCGATCGCCTGGATGTTGCGCCACGACTCGTCGGCGGGGCTGTCGGCGGCCTCGATCACGTTCAGGTGAATGCCGTTGCACCAGAAGTCGGCACCGCCCAGCAGCACCAGCACGCGCGGGGGTTGGGCCAACGCCCAGCGCAGGGCCGCGGTCAGCCGCTGGCATTGTGCTGTGCTCATGGCGCCGTTGTAGAAGTCGAAGTGCAGATACCCGACGTCGCCCCGCGATTCGTAGCGGATCTCGCGCCAGCCCGATGCGCCCGGTGCGTCGATGGCGATCGGGAACTCGCACAGCGTGGCAACCTGCGCTGGAAAGGCCAGCGCGGTCGGCAACTTGAAACTGTCGCCGCGGTCGGCGCGGCGCACCTGGCCGATCCAGACCGCGCCGTCGGGCGTGGCGCGCAGCACCGCGTCGTGCCGGCGCGCGATCAGATCACCGGGCGAGGCGTCGTGGACCCGCATCTCGCCATGGGCGTCGAAAAGGTGACAGGGCACGCCGAACATCGTGTCGAGCACGCCGGGCGTGCCGTCGGCGGCGCGGATCTTGCGCAGCACGGTGGTCGTGTCCTCACGCTGCCAGTCGATCCGCCGTGCGGCCTGCTGCATCCACGGGCGCCAACGGCCATTGCCGGGCGCTTCGGTCGCGGGCAGCGGTTGCGCAGAGGTCGCAAACCGCTGCACGGCCGTCAGCACCGCACGCGCCGCGGCCGTGGTGACCTCGTGTCGGTACAGGCTCGACTTGGGCGCATCGCGCATCACGAAGGTCTCGCTCGCCCACACCGGCCCGGCGTCGAGTGCGGCTTCGGCCTGCAGCACGGTGACGCCCCATTCGCGCTCGCCGTCCATGATGGCCCAGTCCAGTGCCGACGGCCCGCGGTCGCCGACGATGCCCGGGTGCACCACCAGGCACGGCGTTTGGCGCCAGACGCTCTCGGGGATCGCGCGCTTGAGAAACGGCGCCACGATCAACGCCGGCCGGAACAGCGCCACGGCCTCGCCGGTCACCGCGTCGGAAATGTCGAACTCGACCGACACCTCGTGGCCGCGCGCAGTCAACTCCAGGTACAGCCGCTGCGCCAGGCCGTTGAAGCTGCGGGTCAGGAACAGGATGCGCACATTGACTCCAGCGTTCAGCAGATGCGCGGCAACTGGTCACCGGCCAGCCAGTCGACGTTGCGCTTGCCGCCGAAGCGGGTGCGCATCTGCACGAAGTGATGCGCGTCCTCGATCACCTCGCCGATCGGCGCCGCCTGCCGGCCCAGCGGATGCGCACGCATCGTCTGCAGCAGGCGCTCGGCGCGATCGGCCGGCACGATGGCCACCAGCTTGCCCTCGTTGGCCACGTACAGCGGGTCGAGGCCGAGGAACTCGCACGCCGCCTGCACCTGACGCTGCACCGGCACAGCGGCTTCCTCGATCACCATGCCGACCCCCGACTGCGCCGCGATCTCGTTGAGCGTGGTCGCCAGACCGCCGCGCGTCGGATCGCGCAACACACGCACCTCGGGCACGGCGTCGATCATCGCCGCCACCAGGCCATGCAACGCGGCGGTGTCCGAACGCAGGTCGGTGCCGAAGGCCAGCGACTCGCGCTGCGACATCACCGCCATGCCATGGTCGCCCACCGTGCCGGAGAGCACGATGCGGTCGCCCGGGCGTGCGCGGTCGCCCGAGATCGTGATGCCCGACGGCACCACGCCGACGCCGGTGGTGGTGATGAACACGCCGTCGCCCTTGCCGGCCTCGACCACCTTGGTGTCGCCGGTGACGATCGGCACGCCGGCTTCGCACGCGGCGCCCGCCATCGAGTCGACGATGCGCTTCAGGTCGGCCAGCGCGAAGCCCTCTTCGAGGATGAAGCCCGCGGCCAGATACAGCGGCCGCGCGCCGGCCATCGCCACGTCGTTGATCGTGCCGTGCACCGACAGGCAGCCGATGTCGCCGCCAGGAAAGAACAGCGGCGAGACGACGTGGCAATCGGTCGACATCACGATGCGGCCCTCGGGCCGCGGCAGCAGCGCCTGGTCGTTGCGCTGCGCGAGCCATTCGTTGTGAAACGCGGCGGCGAACAGCTGCTCGACGAGCTGCGCCATCGCGCGCCCGCCCGCGCCGTGCGACAGGTCGACGCGGCCGTGCTTGATGTCCAGCGGCCGAACGTAGTCCGCTCTCACGCCGCTCACACCGCCACCACCGGTATCTCGCGGAACCGCCCGTAGCTGTAGTACGCCGCGCAGGCGCCCTCGGACGACACCATGCACGAGCCGATCGGGTTCTCCGGTGTGCACACGGTGCCGAACACCTTGCAGTCGCGCGGATGTTTCACGCCACGCAGGATGGCGCCGCACTCGCAGGCCTTGTTGTCGGCCACCGTCTTCGCTTGCAGGCCGAAGCGGCTTTCGGCGTCGAACGCGCGGTAGGCCTCGCGGATGCGCAACGCGCTGTACGGCACGACACCCAGACCACGCCATTCGAACGAGCGCCGCAGCTCGAACACCTCGGACACCAGCGCCTGCGCCTTCAGATTGCCGTCGCGGGTGACGGCGCGGGTGAACTCGTTCTCGACCTCGGCGCGGCCCTCGTTGATCTGCCGCACCAGCATCAGGATGGCCTGCATCACGTCCAGCGGCTCGAAGCCCGCGATCACCACCGGCTTGCGGTACTCCTCGGCGAAGAACTCATACGGCCGGCTGCCGATGATCGTCGACACATGGGCCGGGCCGATGAAGCCGTCCAGCGGCAGCGTGCCCAGGCGGCGCACCTCGGGCGACTCCAGGATGTTGGTGATCGCCGCGGGCGTCAGCACGTGGTTGCAGACGACGCTGAAGTTCTTCAGGCCCAGCCGTGCCGCCTGTTGGATCACCAGCGCAGTGGGCGGCGTCGTGGTCTCGAAGCCGATCGCGAAGAACACCACCTCGCGGCCGGGCTCGGCCTGCGCGACCTTCAATGCATCGGCCGGCGAATAGACCATGCGCACGTCGCCGCCGCGCGCCTTGGCCTTCAGCAGCGACAGGCCGTTGGACGCCGGCACGCGCAGGCAGTCGCCATAGGTGCACAGGACGACGCGGTGTTCGAGCGCGAGCGCGACGCCCAAGTCGACGCGCCCGATCGGCAGCACGCACACCGGGCAGCCCGGCCCATGCACCATGCGCACCGCCGGCGGCAGCAGATCGGCCACACCGTAACGCGATATCGCGTGCGTGTGGCCGCCGCAGAACTCCATCAGGTTGTAGCTGCGGCCGGGGTCGACCTCGGCGGCGATGGCCGCGGCGAGCTGGCCCGCCAGCCTGCCGTCGCGAAACTCGTCGATGTACTTCATGCGCCCCCCGCGGGCACGGCGGCGAACAGCGCCAGCGTGCGCTCGGCCTCTTCGCGATCGAGCCGCGCCAGCGCGTAGCCGACATGCATGATCACGTAGTCACCCACCTGCACGCCATCGACCAGCGCCAGCGAGATCTCCTTGCGGATGCCATCGAGGTCGACCACCGCCATCGACGCGCTCGACAACTCGACCACCCGCACCGGAATCGCAAGGCACATCGTTCAGGCTCCCGCGGTCTGCCGGCGGATCGCCACCCAGGCCTGGCCCAGCGCGATGCCGCCATCGTTGGGTGGCGCAAGCCGGGCCTGCAGCACACGAACGTGCTGCGCCTGCAGACGCAGCACCAGTCGCGTCGTCAGCAAGGCGTTCAGGAAGCAACCGCCACCCAGAGCCACGGTGCGCAGGCCGGTCGACTCGACGGCCGCGGCGACCCAGCGCGCCAATCCGTCGGCGATCGCGTGATGAAACCGCACGGCTCCGCGCTGCGCATCGTCTTCGTCGGCCAGGCGCGCGATCAGCGGCGTCGGGTCGAGCGTGCCGTCGGGCAGGACGCGGACTTCATCGTTCAGCGCAGAGTCCGTTGGCATCGGCTCGGCGCATGCAGCCAGCGCCTCGAGCAGCATCGGCGCCTGGCCTTCGAATGCGCTGACCTCGCGCACCCGCAGCAGCGCGGCCGCGGCATCGAACCAGCGCCCCATGCTGGTGGTGGGCGGGCAGCGCAGGCCACGCGCCAGCATCTGCGCCACCGCGGCGGCGCCGCCGTGGTGACCGAAGTGACGCACGATCTGATCGCCGCGCCCGATGCGCTGCAGCGCGCCAGCGGCCATGCGCCAGGGCGCGCGCGCGGCGGCGTCGCCACCGGGCATCACGATCGGCGCCAGATGGCCCAGTCGCGTGAACGCTGCGCCGTCGACGCGCAGCAACTCGCCGCCCCAGGCCGCACCGTCGTCGCCGAGGCCGATGCCGTCCAGCGCCAGACCGAGCAGCGGGCCGTCGACGCCGTGCTCGGCGGCCACGGCGGCCACGTGCGCGTGATGGTGCTGCACCGCGTGCACCGGCAGCGATCGCTCGGCGGCGCATTGGAGCGCGAAGCGCGTGCTGAAGAAGTCGGGGTGCAGATCGTGCGCCACGGCCTGCGGCCTGACGTCGAGCACGTCGCACAGATGCTCCACCATCTCGACCAGCGCACCACAGGTGGCCGCGTTGTCGAGGTCGCCGACATGTGGCGACAGGAACGCTTCGTCGCCGCGCGTGATGCAGATGGTGTTCTTCAGCCAGGCGCCGGTGGCCAGCACCGAGGGGCCGGCACGCGGCAACTTGATCGGTGCCGGTGTGTAGCCGCGGGCGCGGCGCACGAATTGCACGGCGCCGCCGGCCACGCGGCGCACGACGCTGTCGTCGCAACGAGCGACGATGTCGCGATCGTGCAGCAGCACCGCGTCGGCGATGCCTTGCAGCCGCGTCAGCGCCTCGTCGTTGCCGATCACCAGCGGCTCGCCGCCGGGGTTGGCGCTGGTCATCAGCAGCAGCAGGTCTTGGCGGTCGTGCAGCCACTCGGTGCCGGCGGGCCGGCCGGCAGCCTCGTGGAACAGCAGCACCTGGATCGGCGTGCAGGGCAGCATCACCCCCAGCGTGCGCAGGCCGGGCGCCACGCCGGCCAGCAGGTGCTGGCACCCCTCATGCAACGGCAGCAGCACGATCGGCCGCTGCGCCGACTGCAGCAGCGCCTGTTCGTCGGCATCGGCACGCACCCAACGCAGCGCCGATTCGAGGTTCGCGGCCATCACGGCAAACGGTTTCTCCTCGCGCTGCTTGCGCTCGCGCAGGCGCGCCACCGCGTCGGCCTGGTTGGCATCGCACGCGAGGTGGAAGCCGCCGAGGCCTTTGAGGGCGACGATGCGGCCGCGGCGCAGCAGTTCGAGCGTGGCGGCGATCGGGTCGCCGCAAAGCGCATCGCCGTGCACGTCCACCAAGCGCAACGCCGGCCCGCACACCGGGCATGCGTTGGGCTCGGCGTGGAAGCGCCGGTGCAGCGGGTCGGTGTATTCGCGCAGGCATTGCGGGCACTGCGGAAACCGCGCCATGCTCGTCTGCGCGCGGTCGTACGGCAATCGGTGAGTCAACGTGTAGCGGGGGCCGCACTGCGTGCAGTTGATGAAGGCGTAGCGGTAGCGCCGGTCGGCCGCGTCACACAGCTCGCGCAGGCAATCGTCGCAGGTGGCGGTATCGGGCGGGATCGACGTGGTCACCCGGCCTGCACGGCTGGGCAGGATGCAAAACCCCGCGGCCTGCTGCGCGCGCGGGCGCGGCGATGCCGTGACCTCGGCCACGCGTGCCAGTGGCGGCGCGTCGGTCTTCAGACGCCGCTCGAAGCGGGCCAGCACGCTTGCCGGCCCCTGCGCCTCGATGTCCACGCCGTCGGCGTCGTTGCACACCCAGCCGGCCAGGCCGAGGTCGTGCGCGAGGCGGTAGACGAACGGCCGGAAGCCGACGCCCTGCACCGCGCCGCGCACCCGGATGGCGCGGCGCTCGACGGCAGCGACGGTCTCGATCAGCATGGGCGTCGGGTTTCAGCGCGCCTGCAGACGTGCGAGCTGCGCTTCCAATTCGGCCACGCGGCGCTGCAGCGCGGCCGCGTCGCGCGGGGGCTGCCGGCGCGCCGCGCTCGCGCCGCGCTCGATCCACGCCAGCCACTCGTGCAGCCCCTGCCCGGTCGTCGCCGACACCTGCAGCACCTCGATGGCCGGGTTGACGCGGCGGGCGTCGGCGATGCAGCGCTGCAGGTCGAAGGTCAGATACGGCAGCAGGTCGATCTTGTTCAGCAGCATCAGCGACGCGGCATGGAACATGTCGGGGTACTTCAGCGGCTTGTCTTCGCCCTCGGTGACCGACAGCACGACCACCTTGTGCGCCTCGCCGAGATCGAAGCCCGCGGGGCACACCAGGTTGCCCACGTTCTCGATCATCAGCACCGAGTCAGGCCCGGGCGCCAGGCGCGCGAGCGCCGTCTCCACCATCGCGGCATCGAGGTGGCAGCCTTTGCCGGTGTTGATCTGGATCGCCGGCGCGCCGGTGGCGCGGATGCGGTCGGCATCGAACGTGGTCTGCTGGTCGCCTTCGATCACCGCGACCGGCACCCGTCCGGCGAGCAGCTCGATGGTCTTCACCAGCAGCGTCGTCTTTCCCGAGCCGGGGCTCGACACCAGGTTGACGGCGAAGATGCCGTGCTGCGCGAGCCAGTTGCGGTTGCGCTGCGCGATGGCGTCGTTCTTGGCCAGGAGGTCGCGCTCGACCTGGACCAGCCGAGGCGACGTCATCCCGCTTGCGGCGGCATCGGCCCCGGTATGGGCGTGCCCGTGTTCGTGCCCGTGATCGTGCGCGTGGCTGTGCACCGTGCCGTCGGCGTGCGTGTGCGTGTGCACATCGGGCACAGCCTCGACATGAACCTCGTCGGATCCGCAACCGCAAGTCAGGCACATGGTCGTTCTCCCTTCGAGCTCATTTGGCCCCCTTCGCCCTACGGGCTGTCCCCCCGAGCGGGAGCGAGCGCCTTCGCAGCGGCCGGGGGGCGCTCATTCGATCTCCATGTCCATCACCCGCATGCGCTCGCCGCCGGTGACCTGGAGCTGGTAGGTGCCACACAGCGGACAGGCGTCACCGCGGCGTGCGAGGGCCACCGGCTGCGAGCAGCGCATGCACCAGGCGCTGCCGTCGGTCTGGACGATCTCGAGCCGCGCGCGCTCGGCGAGCGAGCCGCGCATCACGACGTCGAACGCGAACCGCATCGCATCGATCTCCACCTGGGCCAGCTTGCCGATCTCCAGCCGCACCGCAGCCACGCGCCGTGCGCCGTTGGCGCGCGCCGTGTCATCGACGATCTCGCGCACGCTTTCGGCGAGCGACATCTCATGCATCGTCGAGCTCCACGCGGCAGGTCACGCAAGGGTCCAGCGAATCCACCAGACGGCTGGCGCGCCGCCGTGCCGCATCGGCGTCGCGCACGTGCTCGCCCCGCAGGGCCGACGCCAGCGCACCATCGGGATGGAAGTTCCAGTCGGTCGGCGCGACGATGGCGTAGCCCTGCGCCCGGTCCCGATCGAGTTGCACGCGATGGATCAGCAGGCCGCGTGCGTTTTCGACCCACGCCACGCCGCTGCCCGGTGCGGTCGCGCGTGCACCCACCTGCGTCCACGTCTGCCCGGCCAGCAGCAACGCCAGCTCGCGCAGGCGAGCTACGAAGCGGGCGGGTACGCGTGTGGTGCTGCGGCGGTCGAGCTCGGCGATCAGCGGGTCGTCGCGTTGCCGGGCCAGCGCGCCGGTCTCGGCCGGCGCACCGCGCCACAGCGGATGGTGCGCGAAGTCGAGGTCACCGGTGATGGCCCCGTCCAGTTCCTCGATCGCGGCCGCATCGTGCGCGGCGTCGAGCAGCGCGGTGGCGCGCACGCCGCGGTCGCGCACACCCGCAGCCGCGTCGTCGTCGCGGACACGGCGCATGAAGCGCGCGGCGGCGGTGGCGCCGGCATCGATCCAGCGGTCCAGATCGCTCGGCGTGCGCAGCGCCAGCCAGTCTTCGGCACCGACACCGAACACCGCGGCAGCGATCGTGTCGGGGTCGGACGCGGCCGACGCGTCGCCACCAAAGGCCGCCGCACGCCGTGCCGCGGCGATCGCGCCGGCGGCGGGCTGCTCGTCGATCGACCGCGGCCAAGCGAGCAGCGTGCGCCACGCGCATTCGCGCACCACCTCGGCCGCCACGTCGGCGCTGCGGCGCGCCAGCGTGTCGGCGCCGAGTGATTCACCCGCGGCTGCGGCACAGGCCAGGTCGCTTGCCGCGGCCTGGGAAACTGCGCAAATCGCAAACAAACGCGGCACGATGGATCGGATCTCGGCGCGTGACCGCCCCTGCAACACCGTGTGCGCCACGTCGGGCCGCGTCGACGAGATGCGCACGCGATCGATGCGGCCGCCGTTGAGTTGCAGGCCCACGCGCAGCTCCCCCTCAAGGCCCATGCTCGGCTCGCGGCGTGGCCCCGAACAGGAAGTCGCGCTTGCTGACCGCGCGCGCGGCCGGCGTTGCGCTGATGGCTGCATCGGCGACAGCGCCTGGCGGCGTGAGCGCCTCGCCCGCTTCGCGGTTGGAAATGTCGAACAGCGCGTCGAGCGCGGCCACCGCCGTGGCGCGCGCACCGGCATGGTCGGCGAAGTCGAACATCGGCGAGAACAGCGAGCACGCCTGGTAGTCACCGAGCGCCGGGTGATGGGCGCCGATGAACTCGAAGACGCCGGCCGGGAGCACGTAGTGCCGCGTCTCGCGCTCGCCGATGGGGTGCCATTTCGCGGCCACGCGCGGCATCAGCACCAGGTTCATGAACCAGGGCGTGACGAGGATGCCCAGCCAGTGGTCGCTCCAGCGGCGAAACCCCACCGCCTCCACCGACAGCGCGGGGTTGGTCATCGGCATGTCGTGCATCTGCCGCTGCAGGATCGCGCGAAACGCCGCCTCCAGGGCGTGCGCCGGCGACGGTCGTTCGGTGGTGTCAGTCATCGAGCACCAGGAAGCTGCTCTTCTCGGCTGCGCAGTTGGGACAGCTCCAGTGCGCCGGCAGGTCGCTGAACGGCGTGCCCGGCGGGATCTGCCAGACCTGGTCGCCCAAGGCCGGGTCGTAGACGGTCCAGCAGATCCTGCACTCGAGGCGCGTGTCGCGGCCGATCACCCCTGTGCGCTCGGTTGGCGAGTTCGCGTCGTGCATGACCGTCAGCCGGCGGCGATCGAGTCGCCCATCCACTGCACCAGATCGGCGATCCGGCTGCGGGTCTCGACCAGGTCTTCGCGCGCCGCGAGTGCGACCTCGGGCATCTCGACCACCTCGATCGTGTTGAGGATCAGCGTCTGCATGTTGTTGAAGTACTGCACGCGCCAGACGTGGCGCGCGGCAGTGCTGCTGATGCGGCAGTTGCCGAAGCCGCGCGACAGGATCACCACCGAGCCGCCGTCGAGCACACGATCCAGATGCGCGCTGTCTTGCGGCGACAGCGGCAGCAGCGTCAGGTTGATCACGTGCGCGGGGCTGCCGGGGGCGCAGCGGTCGATCGCGTCCTGCAACTCGTGCAGCAGCGGCGGCACGTTCATCGCGCCGGCCGGCAGCTCGAGCGCGCGCAAGGTGGCCGCGCCCACCTCGGCGGCACGTGCGCCGACCACCGCCGGAATCGCCGCCGCGAGCAGCAGGTCGCGTTGCAGTGCGCTGTCGGCGCCGACATGCTGCTCGCGCCAGATGCCGGAGAACACCGTCTCCTGGATGCGGATCTTCGCCGCGGCGTCCACGTCCACGATGGCGGCCACTTCGCCTTCGCCCAGCGTCTCGTTCAACACGCGCAGCGCATCAGGGGCCAGCCCGGCGAGGTCGAGCGCGGGCGGCTCGCCGCCCGTCTCGAGCCAGGCCTCGAACAGCGACAGGAATCGCGCCAGCAGATCGTGGGCGCCGGCGACGTCGTTGTCGGGGCCCGGCTCGGGCAGCCTCGGCATCTCGAAGGTGGCCATCTCGTGCGGCATCGGCATCACCACGATGGCCTCGCTCGGCTCGGGCATCAGGCTGCGGATCGGGATGTTCACCGGTCGCATGGGCGTGCTCCTCTCAGTGGCACGACGGCGGGTCGGGCTGGCCGGCCACCTTCACCGGAACGCCGATGGTCGGCGGCCGCGTCGGCGCCGCCGCCAACAGACGATCGAGCTCGCTCATGTACTCGTCCCAGTCGCGGATGCCGTCGACCGCGCCCACGTAGCGACCATCGCGCAGCACCACGAACGCCGGCCAGCGGGCAAAGCCGTAGCGCGAGGCCAGCGCGCGCGCCGCGGCGGGCACCAGCAAGCCGACGCGAAACGCCCCCGCGCGGCCGGCATGCAACTCGGGCACGATCACCGCCAGGTCGAGGGTCTCCTTGTAGCGATCGGGTTCCTCGGCAAACACCAGCATCGCCGCACCCGGCTGGTCGATCCATGCGTCGACGGTTGCGGCCTCGAGCACGGCGCCCGCGGTCTCCCGCACCAGGCGCTGCAGCAGGGGGTGCAGCGCCGGCGTCGTGATGGTTGGAGCGATGACGTCGTTCATGCTGCGGCCTTTCGCAGATGGACCGGCAACTCGGGCTCGCGCGCGACCAGGTCGGCGAAGAAGCGGTCGACGCCGGCATCGCCGTCGAGCGCCGCTGCCAGCGCCTGTCGCGCGGCACGGGCTCGCGCGGCTTCTTGCGCGTCGAGCACCTGGCGCGCGGCGCCCTGAAACCCGAGCACCCAGGTGCCCGCCGGTTGATGACCGACAAGGATCATGTCCAGCAATTCGCGGTGCCCGTCGGCCTCGCACCAGGCGAAGCTGTCCTCGGGCTGGACCACCTGAAGCGGCAGGCCGATGCACATCAGCTGCGCTCCTCAGCGTGCACCTGATTCAGGAAGCGCGCATCGCCGATGCGGCAGGCCCGGTCCGCAGCGGGGCGCCCCGCTTCGTAGAGCGGCAGCGCCAGCGCGGCGGCGCTCAGAGGCTCGTCGGGCGGTTGCAACCGCGGTGACGCCGCCACCCCCCAGGCCGCCAGCTCGCACACGGCGAGTTCAACGGCCTCGTCGATGCGGCCGCGCACCAGCCGGCTCAGGCTGCCGCCCAGATCGTCGAGCACCGCGGGTTGCACGCCGATCAGCGTGATGCACCGAGGGAAACGCCCGCGCAGCCGCGCCAGCGCCAGCAACTCCTGGAAGGTCGCCTGGTGCAGACTCATCATCGTGTCGGTCCACACCGGCACATCCGCGTCGCGCCACACGCGCAACGTGCCGGGCGCGAGCTCGAAGTCGACCGCATCGAACACCAGCACGTGGTCGGCCGCGCACACCTGATCGAGCAGGTACAGGCCCTGCGTGCCACCGTCGACCAGCGACACCGACGGCGGCATCGCAAACCGCTGGTGCAGCGCCTCGACCGCGCGCACGCCGAAGCCTTCGTCGGCCCACAGCAGGTTGCCGATGCCGAGCACCAGCACGCTGCCCGCAGCGGGCGGTTGGCCTGTGTCGGCTCGTGGGCTCACTTCTTGGCCACCCGCCAGCCGTTGACCATCGTGCTCATGATGGTGGTCGGGGACATGATGTCTTCGCGCGTGGCCATGTACAGGTGCACCAGCGTGAAGAGGATCAGGTACCACATGCCCAGGTGATGCAGCGTGTGCACGTTCTGGCTGTAGCCGAGCAGCGGCATCACCCACGACGTGAACAGCGCGAACGCCCAGCTGTTCATGCCCAGCCCTTCGCCATACAGCGCGAAGCCGGTGCAGATCATGAACACGGTGCCCAGCACGTACATGAAGAACATCGCCGCCATCGCCAACGGGTTGTGCCCCTGCCAGGGCCGCGCCTCTTGCTTGAGAAACAGGTAGTACAGCGTCTGGTCGATGAGGCCACCCCACCATTGCTTGTCGAGCATCTTGGCCGGCACCGTGAAGATCTCGCGCGCGAAGCGGTTGCCCACGAAAACCCAAACCACCCGCAGCACGAAGGTCACCGCGAACACGTAGGCCGCGGCGAAGTGCGTGAAGCGGATATAGCCGAACATGAAATGCTCGCTCGCCTCACCGCCGATCGACGGCGGCGGCGTGCCGATCAGGTAGCCGGTGCCGGCCAGCACCACCAAGCACAGCGCCATCACCCAGTGCCAGATCCGCACGGGGGCCTGCCACACGTAGACCGGGAACAACTTGCTGTCTTGAGCGCTCATGGGTTGCCTCCGTGCGCTTCAGCGGACGGTGACGCGCGTGATCTCTTCGCCCGCGGGCGAGATCACGTGCGTGGCGCAGGCCAGGCAGGGGTCGAAGCTGTGCAGCGTGCGCAGGATCTCCAGCGGCTCGTCGGGCTTGGCCATCGGCGTGTTCATCAGCGCCGCCTCGTAGGCGCCGATCTGGTTCTTGCCGTCGCGCGGACCGGCATTCCAGGTGGTCGGCACCACGCACTGGTAGTTGTCGATCCTGGTGTTGCTGATCTTGATCCAGTGGCCGAGCGCGCCGCGCGGTGCCTCGCAGTAGCCCACGCCCTGCGCCTGCGCGGGCCAGGTGCTGGGTTCCCAGCTGTCGACGTTGGCGGTGGCCAGGTTACCCGCCTTGAGGTTGGCCATCAGCTTGTCGAAGAAGTAGCGCATCTTGTGCGCCGCCCACGAGCACTCGAGGCCGCGCGCCGCGGTGCGGCCGAGCGTCGAGAACAGTGCGGTCAGCGGCACGTCGAGCTTCTTGAGCACCATGTCGACCGGCTCCTTGAACTCGGCACGGCCCATCGCGTAACCGATGACGTAGCGCGCCAGCGGTCCCACTTCCATCGGCTGGCCGCGCCAGCGCGGCGACTTGACCCACGAGTACTTGGCGCTCTCATCGAGCGACTCGATCGCCGTCTTGGTGCCCTTGGTGTTGGGGCCGAGCGCAAAGTTGGGATCCGTCACGCCGTCGAACGGGTGCAGGCCCTTGGTCTCGTCGCCGTACTTGTACCAACTGTGGTTGACGAACTCCTGGATCTGCGCCGTGTCCCTCAGGTCGACCGGCTGCACTTCCTTCAGGTTGCCGCCGACGATGGCGCCGCGCGGCATCAGCAGGCTCTTGTTGCTGTCGTCGTTGGCGATGTCGGGGAACTCGCCGTAGGCCAACAGGTTCTGGCTCGACAGCCCGCCGCCGATGGCGGCCCACTCCTTGTAGAACGACGCGATGGCGAGCAGGTCGGGGATGTAGACGTTGTCGATGAACGCGATGGTGTCGTCGATGATCTTCGACACCATGTTCAGGCGCTCCATGTTGATCGCGCCCACCGCCCCGGTGGCCTCGAGGTTGATCGAGCACGGCACGCCGCCGACCAGCCAGTTGGGGTGCGGGTTCTTGCCGCCGAAGATGGTCTGGATCTTGACGATCTCCTTCTGGAAATCGAGCGCCTCGAGGTAGTGCGCCACCGCCATCAGGTTGGCCTCGGCCGGCAGCTTGTAGGCCGGGTGGCCCCAGTAGCCGTTGCGGAACGGCCCGAGCTGGCCCGAATCGACGAACTTCTTCAGCCGCGCCTGCAGATCGCGGAAGTAGCCCGGCGACGACATCGGCCAGCTGCTGATCGACTGCGCCAGCTCGGAGGTCTTCTTCGGGTCGGCCTTCAGCGCGCTGACCACGTCGACCCAGTCGAGCGCGTGCAGGTGATAGAAGTGCACCAGGTGATCCTGCGCATACAGCGTGGCATGCATCAGGTTGCGGATGATGTTGGCGTTGTCGGGGATCTTGATCTTCAGCGCGTCTTCGACCGTGCGCACCGAGGCCAGCGCGTGCACGCCGGTGCACACGCCGCAGATGCGTTCGACGAAGGCCCAGGCGTCGCGCGGGTCGCGTCCCTTGAGGATGACCTCCAGCCCGCGCCACATGGTGCCGGTGGACACCGCGTTGCGGATGACGTTCTTGTCGTCGAGGTTGACCTCGACGCGCAGGTGGCCTTCGATGCGGGTGACCGGGTCGACGACGATGCGCCGGCCGCTGTTGTCGAGCCTGAAGCCTTGGGTTTCGATGACGGCCATATCAGTTCTCCACCTTGTGGGTGTCGCTGGCCTCGGTCTTCTTGCGGTCGGCGGCGCGCTTGATCGCGCTGACGGCGGCGTGCGCCACCACGGCAGCGCCGGTGACGCCGGCGACCACGGCGCCGATCTTGTCGGCGTTGGCCTCGACGCCGAACTGCGTGATGTGGGTCAGCCGGTCGTAGAACGACCCCTTGTCCCAGAAGCCGTCTTCCGAGCAGCCGATGCAGCCGTGGCCCGAGCCGATCGGGAACGACACGCCTTCGTTCCAGCGCGTGGTCGAGCAGGCGTTGTAGGTGGTCGGCCCTTTGCAGCCGACCTTGTAGAGGCAGTAGCCGGCCTTGGCGCCTTCGTCGTCCCACTTCTCGACAAACTGCCCGGCGTCGAAGTGCGGCCGGCGGTAGCACTTGTCGTGGATGCGCTGGCTGTAGAACATCTTGGGCCTGCCCTGGCGATCCAGCTCGGGGATCTTGTCGAAGGTGGCGATGTAGGTCACCACCGCGGTCATCACCTCGGGGATCGGTGGGCAGCCCGGCACCTTGACGATCGCCTTGTCGGTGATCACCTTGTTGATCGGCACCGCGGTGGTCGGATTGGGCTTGGCCGCCTGCACGCAGCCCCACGAGGCGCACGAGCCCCAGGCGATGATCGCCTTGGCGTCCTTGGCGGCGTGCTTGAGCTTCTCGACGAAGGGCCTGCCGCCGGGCATGCAGTACATGCCGTCCTCCCCGAGCGGCGGGTTGCCCTCGACCGCGAGGATGTAGTTGCCCTTGTAGTCCTTCATCACCTGCTCGAGCGCGGCCTCGGCCTGGTGACCGGCGGCGGCCATGATGGTGTCGTCGTAATCGAGCGAGATCATCGACAGCACCACGTCCTTGGCCAGCGGGTGCGCCGAGCGGATGAACGACTCGGTGCAGCAGGTGCACTCCAGCCCGTGCAGCCACAGCACCGGCGTGCGCGGTTTGGTTTCCAGCGCATGCGCGATGCGCGGCGCGAAGGCCGGCGCGAGGCCGAGCGACGCCGCAGTCAGGCTGCAGAACTTGAGGTAGCTGCGGCGGGAGATGCCCTGCCGGCGCATCACTTCGTAGAAGGTCTCCGTCATCTGGCTCCCCTTGCGGTTGGCGAGAATCGGTGTGCCGTGACCTGCCGAGGCATGCCGGCCATCAGCGCGGCCCAGTGTCTGCCTCTGTCAACGCGCCGCACTGATCTGCGTCAAGCCGGCTTCGGGTTGGCTGCCACGGCGTGCGCGCAGCGTGCGCCCGGGCCGAGGCACGGCGGCCGAACAGCCGCTTGGCGGCGCCGTCGGCGATCAGCCGAGCACGATCGCGACGCACAGCAGCGCCGCGAACAACACCTGGAACCTGGCGGTTCGCGCGAGCAGCGCATTGAATGCCGGCCCCGGCGTCTCGCGCCAGAAGCGCCGCACCAGGCGGATGGCCATCGGCAGCGACAGCAACGGCAGCAGCAGCGACAGGTGGATGCGTGTCTGCGCTGCCAGCGCAGCCAGCAACGCGAACGGGCCGAGCATCAGCACCGCATACTCCCAGCGGCTGAAAGTCCGGCCCAGGCAGACGGCCAGCGTGCGCTTGCCGACCTGGGCATCGGGAACGAGGTCGCGGTAGTTGTTGACCACCAACACCGCCGTGGCCGGAAAACCAACCATGGTGGCCGCGATCAGCGCGCCGCTGCTCAACGACCCGGTTTGCAGGTAGTAGGTGCCGCCCACGGCCACCAGCCCGAAGAACAGCCAGACGACCAGGTCGCCGAACGGCGTGTAGGAGATCGGCCGCGGGCCGCCGGAGTAGCCCATCGCCGCCGCTGCGGCCGCGATGCCCGCGACCAGGATCGGCCAGCCACCGCGCCAGGCCAGCACGAGCCCGATCGCGGTGGCCAGCGCAAAGCAGGCCCGGGACGCGAAGCGCACCTGGTCGGCGGTCAGCAAACCGAGCGCCGTGGCGCGCGGCAGGCCGAGCCGGCCGGCGCGGTCGGTGCCGCGCTCGGTGTCGCTGACGTCGTTGTCGAGGTTGGTACCGGTCTGCAGCAGCAGCGCGCCCAGCGCCGACAGCAGCATCAGCGTGATGTCGATGCGGCCGGATTCGACCCAGGAAAGCGCGCCGCCCACCAGCACCGGATTGACGCTGATGGTCAACGTATGGGGCCGTGCAGCGATGACCCATGCGCGCAGCGAAGCGCGCGCAGCAACGCCGGTCGGCCCATGCTCTGCATGCATACTCGATTCAGTCTAGACCCCTGGCGGCGGGTTGGCCTGGGTCCGACTTGATCTGGCGCATGCTGGCGCGGCGGGAACCCGTTGGTCACCCAACCCCTGCGCTTACCCCACAATGCCGCGGCCACCCCTGCACCACCCCATGCGCGCCAGCGACCTCACGGAAAAGACCAGCAAGGTCGACGACGAACGGGTCGTCGCGGTCGAGCCGCTGCCGCCGCCCGAGCAGCTGATCCGCTTCTTTCCGGTGGCCGGCGGCCCGATCGAAGGCTTCGTGGCCGCCAGCCGCGACCAGGTGCGCCGCATCGTGCACGGCATCGACGACCGGCTGCTGGTGGTGATCGGGCCGTGCTCGGTGCACGAGCCGAGGTCGGCGCTCGAGTACGCGCAGCACCTGCACGAGCAGCGCGCGCTGCTCGACGACGCGCTGGTGATCGTGATGCGGGTGTACTTCGAGAAGCCGCGCACCACGGTGGGCTGGAAGGGCCTGATCAACGACCCGCACCTGGACGGCAGCTTCCGCATCAACGAAGGGCTGCGCATCGCACGCTCGCTGCTGATCGACATCAACGCGATGGGCGTGCCGGCGGGCAGCGAGCTGCTCGACACCTCGAGCCCGCAGTACATGGCCGACCTGCTGAGCTGGGGCGCGATCGGCGCGCGCACCACCGAGAGCCAGGTGCACCGCGAGCTGGCCTCGGGCTTCTCGGCGGCGATCGGCTTCAAGAACAGCACCGAGGGCAACGTGCGGGTGGCGATCGACGCGGTGATCGCAGCCAGCCAGCCGCACAGCTTTCTCGGCGTGCACAAGAGCGGCCAGATCGCGATGGTGCACACCGCCGGCAACCCCGACGGCCACGTGATCCTGCGCGGCGGCGCGGTGCCCAACTACGACGCCGCCAGTGTCGGACAAGCCTGCGATTCGCTGGCCGACGCCGGCCGCCAGCCGAGCGTGATGGTCGACTGCTCGCACGGCAACAGCGGCAAGAGCCACGACAAGCAGCCCGACGTGGTGCGCGACGTCGCGGCTCAGATCGGCAGCGGCAGCCGACAGATCTTCGGCGTGATGATCGAGAGCCATCTGGTCGCCGGCGCGCAGGCGTTCAAGCCCGGCACCACCGACCGCCGCACGCTGCGCTACGGCCAGAGCATCACCGATGCCTGCATCGGCTGGGACGACTCGGCCGTGCTGCTGCGCCAGCTGGCCGACGCCGTGCGCGCGCGGCGCAAGACGCACTGACCGCGCGCAGCGGCCGCTCCTCGGCGGCCCGGATGCATGCCCTCAGGCCGCGCGCGCCGCCGGCCGCGTCCGCACGAACGCGCACAGCGCGGCGGTGACCAGCGCCAGCGCGATGTGCAGGCCGTACACCGCGTCGAAGCTGCCGCGCTGCGCGCCTTCGCCGAGCAGCAGCACCGTGAGCGCCACACCGATCACGGCGCCGATCTGGCGCGTGGCCTGATTGACCGCGCTGCCCACCGCGTAGTGCGCCGCCGGCAGCCGGCTCACCGCGGCCGCCGACAGCGACGGCATCACCAGGCCGACCGACGTGCCGCTCAGCAGCAGCCCGGGCAGCCACTGCGTCAGGTACGACGACTCGGTGCCGGGCACGTACATGAACCACAGCCCAGCCAGCGCATACAGCAGCGCGCCGCCGACGAGGAAGGGCCGGTGCCCGTAGCGGCCGGCGAGACGCCCGGTGACGATCGCCACCGGAATCACCGTCAGCGGCCCCGGTGCAATCGCGAGACCGGCGAGCATCGGGCTGAAGTGCCACACGTTGCCCATGTAGAAGAAGAAGGCGAAGAACATCATCGCGAACGCGATGCCGAACGACAGCGTCGCCGCGTTCACGGCGCTGTAGGTGCGGTTCGCGAACAGGCTCAGGTCGACCAGCGGGTCGCGCACGCGTCGCGCCCAGATGACGAACGCGACGAGCGCGATGGCGCCGGTGGCCGCGGCGGCAGCCAGGTCGGTGCGCGTCCATGCCGGCGATTCCGACTCGACGATCGCCAGCGCGATTGCACCGACGCCGAGGATCAGCATCGCCATGCCGACGCCGTCGACGCGGCGGCGCACGCCGGAGCGCGCCGACTCGGGCAGCAGCCGCGCGCCGCGCCACAGCGAGATGGCACCGATCGGCAGGTTGATGAAGAACGCCCACGGCCAGCCGACCGTCTGCACCACCAGCGAGCCGAGGCTCGGGCCTACCGCGGCGGCGAAGCCGGCCACCGCGCCCCACAGGCTCACCGTGATGGCGCGCTGCTGCTGCGGAAACGCAGCCAGCACGATCGACAGCGACGCCGGCGTCAGCAGCGCGGCACCGATCGCCTGCAGCACGCGCGCAGCCACCAGCCACGCCACGCTGCCGGCCAGTCCGCAGGCCGCCGATGCCGCGATGAACAGCGTGACGCCGAGCAGGAACACGCGCTTGCGACCGTGGGTGTCGGCCAGGCCACCGGCGGGAATCAGCATCGCGGCGTAGACCACGGTGTAGGCGTTGAGCACCCACGACAGGTCGGCCGCGCTCGCACCCGGAAAGCCGCCGCGCAGCGCGCCGAAGGCGGCGTACAGCATGGTCGCGTCGAGCGAGACCAGGAACGCCGCCACGCTGGCGACCCAGAACACCGGCCAGGGCGAGGCGGACTTGGACGGCTGGGCTGCCGCGGCAGCGGCGCCGGGCGCAGTGGCGAGCGTCATCGAGTTCTCCCGACGTGAACGGGGCGCCTTTAGGCGCGTTGCGGCAGGTAGCTGGCGGCCGTTGCCGACAAGCCGCGCTTGACGAGTTGCGTGCGCTCGTCGGCGAGCACTTCGTCGAGACCGGCCTCGAGGCCGTCGAGAGCGCGGCGCACGATCTCCTCGGGGCTGGTCTTGGGCTGATCGAGTGCGCGCACGAGGTCGGTGTCGACGAACGCCATGTGCAGCGCGGTGACCTGCGTCTTCTGCGCCGCCAGTTCATGGCGCAGCGCGTTGGTCAGCGACCAGGCGGCCGACTTGCTGGCCGCGTAGCCGGCCAGCCCACCGCCGTTGAGCCACGACACGATCGACAGCACGTTGAGCAAGGCACCGCCGCCGTTCTCCTTGAGCACCGGCGCGAACGCCTGGCTGACGCGCAGCATGCCGAAGAAGTTGGTCTCGAACATGCTGCGCGCCGTCGCTTCGCTGTCCGGCGCGAGGAAGCCACCGACGGCGCCGATGCCGGCGTTGTTGATCACCAGCGTCACGTCGCCGGCGCGCGCCACCGCGGCCGCCACGTCGGCGGGCTTGGTGACGTCGAGCCGCAGCGGCTCGACCCCGGGCAGCGTGACGCTCGCCGGCTCGCGCGCACCGGCGTACACCGTGCGCGCGCCGCGCGCCAGCAGCTCGCGGGTAAAGGCCAGCCCGATGCCGCGGTTGGCACCGGTGACGAGGGCAACGGCGTCGTGGATCTTCATGGTGGGCTCCTGGGCAAAGGTTGATCGTTGAATATGAGACGCGTCATATTCGAGGACGCGCGTTGGCGAAGTCGGGTCCGCGCATCGGTGTTCGCTTCGGGGTCAGCGCCCGTCGGACGGCAGCGCGGTGTCGTGCTGCTGCAGCAACGCCTTGCGCGCCGCCGCGAGCAGGGCACGACCCTCTGCGCCGTCGCCGAGCGCGCGCGCCAGTTGCAGCGAGCCGACCAGCGTACCGGCGATCACCGCGGCGGTGGCTCGCGGGGTGCCGGGCAGCGTGTCGCGCACACCGGCGATCAGGCGCTGCACGCGCAACGCCGATGCCTCGCGCACGGCGCCCGACTGGCGCGCCATGTCGGAGCCGAGCGCCGCCACCGGGCACCCGCTGTCCATCGACGCCAGGTGGGCCTCGGACAGGTAGCTGTCGACGAAGGCGCGGAACGGGCTGATGCCGCGGGCGCGGCGCGCCTGGGCGGCGCGGGCGATGGCCTCGCCGCTGTCGCGGCCGGCGCGCGCCAGCGCCTCGACCAGCAGATCGTCGCGCGACTTGAAGTGCGCGTAGAAGCCGCCGTGCGTGAGGCCGGCCTCCTTCATCACGTCGGCCACGCCGACGCCGCGATAGCCGTCGCGCCGGATCGCGCGTGCCGCCGCCTGCACGATGCGCTCGTGCGTGTCTTCCTTGCGGGTGTTGGCGATGCGGGCCATGCGGTCGTACAAATATGGTGTTCATCATATTCAGCGCCGATCAACCCGTCAAGCGTCGCGATCCGGCGCCGCGACGATGCCTTGGCGAGCCCGGCCCCGTACCATCCGGGCCGGACGCGGCGATGATGACTCCGCAAGACATCCTGCAACACCTGGATCGCGCCACCCTGTGGCCGGCAGCGGGCAGCGCGATCGACGACATCGATGCCGCCTACCAGGCGGCACTCGCGGTGCGTGCGCTGCGCATCGCGCGCGGCGAGAAGCCCGTGGGTTTCAAGATCGGCTTCACCAACCGCACGATCTGGGAGCGCTACCGCGTCTTTGCGCCGATCTGGGGCACCGTGTGGAACACCACGCTGCACCACTGCGAGGGCCGCGGCGCGATGTCGCTGCGCATGCTGTGCCAGCCGCGCCTGGAGCCCGAGATCGTTCTCGGCATGCGCGCCACGCCGCCGACGCAGCCGTCGCTCGAGCAGCTGTTCGATTGCGTCGATTGGCTCGCACCAGGCTTCGAGATCGTGCAGTCGCACTGCGCTGACTGGATCTTCACCGCTGCGCAGACGGTGGCCGACGCCGCCTTGCACGGCCGCTTGCTGGTGGGCCCGCGCGTCGCGGTGCGCAGCCTGGCCGATCACGGCGAGGCGCTCGACGCTCGGCTGGCCACCAGCAGTGTGCGGCTGCTGCGTGGCGATACGCTGATCGAGCGCGGCCTCGGCCGCCACGTGCTCGACGGGCCGCTGCACGCGCTGCGCCACTTCGTGCTGGAGCTACAGCGCTGCCCGGGCGCGCCGTTGCTGGCCGCCGGCGACCTGGTGACCACCGGCACCTGGACCGACGCCTGGCCGCTGCAACCCGGCCAAACCTGGCGCGCCGAGTTCGACCCGCCGCTGCCGGCGATCGAGATCGCGGTCTGAGCGCGCGGCGGGTCAGCCCGACGGCGCCTTGGGGGTCTGCGCGGCCGGCGCCAGCGCAGGCGACCAGTGCGCCGGCGCCACCACCTGCGGCTGCGCCGGGTCGCCCATGTAGTGCGGCGACATGATCTGCACGCCGTTCTCGTTGAACACGTCCTGCACGTGGCCGTGCAGTTCGCTCAGCGCCTCGGCGCGACGCGAGGGCGCGCGCTCGCTGCTGTGCGCGCACAGGCGGTACTCGACGTAGAAGTCCGACAGCGCCGTTTGCACCACATAGGGCGCGGGCTCCTGCGCGACGCCGGGCGTGCGGCGCGCCGCCTCGAGCAGCATCTTGTGCACCTGGCGCCACGGCGTCGCGTAGCCGATGGTCACGGCGACGTGCAGCATGAACTTGCCCTGCGTCAGGCGCGAGTAGTTGCGCACCGCGCCGCCGACCGCCACCGAGTTGGGCACGCTCACCTCCTCGCCCAGGCCGGTGT
Source organism: Burkholderiaceae bacterium (assembly GCA_035499355.1). Lineage (GTDB taxonomy): Bacteria > Pseudomonadota > Gammaproteobacteria > Burkholderiales > Burkholderiaceae_C > JAEUPI01. The sequence goes on along the minus strand of DATJYZ010000043.1, from coordinate 14 downwards.
GGATCTTGATCGCG
>DATJYZ010000042.1:0-5699 GCA_035499355.1 Burkholderiaceae bacterium | reverse complement strand
CGCCTTCTGTGCCCGCGCCGAGCGCGTGTATCACGCGCTCGACCGTCCGTTCATGCGTGAGCGGCAGCCTTCCGTCCGGGGTCTGGTCAGTCGCTCGGGCTGGCGCGGCCTGTCCGACCTGGTGCACATGAAGCCGTTCTCCACGCTGTGGCGCGAGATCGGCAAGTGTTTCGGCGACGCACGGCTGCAGCAGCTGTTCGCGCGCTACGCCACCTACTGCGGGTCGTCGCCGTTCGAGGCACCGGCGACGCTGATGCTGATCGCGCACGTCGAGCGCCTGGGAGTCTGGCAGGTCGAGGGCGGGCTGCATCGAATCGCGTCGATGCTCGCCGCGCTCGCGGCTCAACGCGGCGCGAAACTGCACTTCGAGCATCGGGTGGCCGCGGTGATCGCGCGCAGTGGAGCGGTGCACGGAATCGCGTTGGCCGACGGCGATCGGCTGGACGCCGACGCGGTGATCTTCAATGGCGATGCCAGTGCGCTGGCGCGCGGCCTGCTGGGCCCGGCGGCCGCCGCGGCGGTGCCACTTTGGCGCCGTGCTCCGCCGCGCTCACTGTCGGCGCTGACCTGGAACCTGGTCGGCGCGACCTCGGGCTTCGAGCTGGCGCACCACAACGTGTTCTTCAGCGATGCGTACGCGCAGGAGTTTGTCGACATCGCGCAGGGGCACATGCCCGCGCATCCCACCGTGTATGTGTGCGCGCAGGATCAGGGCGATGCATTGCGGCAGGGGGCCGCACCAGCGCAGCGGCTGTTGTGCCTGGTGAACGCCCCGGCGCGCGGCGACGCGATGCGCCCCGACGCGCAGGAGATACGACGATGCGAACAGACGAGCTTCGAGCACTTGGCGCGCTGCGGCCTGCGGATCGAACGGCGGCCGTCGCACACGGTGACGACCACGCCGACTCAGTTTCATCGCCTGTTCCCGGGGACTGGGGGCGCCCTGTACGGGGCGGCGACCCATGGCTGGCGGGCGGCGTTTCGCCGGCCGGGATCGCGCACCCGCCTGCGCGGCTTCTATCTGGCCGGGGGCAGCGTCCACCCGGGGCCAGGGCTGCCGATGGTGGCGCTGTCGGGCCGGATGGCTGCCGACAGCGTGCTGCGCGACCTGGCGTTCCGGACTTCGGTCTCCGGGTGGCACCCGGTGGATATGCCTGGTGGTACGTCGACGCGTTGAGCGACGACGGCCGCCATGGCCTGGTCATCATCGCATTCGTGGGCAGCGTGTTCTCGCCGTACTACGCCCGGGCGCGTCGCCGGCACGAGGCCTGCGACCCGCTGCAGCACAACGCCGTCAACGTCTCCTTGTACACGACCACCGGAAAGCGGTGGACGATGACCGAGCGCGGCGGCGGCGCGCTGCGACGAGACGCCGAGCATCTGCAGATCGGACCCAGCGTTCTGCAGTGGCAGGGGAACCACCTCGAGCTGCGATTCGACGAACGATGCGCGCCATGGCCGTCGCGCGTGCGCGGGGTGGTGCGCTTGTTCCCCGACCTCACGCCGTCGCAGTCGTGGCCGCTCGATCGGGCTGGCCGCCACCGCTGGCGGCCCATCGCGCCTTGCGCGCGCGTTGAGGTTCGATGCAGCGCGCCGGAGCTGCGCTGGCAGGGCCGTGGGTATTTCGACTCCAACCATGGCGAGGAGCCGCTCGAACGCGGCTTCGTCGGTTGGCAGTGGTCGCGCGCCATCCTGGGTGATGGCGCCGCTGCGGTGTTGTACGACGCGACCGCGATCGACGGCGCAGCGACCACGCTGTCGCTGCGCTTCCGGCGCGATGGCGGGGTGGAGCCCTTCGCCGCGCCGCAGGCCGTCGCGCTGCCGCCGAGCGCCTGGAAGCTGAGCCGCTCGGTGTGCGCGGATTCAGGCCGTCCGTGCGCCTTGCATCGCACGCTGGAGGATGGGCCGTTCTACGTGCGATCGCTGATCGACGCCCACTGGCTCGGCGAACCCGTGTTGCTGATGCACGAGGCGCTGTCGCTGCGGCGCTTTGCCAGTCGCTGGGTGCAGGCCATGCTCCCCTTCCGCATGCCGCGCCGTCGCAGTTGAAGCGGCTGCTGTCAGCCGTCGGCCGCGTGCTCCTCGGTTGCCGCCGGTGCGTCGACGCGGTCGCGCTCGCGATGGCGCCTGAGCACGATCAACTCATGAATGGCCCACACCAGCGGAACGCCGAAGCCGAGAAAGACTTCGAGGACGATGAGCGGGAGGTGTTGGCTCATCGCGCGCCCCATCCGGCGGGCGACGCCGCGGCGGCCAGCCGTCGACGCCGCTCCAGGCGATCGAAGAGTTCGATGATGCCGATAGCGCGCGTGGGCAGGCGCCACCAGGCAACAGGGGCGTTGCGCTGTTTGGCGATGTCGGCGTTTCGAAGCAGGAACACGACGGCATCCAACGGCGCATCGGCCTCGACCGTGCCGCGCGCGGTCGGGCTCTCTGCAAGCGCGCGCAGGGCCCACAGCAGCTTGCGGCCGCGGCCGACCACCGCCCGCCGGTCGACCGCGTCGTAGCCGTTGCGGGCGACCTGCAGTCCGATCTGGCGGTACAGGTGCCGCGCGACGTTGATCGCCGGGCGGCAGGACGCAGGCAACGCGACGAGGCCGTCTGCCGCGCGCGCGTAGAGTCGATCGGCCTCGGCGAGCAATCGCCGCAGCACGGCGGCCAGCGCCGGATCAAAGCGCGGGCAGGCGAGCCATGTCTGCGGCTCGATGCCCGCCTCGCGGAGCCACTGCAACGGCAGGTACAACCGGCCTCGACGGGCGTCTTCACCGACGTCACGGGCGATGTTCGACAGTTGCATCGCCACTCCGAGGTCGCAGGCGCGAGCCAGGGCGCCGGCGTCGGTCGCACCCATCAGGCGGGCCATCATGGCGCCGACGCTGCCGGCCACCCGGGCCGCGTACGCATGAAGTTCGGCCAGTGTGTCGTACTGGCGGCCTTCGGCGTCCCATTCGAAGCCTTCGATCAAGGCCTCCGGCAGCGCCGGCGCGATACGATGCCGGCGCACGACATGACGCAAGGCGCGGTCCACCGGTGCTTCGAGCGGCTCATCGCCATAGACGCGCGCCAAGCGGTGCCGAAGGGCGCCGACCGCGATGCCAGGGGCGCCGCTGGCGTCGACCAGGTCGTCGGCCGTGCGGCAGAACGCGTACAACGCACTGGCATCGGCGCGCACACCGTGCGGCAGCAGCCACGAGGCGGCCTGAAACGTGCGCGAGCCGTCGGCCAGCAAGGCCGCACAGGCGGCGAGGTCGTCGCGCTCGCTCATCGTCTCGCCTGCCCCGCGCGCAGCGTGTCACCGTGCGGCACGATCGCGTCGAGGACGCGAGCCGAGGTCAGCACGCCCGGCACGCCGGCTCCGGGGTGCGTGCCGGCCCCGACCAGATACAGCCGGCCCACCTCCTCGCTGCGGTTGTGCGGCCTGAACCATGCGCTTTGCTTCAACAGGGGTTCGAACCCGAACGCCGCGCCATGCAACGAGGACAGCGAGTTCTCGAAGTCGATCGGGGTCAGCAGGCGCGACGTGGCGATGTGCTCGCCCAGCCCGGGCAGGACGGTGGCCTCCAGGCGACGCTGCAGCGCGGCGCGCAAAGGCTCGGCGGCGCTGTGCCAATCGACGCCGCTCTGCTGATGCGGCACCGGTACCAGTGCGTAGAACGTATCGTGGCCCGGCGGCGCCATCGACGGATCGGTGGCCGTCGGGCGGTGCAGATAGAGGCTGAAGTCGTCGGCGAGGATCTTGTGGTCGAAGATGTCGGCCAACAACTCGCGGTAGCGTGCTGCCAGCACGATGCTGTGGTGCGCCACGTCGGGATAGCGGCGGCGGGTACCGAAATACCAGACGAACAGGCTCATCGAGTAGCGCGCGCGATCGATGCGACGGTCGGTCCAACGGCGCCGGTGGCGCGCCGGCAGCAGATGGCGGTAGGTGAACGCCGAGTCCGCGTTGGACACCACCACGTCGGCGGCCAGCGTCTCGCCGCCGGTCAGCCGCACGCCGCAGGCATCGCCGTCGCGCACCAGGATCTCGTCGACCCGTGCGCCGCAGCGCACGGCCCCATTCTGGCTCTCGATCAGCTGCATCAGTCCGCGTACCAGCGACCCGGTGCCACCCATCGCGTAGTGGACGCCCCAACGGCGCTCGAGGTGCGCGATCAGGCAGTAGACCGCCGTGGTGGCGAAGGGATTGCCACCCACCAGCAGCGACTGGAAACTCAGCACCACGCGCAGGCGAGGATCGCGCACGTGGCGGCTGACCAGCCCGTGGACCGTGCGCCAGCCCTGCAGGCGCAGCAGGTCGGGCAGTACGGCCACCATGTCGCCGAGCTCGTCGAAGGGGCGGTGCCCGAGCTGCTCGAAGCCGACGCGGAAGATCGCCTCGCTGGCCGCGAGGAACCGCTCGTACCCCGGCAGGTCCGCCGGCGAGAGGCGGACCACCTCGTGGCGCATGGCCTGCCCGTCGGCCCGGTAGTCGAACCAGGTGCCGTCGTCGAAGCGGATGCGATAGAAGGGATCGATCGCGCGCAGCTCCACGTCGTCACGCAGGCGGCGCCCGCACAGCGCCCACAGCTGCTCGAACAGGAACGGCGCGGTGATCACCGTCGGCCCGGCGTCGAAGGTGAAGCCGTCCTGCCGGAACACGCGCGCGCGTCCTCCGGGCGTGTCGAGCTGCTCGAGCACGGTGACGCGATAGCCGCGCGCGCCGAGTCGCACCGCGGCGGCCAGGCCGCCGAAGCCGCTGCCGATGACGATCGCGTGCGCGCGCGGATCGTCGGAGCCAGCCCTCCGGGTGGCGGAATCCCGCACAGTTGTCAACATGGCCATCATCCTACGAGTGTCTAGAATGATTGACAATTGGCAAATTGCCCCGCGCCGGACGCTGAGCGCGACGGCCCAGCGCGCCTTCGGGCGCCGCGCTGTGCTAAGGTGCTTGCTCGTCGGCTGTTCGAGCCTCGGGTCAGGTTGCGCTGCGGAGCCCGGTTCGTGAATTCATCGCCCAAGCGTCCTGCTGCTGCGTCCGACTTGAGCGCGCTCTCCGCGTTGGCGCCTCAGTTGGCGCAGACCTTCGTGTCGGTCGCCAGCGACATCGCCCTGGTCATCGATGCGGATGGGGTGATCCGCAGCGTGGCTGTCGGATCCGAACCGTCGCACGCCGCTGCGGATGGCTGGGTGGGCCGCCGCTGGGCAGACACGGTCACCGACGACACCCGCGGCAAGATCGAGCAGCTGTTGAGCGAGGTGCGCTCCGGCGGCGTCACGCGCCGGCGGGAGGTGAACCATCCGCTCGACGGCGGCGGCGACGTGCCGATCGCCTATGCCGCCGTCCGGCTCGGTGATCAGGGGCCGGTCCTCGCGGTCGGGCGCGACCTGCGCCTGGTGGCCGCCATCCAGCAGCGGTTCATCGATGCGCAGCAGGAGATGGAGCGCGACTACTGGAAGCAGCGCCGCGAAGACTCCCGTTACCGCATGCTGTTCCAGGTGGCCACCGACGCGGTGATGGTGGTCGACGCCGAGAGCCTGCGGATCGTCGAGGCCAATCGCGCTGCGGCCGTTCTGCTCAGTGTCGACGGCGAAGACATCGTCGGCGAGGTCGCCACGGTGGGCCTGGAAGCTGCATCGCGCGCCGGTGTCGAGGAGTTGCTGTTGATGGCGCGCACGACCGGGCGGCCGGCCGAGGTTCGCGCACGCCTGGCCAGGCAGGC
>DATJYZ010000041.1:0-51491 GCA_035499355.1 Burkholderiaceae bacterium | reverse complement strand
GCTGCCCGGGCATACCTGGAAACTCACACCCTTGAACAGCAGGCGGTCGCCGCGCCGACAGGACAGATCGATCAGCGACAACGTGGGCAGCTCCCCGCCATCAGAACTCGCGGAGGGCGCCGGGGGAGTGGTTGACACGTTGGGGGGATTCTTCCGTCGCAGTCTGGATCCTGCCGACTTCGGGCGACGCTGGTGGATTGTAGGAGAGCCGACCACCCATCGGCGCGGCCGCTCGCCGAGAGATGCCGCCGGCCAGGCGCGCAGTGGCTTTCAGTGAGGCGGCGCGTCGTGGCCGCCGAACAGATGCCGCAGGTCGGCCGAGCTGCGCCGACCCAGCGCCGCGCCGTGGCTCGACAACCAGCGCAGCGCTTGCTCGCGGCCAGCGTCGCGCAACCGCTGCAGCCACTGCGGATGCGCAATCGCCTTGCTGGCCACGGGCAGGTCGGCCAGCGCGTCGCGCACGTCGATCACGTGCCAGCGCACTCGGCGCAAGCGACGCTCGAGCGGGCCGCCCCACCACGCGCGACGCGCTACGGCGGTGGCCTCGGCGATCAAGCGCATCTCGCGCAGGAACGCAGCGTTGAACGCGATGTCGGCGCTGCGCAGCTTGATCTCGTCGGTCGTCGTCGGAGTGTTGCCCAGCGACCAGGGGCTCAGCATCACCAGCAGCACGTCGCGCGCGCGCAGCTCGGCCAGCAGCGGCGCCAGCGCGGGATTGGCGCTGAAGCCGCCGTCCCAGTAGGGCTCGCCATCGATCACCACCGCACGCTGCAGGCTCGGCAGGCACGCCGACGCCATCACCACGTCGACGCTCAGTTCGCGCTCATGGAACACGCGCAGGCGTCCACTGTTGGCGCGCGTGGTGGCGATGTGCAGGCGAATCTCCGATTGCGCGCGCAGGCGTTCGAAATCGACCTGGCGCGTCAGCAGGTCGCGCAGCGGGTCGGGGCGCATGAACGAGGTCTGCGCCGGCGATAGCACTTGGGCCCACTGCATCCACAGGCGGCCGGTGGCGCTGAGCCCGGTGCCGTCGCTCGCCATCAGGCCGAGCGCATCCCAGGGCACCGCGCGGCCGAGCGCGTCCCAGAATTCGGCGAGCGCCGCACGTGCGCCGTCGCGGCCGCCCTGCAGCAGACCGTGCGCGAACACCACCGCGTTCACCGCCCCGGCACTGGCACCGCTGACGGCGCTGAAGGTGTGCGAGGTGTGCTCCAGCAGCACGTCGAGCACACCCCACGTGAACGCGCCGTGCGCGCCGCCGCCTTGCAGCGCCAGCGACAGCCGCTTGTCGCGCCAGCCATCGAACAGTCCGCTCACGTTGGACGCGCCACGTTCAGCGCGTGCCACAACGCTCGCCGGCCATCGCAATGATGCGCCCGCGAGCGTCTTCGATCCAGGCGCGTGCGCGCAGGCGCGCCGGCTTCGCGGTCTCGGGCCAGCGCATCGCCAGCAGGTGCTGCCACGGCTGGCCGTCGCGCAACTCGTCGGCCGGCAGCGGCCCCGACACCGTGCGCACCAGCTGGCGCGGTACCGGGGTGCCGTCGGTGCCGGCCTCGACCACCTCGACCAGTGCGACCCAGACGCTGCTGCCGGCTGCAGCGCGGCCGCTGGCGTCGATCTGCACGCCGAAGTAGCCGTTCCAGGCCGGGCCTGCGGCCACGCGCAGCTGCAGCGGCGACGCGCTGTGTGCGGCACTGCGCTGCACGCTGGCGCGATCGCCGCCCGGCGCGCTGCGCAATGCGCGGCCCGCACGCGCGCGCGCCTCGGGCGGTGCGGCGCTCGACAGCGGTGCCTCGTCGCCGCGCGACGACGGCACGATCCAGTCGAGCAGCCACTCGTCGGCCCGGGGCCGTGCGGTCGATGCGTCGGTCCAGCATGCCGCGCACTCGGCGCTGATGAAGCGCTCGACCACGACCGCGTTGCCGCGCGGACAAGGCGTGGTGTTGGCGTCATCGTCATCGCCCGGCGCTGCGAAAGCGATCGAGGCGGCCGCGATGGCAGCGAATCCTAGAATCCAACCATGCATCCCGCCGATTCTGGAGGCAAAAGCTTCACCGACGCTGACGCTGCGAATTCGCCGCTGTTGGCCCACCTGAACCCCGAGCAGCTCGCCGCGGTGACGTTGCCGGCACAGCCAGCGCTGATCCTCGCCGGCGCCGGCTCGGGCAAGACGCGCGTGCTGACCACGCGCATCGCCTGGCTGCTGGCCACCGGTCAGGTGTCGCCCGGCGCCGTGCTGGCGGTGACGTTCACCAACAAGGCGGCCAAGGAGATGCTGACGCGGCTGACGGCGATGCTGCCGATCAACGTGCGCGGCATGTGGATCGGCACCTTCCACGGCCTGTGCAACCGCTTCCTGCGCGCGCACTGGAAGCTCAGCGGCCTGCCGCAGTCGTTCCAGATCCTCGACAGTGCCGACCAGGTGTCGGCGGTCAAGCGCGTGATCAAGGCGATGAACCTCGACGAGGAGCGCTTCGTGCCGAAGCAGGTGGCCTGGTTCATCGCCGGCAACAAGGAGGAGGGCCGGCGTCCGCGCGACGTCGAGGCGCACGATCCCCAGTCGCGCAAGATGGTGGAGATCTACCAGGCCTACGAAGACCAGTGCCAGCGCGAAGGCGTGGTCGACTTCGCCGAGCTGATGCTGCGCAGCTACGAGCTGCTGCGCGACAACGACCCGCTGCGCGAGCACTACCAGCGCCGTTTCCAGCACGTGCTGGTCGACGAGTTCCAGGATACCAACCGGCTGCAGTACCGCTGGCTGCAGATGTTTGCACCGCCGCCCGGCGGCACCTCGGTGCGCGCGCCGGCAGGCCAGCCCCAGGGCGTGTTCGCGGTCGGCGACGACGACCAGAGCATCTACGCCTTCCGTGGCGCGCAGGTCGGCAACATGGCGCTGTTCGAGCGCGAATACGGCGTGCGCCGGGTGATCAAGCTCGAGCGCAACTACCGCTCGTTCGGCAACATCCTCGACACCGCCAATGCGCTGATCTCGCACAACGAGCACCGCCTGGGCAAGAACCTGCGCACCGAGGCCGGCCCCGGCGAGCCGGTGCGCGTGGTCGAGACCAACAGCGACTACGCCGAGGCGCAGTGGGTGCTCGAGGAGCTGCAGCAGCTGCAGCGCAGCGGCACGGCGCGCAGCGAACTGGCCTTGCTCTACCGCAGCAACGCCCAGAGCCGCGTGCTGGAGAGTGCGCTCTTCAACGCCGGCGTGCCGTACCGGGTGTATGGCGGTCTGCGTTTCTTCGAGCGCGCCGAGGTCAAGCACGCGCTCGCGTACCTGCGGCTGATCGAGAACCCCAACGACGACACCTCGTACCTGCGGGTCGTCAATTTCCCGACGCGCGGCATCGGCGCGCGCAGCGTCGAGCAGTTGCAGGACGAGGCGCGGGTCAGCGGCCGCAGCCTCTACCAGAGCGCCGGTGCGCTCACCGGCAAGGGCGGCGCCAACGTGCGTGCCTTCAACGCGCTGGTCGACGCGATGCGCGACGCCACGCGCGGCTCGACCCTGCGCGAGATCATCGAGCACGTGCTGCGGGCCACCGGGCTCGTTGACTTCTACCGCACCGAGAAGGAAGGCGCCGATCGCATCGAGAACCTGGAGGAGCTGGTCAACGCGGCCGAGGCCTTCGTGACGCAAGAGGGTTTCGGCAAGGACGCGGTGGCGCTGCCGATCGACGAGACCGCGGGCACGATCGCCGAAGGCGTGCCGCGCGCGGTGGCCGCCGTCGACGTGACGCCCGACGCCGAGACCGGCGAGATCGTGTCGCCGCTGGCCGCGTTCCTGACGCACGCGGCGCTCGAAGCGGGCGACAACCAGGCGCAGGCCGGCGAGGACGCGGTGCAGCTGATGACGGTGCACAGCGCCAAAGGCCTCGAATTCGACTGCGTGTTCATCACCGGCCTCGAGGAGGGCCTGTTCCCGCACGAGAACTCGATGTCCGACGTCGACGGCCTCGAGGAGGAGCGCCGCCTGATGTACGTGGCGATCACGCGCGCACGCAAGCGCCTGTACCTCACGTTCAGCCAGACGCGCATGCTGCACGGCCAGACCCGCTATCACGTGAAGAGCCGCTTCCTCGACGAGTTGCCGGAGGGCGCGCTGAAGTGGCTGACACCGCGCAACCAGGGTTTCGGCTCGGGCTATGCACGCCAGTACCAGGAGGCCTGGGCGCGCGGCAGCGGGTTGGGGTCGGTGGTCGGCGTCGGTCGCATCGAGCCGCGCGCGCTGTCGTCGATCGACGCGCGGCGCAGCGTGACGCCGACACCGTCGGGGCCGAGCCTGCGCATCGGCCAGAGCGTGTTCCACACCAAGTTCGGCGAAGGCGTCATCATCACCCTCGAGGGCCATGGCGACGACGCGCGTGCGCAGGTCAACTTCGGTCGCCACGGCGCCAAGTGGCTGGCGCTGTCGGTCGCCAAGCTGACGCCGATCGTCTGAGCGCGGCGCGGCCTTGCCGGCCCTGCGGCTAGCCGGTCGTTTCGGCCGGCGGTCGCGAGGAGTCGCGCTCGCCGTCGTCGGGACTGCCGAAGTTGTCGACGAAGCTGAACCACAGCGACACGTAGAACGCGCTCGACAGCGCCAGCACGACCGCGGGCACCATCCAGGTGATGGCTGCCGGCGAGTTGAACGAGCCGGCGATCACGCCGATGAGCAGGCTCAGGCCCACCGACGCGGCCAGCCAGGTGAGCGAGTAAACCAGGTACGCACCCTTGGCGCGCCAGATGCCGAGCGTGCTCGAGAACAGCGCCTGCCAGACGCCCTGGCCGCCCCACCAGACCAGCGCCGGCGCGTGCCAGAACGGAATCGACAGCAGCGTGGCCAGCAGCGCGAAGGTCACCGTGCCTTGCATCAGCCGTGGGTCGGCCGCAGCCAGCGCGGCCTCGTTGCTCGACGGACCGTGCTTGGCCATCGCCTCGCGCAGCGCGTCCATCGCGTCGCCGTAGACCCAGCCGACCCACCAGACGACGCCGAGCGCGCCCACGCCGTACAGCGCGCACACCAGCAGCAGGGAGCGCCTGCGCCGGCGCGCCTCGGCGATCTGGGCCACGGCGAGCTTCTTGTCGACCAGCAGCGGCTCGATGAACTGGCCCGGGTGCGCCAGGCCGCCGCGCAACACCGAGCGCGAGGCCAGCATGAAGCCGAGCGACAGCAGCGGCAGGCTCGCCAGTGCGGCCAGGCCGATGAACGGCAGGATCGACCACACGCCGCTGGCCAGCAGGAACAACAGCAGCATCGCGCTGAACGCCACCGGCCGGCGCAGGTACAGGCGCACGCCGTCGCGCACCCAGGTCCAACCCTGGTGTGCGCCGACGGCCTGAAGATTGAGTCCCATGGGCTTTCTATCGCGGGGGATGCCAGGGTTGAGCGACGCGTTCGCGCAAGACGCGCTCGAAGTGTCGCGGGTCCTTCGGCTGCAACAGCGCGGCCTCGCGCGGCAGGTGGCGGTCGGCCAGCCGCGACAGCCAGAAGCGTAGCGCCGCTGCGCGCAGCAGCGCCGGAAAGAGACGATGCTCGGTGGCCGACAGCGCGCGCTGCGCGCCATAGGCGCCCAGCAGCGCGGCCGCGCGCGCTTCGTCGATGCGGCCGCTGTCGTCGGCCAGGCACCAGTCGTTGACGCACACCGCCAGGTCGAACAGGAGCGCATCGACGCCGGCGAAGTAGAAGTCGACGCAGCCGCTCAGGTGCGTGGCGGGCTCACCGTCGAACAGCACGTTGTCGCGAAACAGATCGGCATGCACCGCGGCGCGAGGCAGCCCCGCGTACGCGGCCGACGCGGCGAGCTGCTGCTGAAAGGCCATCTCGTCAGCGAGCAACTGCGCGGCGTCGGCATCGAGAAAGGGCAACACCTGCGGCGCGATTGCCTGCCACCAGGCGAGGCCGCGCAGGTTGGGCTGGTGCAGCGCAAAGCTGCTGGCCGCGGCATGCAGCCCGGCCAGCGTGCGGCCGAGCGCGGCGCAGTGCGCCGTGCCCGGCGCGTCGACGTGCTGCCCGGGCAGGCGCGTGCACAGCGCGGCCGGCTTGCTGTGCAGCGTGTGCACCAGTTCGCCGGCCGCGTCGGCCTGCGGCTCGGGCACCGGCAGGCCGCACCGCGCCAGGTGCTGCATCAACCGCAGGTAGAACGGCAGTTGCGTGTGCGACAGCCGCTCGAACACGGTGAGCACCCAGGAGCCGCCCTGGGTGGTGACGAAGTAGTTGGTGTTCTCGATGCCGGCGCCGATCGGTGCCAGCTCGAGCAGCGCCCCGGCCTTCAGATGCGCGACGAATGCCTCGACCTCATGGCGTGCCAACTCGGTGAAGACCGCCATGCGTGCGTCGGTGCCCGGCGGCTCAGAACGAGAACAACTGCCACAGGCTATGGCCGCTGATCCCCTTGGATGGCTGCGACGGGTCGCGCCCCGAATCCGGCGGCGCGATCTCGTACGGACGCACGCCCGAGGCCTTGGGCGAGATGGTGATGCGCTGCAGCTGGCCGCGCACGCGCAGCTCCTCGATCTTCACCTGGTCGTCTTCGATGACGGTGCGCTTGATCAAGGGATCGGGCCGCGCCGGCGCGGGGGGTGACGTGGCCGCCGCGGACGACGCCGGTCGGGCGGGCGCGGCGACCTGGCCGGCGCTGTACGACGCCACCGCCGCCAGGCCCAGCAGCCACCACACGACACGACGCGACCTCATGCGGACGATTCTACGGCTCGGGTCTGCCCCTGGTGTCGACGCAAAATGGCGCGCATGACCGATCACACACTCGTCCTGGTCGACGGCTCGAGCTACCTGTACCGCGCCTACCACGCGCTGGGTGGCCTGACCGCCCCCGACGGATTTCCGACCGGCGCCATTCACACGATGGTGGGCATGCTGCGCGTGCTGCGCCAGCGCTATCCGACCGGTCACGCCGCCTGCGTCTTCGACGCCAAGGGCAAGACCTTCCGCGACGACTGGTACCCGCAGTACAAGGCCACGCGCACGCCGATGCCCGACGACCTCGCGCGACAGATCGAGCCGATCCACGAGGTGGTGCGCCTGCTCGGCTGGCCGGTGCTCGAAGTGCCGGGCATCGAGGCCGACGACGCGATCGGCACCTTGGCGCGCGTGGCCGCCGCGGACGGCCACAAGGTCATCATCTCCACCGGCGACAAGGACCTGGCGCAGCTGGTCGACGACCGCATCACGCTGGTCAATACGATGGCCAAGCCGCCGGAGATCCTCGATGCTCCCGGCGTGCAGGAGAAGTTCGGCGTGCCGCCCTCCGCCATCGTCGACTACCTGACGCTGATCGGCGACACGGTGGACAACGTGCCCGGTGTCGACAAGGTCGGGCCCAAGACCGCCGCGAAGTGGATCGCCGAGTACGGATCGCTGGACGGCGTGGTGTCAGCGGCGCCGACGATCAAGGGCGCGGTGGGCGACAACCTGCGCAAGGCGCTGGACTGGCTGCCGCAGGGCAAGCGGCTGGTGACGATCAAGACCGACTGCGACCTGTCGTCGCAGATCGCAGGCTGGCCGTCGCTCGATGCGCTCAGCTTCCGCGACATCGACCGCGAGTCGCTGTTGCGGTTCTTCGATCGCTACGGGATGCGCACGCTGCGCAAGGAGTTCGAGGGCAAGGCAGCGGCTGAAGAGGCGGCGAGCCTGGAGCCCGGCGGGACCGACACGGCCGTGGCGGATGCCGGGCAGGCCGACGCCGGCCCGCTTCCCGCGGCAACGCAGGCGGTCGCGCTGGCGCACCGCTACGACACCATCGTCGCGACCGAGCAGCTCGATGCCTGGGTGGCCAGGCTGCGCGCGGCGCCGCTGGCGGCCCTCGACACCGAGACCGATTCGCTCGACCCGATCCGCGCGCGCATCGTCGGCATCTCGTTCGCGGTGCAGCCGGGCGAGGGCGCCTATGTGCCGGTGGCGCACAACTATCCCGGCGCGCCGGATCAGCTGGCGCTGGCCGACGTGCTGGCTGCGCTCAAACCCTGGCTCGAGGACGACGCCGCCGGCAAGGTGGGCCAGAACACCAAGTACGACGCGCACGTGTTCGCCAACCACGGCATCGTCGTGCGTGGCTGGCGCCACGACACGCTGCTCGAGAGCTACGTGCTCGAGGCGCACAAGCTGCACAGCCTGGAGAGCCTGGCCGAACGGCACCTGCATCGCAAAGGGCTGAGCTACGAGGAGGTGTGCGGCAAGGGTGCCAACCAGATCGCGTTCTCGCAGGTCGACATCGAGCGTGCGGCGCGCTACTCGGGTGAGGACAGCGAGATGGCACTGCAGGTGCACCAGACGCTGTGGCCGCGCATCGAGCGCGAACCGGGCCTGCTGCGCGTGTACCAGCAGATCGAGCTGCCGGTGTCGGCGGTGCTGACGCGCATGGAGCGCCACGGCGTGCTGATCGACGCCGCGTTGTTGGCGCAGCAGAGCCGCGAACTCGCCGAGCGCATGGTGGTGCTCGAGCGCGAGGCGCACGCGTTGGCCGGGCAGCCGTTCAACCTCGGCAGTCCCAAGCAGATCGGCGACGTGCTGTTCGGCAAGCTCGGCCTGCCGGTGAAGCGCAAGACGGCCAGCGGGGCGCCGTCGACCGATGAAGACGTGCTGCAGGAACTCGCCGCGGACTACCCGCTGCCGGCCAAGATCCTCGAGCACCGCGGGCTGTCGAAACTCAAGGGCACCTACACCGACAAGCTGCCGCTGATGGTCAACCCCGACACCGGCCGCGTGCACACCACCTACGGCCAGGCAGTCGCGGTGACCGGGCGGTTGGCGAGCAACGACCCCAACCTGCAGAACATCCCGATCCGCACGCCCGAGGGCCGGCGCGTGCGCGAGGCGTTCATCGCGCCGCCGGGCCACCGCATCGTCAGCGCCGACTATTCGCAGATCGAGCTGCGCATCATGGCGCACATCAGCGGCGACCCCGGCCTGCGGCGCGCCTTCGGCGAAGGCATGGACGTGCACCGCGCCACCGCCAGCGAGGTGTTCGGCGTCGCGCCCGATCAGGTGAGCGCCGAGCAGCGCCGCTACGCCAAGACGATCAACTTCGGCCTCATCTACGGCATGGGTGCGTTCGGGCTGGCGCAGAACCTCGGCATCGAACGCAGTGCGGCCAGCGCCTACATCGAGCGCTACTTCCAGCGCTTCGCCGGCGTCAAGCGCTACATGGACGAGACGCGCGCCAAGGCCGCGCAGCAAGGCTACGTGGAGACGCTGTTCGGCCGCCGCATCGAGCTGCCCGACATCCGCGGGGGCAGCGGCCCACGCCGCGCCGGCGCCGAGCGGCAGGCGATCAACGCGCCGATGCAGGGCACGGCGGCCGACCTGATCAAGCTCGCGATGCTCGCGGTGCAGGCGGCGCTCGACGTGCAGCGCAAGCGCACGGCGATGGTGATGCAGGTGCACGACGAGCTGGTGTTCGAGGTGCCCGACGACGAGCTCGACTGGGCGAGGGCCGAAGTGCCGAAGTTGATGTCGGGCGTGGCGCAGCTGTCGGTGCCGCTGTTGGCCGAGGTGGGGGTGGGGGCGAACTGGGACGAGGCGCACTGACGCCGCGGTTCGGGGACACTGACGCGCCGAGGAGGCCCACGATGATCGAACAGGATGTCGACAGCCTCGCGCCGGGGCGCGATTTCAATCGCCGCGCCTTCGTGCGCACGTCGCTCGGCAGCGGCTTCGCGGCTGCGGTGATGCCGATCTGCGCGCAGACCGCGATCAAGACCGACGTCAACGGGTTGGTCGCGGGCGAGGTGACGATTCCGGTGGCCGACTTCAAGATGCCGGCGTATCGCGCGGCGCCCGCCGGCAAGGCCAACGCACCGGTCGTGCTGGTGGTCAGCGAGATCTTCGGTGTGCACGAGTACATCGCCGACGTCGCGCGGCGCTTCGCCAAGGCGGGCTACTTCGCGATCGCGCCCGAGCTGTTCGCGCGCCAGGGCGACCCCGGCTCGTATGGCGAAGTCTCCAAGCTGATCGCCGAGGTCGTGTCGCAGGTGCCCGATGCGCAGGTGATGGGCGACCTCGATGCGGCGGTCGCATGGGCCAAGGGGCAGGGTGCCGACGCACGCAAGCTCGCGATCACCGGCTTCTGCTGGGGCGGCCGCATCACCTGGCTGTACGACGCCCACAACGCGGGCGTCAAGGCGGCGGTGGCGTGGTATGGACGCCTGGCGGGCACCGCCAGCACGCTGCAGCCGACCCAGCCGCTAGAGCTCGCCGGCAAGTTCAGCGGCCCGGTGCTCGGCCTGTACGGCGGCGCCGATGGCGGCATTCCGCTGGACACGGTGGAAGCGATGAAGGCGGCGCTGGCTCGCGGCAGCGCCGCGGCGCAGAAGAGCCAGTTCGTCGTCTACCCCGATGCACCGCACGCGTTCCACGCCGACTACCGACCCAGCTATCGCCAGGGGGCCGCCGAGGACGGCTGGCGGCGCTGCCTGGCCTGGTTCAAGGCCAACGGGGTGGCTTGACGACGTTTGTGGCCACAATGCCGGGCCGCCGCGCCTCCAGGGCGCGGCGTTCGTTTGCGCAGCCATGACCATCGCACGGGCCGACGACGAATGACCTTGCTCTACATCGTGTTGGCCACGTTCGCCGGCGGGCTGTTGTCGGTGCTGACCGCCGCGCTGCTCACGGTGCAGGTGCTCGGGCGCCTCGTCAGGCACCTGGTGAGCCTGTCGGCGGGCGTGCTGCTGGGCACCGCGCTGCTGCACGTGCTGCCCGAAGCGTTCGAGGAGGGCAGGGCGAGCTCGCATGCGCTGTTCCTCACGCTGCTGCTCGGGCTGCTGTTCTTCTTCCTGCTGGAGAAGGCCGAGCTGTATCGCCACGGTCATCACCACGAGGGCGATGGCCACGAGCACCATCAGCACTACGACGAAGAGCAGGCCGGCCGCGGCGGCTGGGCGGTGCTGGTGGGCGACAGCATCCACAACTTCTGCGACGGCGTGATCATCGCCGCCGCCTTCCTGGCCGACGTGCGGCTCGGCTGGCTGACCGCGCTGGCGATCGTCGCGCACGAGATCCCGCAAGAGGTCGGCGACTACATCGTGCTGCTCAATGCCGGCTTCACGCGCGCAAGGGCGCTGCTCTTCAACGCGCTGTCGGGGCTGGCCTCGGTGATCGGCGGCGTGCTCGGCTACCTGGTGGTCGAACCGTGGCGCGAATGGTTTCCCTACCTGCTGGTGGTGGCGTCTAGCAGCTTCGTCTACATCGCCGTGGCCGACCTGCTGCCGCAGCTGCAGCGGCGCCTTCGCCTGCGCGACACGCTGGCGCAACTGGCCTGGCTGGCCAGCGGGCTGCTGTCGGTGGTGGTGATCGGCGGCGTCACCCGCGGATGACGCGCCGCCCGGCTATTTGACGATCAACACCGGCAGGGTGCTGTGGATCAGCACCCGCTGCGTCTCGCTGCCGAGCAGCAGCGCAGCGACGCCGCGCCGGCCGTGCGATGCCATCACGATCAGGTCGCATTGCTGGCTCTTGGCGTAGTCGAGGATCGCCTCCCACGCATGCAGGGCCTCCACCGTGTGGGCCTGGCACGTCAGGCCGGCCGCGGCGGCGGTGTCCTGCACCGACTTGACGCGGCTCGCGGCGATGCGCTCCTGGGCGTCGTAGAACTCCTGCGGCGGCACCGGCTGCATCTCGGAGATCGCGCTGTACGGGAACGGCTCCTTGACGCTGATCGTGCGCAGCTGCGCGCCGCTCAGCTTGGCCAGGTCGATCGCCGCCGCCACCGCCTTGGCGGTGATGTCGGAGCCATCGGTCGGAACGAGGATTCGCTGATACATGGTCGATCTCCTGCCTGAAGTCGGCGCGCCCGGAAGTGTGCGCCGATCCGGGCCAGGCAGGTTGCCCTGGATCAAGCTCCGGAAGGGCGGCCGGTTGCGGCTAGCCGCGCGCGACCGGCCGGCCGGGGTCGGCGCACCACTCGCTCCAGGAGCCCGGGTACAGCGCCGAGCCGGTGAGGCCGGCATGCTCCATGGCCAGCAGGTTGTGGCACGCGGTGACGCCGGAGCCGCACTGGTGCACGCACGCGGTGGGCTCGCCGAACGGCTCGAACGCGGCACGCAACTCGGCGCTGGAGCGGAAGCGCCCGTCGGCGCGCAGGTTGTCCTTGAAGAAGCGGTTGCGCGCGCCGGGGATGTGGCCGGCCACCGGGTCGATCGTCTCGACCTCGCCGCGGAAGCGTTCGCCGGCGCGCGCGTCGAGCACGGTCACCTTGCCCAGCAGCGCCAGCAGACGATCGGCCGGCACCGTCGGCATCGAGGCCTCGGACAGCGGGTAGGGCGCAGCCGCGGTGATCTCGGCGGCCAGCGCCGTCTCGAGCGCCCCGCCGGCGACGAGCCACGCGGCGCGGCCGCCGTCGAGCACGGCGACCTCGTCGTGCCCGATCCAGCGCAGCATCCACCATGCACGCGCCGCGTACGGGCCGCCCTGGTCGTCGTAGCAGACCACCGGCGTACCCGGTCGCACGCCCCAGCGCGCGACGGTGGCTGCGAACACCTCGCGCGTGGGCAGCGGGTGGCGGCCGTTGCGGCCGTTCTTGGGCGCGCTCAGGTCGTGGTCGAGGTGGGCGTAGCGGGCGCCGGGCAGGTGACCCTGGGCATGGGCGCGTGCTCCGGCAGCGGGGTCGGCGAGGTCGAAACCGCAGTCGAGCAGCACGCAGGGCTTGCCGCTGGCCAGCAGCGTGCGCAGCGAGTCGGCGGAGATCAAGGTGCGTTCGATCATGGCGTGGGTGGTTGTGAGGAGCTTCAGGCTTCGGGCGGATGCAGCGTGGTGGGCGCGTCACGCGGTGGCGTGCGCAATTGCAAGGTGGTGGCAGCGAGCCCGGCCGCAATGATCAGCCCGATGCCGAGCAGCGCCGCCCAGCCGAGCACATCATGGAACAGCCAGACGCCGAACAGGCTGGCGAACACGATGCCCAGGTACTGCAGACTGGCATTGGTGAGGGCGCTGCCGATCGTGTACGCCCGCGTCATCAGCGTCTGCGCCACCGTGGCCAGCGCGCCGATCGCCAGCAGCAGCGCGACGCCGACGGGGTCGTGCCCGTGCCAGCCGGTCACGCTCGCCAGCAGCGCGCCGAGCAGGGCGCCGCCGAGCGAGAAGTAGAACACCACCCGCACGTCGGGCTCGCCGGCACGGCCGAGCGCGGTGATCTGCAGGTACGCCATCGCGGCCAGCAGGCCCGACGACAGGCCCGACAACCCGTACAGCGCCTGGTCGGTCTGCATCGTCGGCCGCAGCACCAGCGCGACGCCGGCAAAGCCCACCAGCACGGCCGCGATCAGGCGCGAGTCGACGCGCGACGCGCCGAGCCAGACCGCGCCGCCCAGCAGGAACAGCGCCATCCACACCGACGACATGTAGTTCAACGCCATCGCGGTGCCCAGCGGCAGGCCTTCGATCGAGTAGAACCACAGCGCCAGCGACGCCACGCCGGTGGCGCTGCGCCAGGCGTGCATCGCCGGCACCGGCGTGCGCAGCGCGATGCCGCGCCAGCGGGCGTAGGCGCCGATCAGCACGATGCCGAGGGCACTGCGGTAGAACACCAGCTCGGCCGCGTTGTAGTGCGTCGACGCGAACTTGACGGCCACGCCCATCACGGCGAACAGCAGCGTCGCCAACACCATCAGCAGCGGCGCCGACGTCATGGCCCCGCCCCCACGCGGCCCGGTCTACGGCGCAGGGGGCACCGTCCCTCGCATCATCCGCCGATACCACTCGTGGAATTGCTGCATGCCGTCTTCCATCGGGCTCTGGTACGGGCCGACCTCGTCGTCGCCGCGCTCCATCAGCGCCTTGCGACCGGCGTCCATGCGCAGCGCGATCTCGTCGTCCTCGGCGCAGGTTTCCTCGTAGGCGGCCTGCTCGGCCTCGATGAACTCGCGCTCGAAGGCGGCGATCTCCTCCGGGTAGAAGAACTCCACCAGGTTGAGCGTCTTCTGCGGGCCCTTGGGAAACAGCGTCGACACCACCAGCACGTGCGGATACCACTCGAGCATCACATTGGGGTACAGCGTGAGCCAGATCGCGCCGTGCTCGGGCGGCACGCCGTTGCGGAACTTCATTACCGCGTCGTGCCAGCGCTGGTACACCGGCGAGCCGGGCTGCTGCAGCGCGTTGCGCACGCCCACCGTCTGCACCGAATGGTGGGTGCCGTAGCGCCAGCGCAGGTCGTCGCAGGTGACGAAGCGGCCGAGCCCCGGATGGAACGGACCGACGTGGTAGTCCTCGAGGTAGACCTCGATGAAGGTCTTCCAGTTGTAGTCGCACTCGTGCAGCTGCACCTTGTCGAGCACGTAGCCGCTGAAGTCGAGCGGGTCCCCGGGCACCACCGCGCCGAGCTCGGCGGCGACATCGAAGCCGTTGGCCTCGAACAGCAGGCCGTTCCAGCGCTGCAGCGGATCGTTGCGCAAGTCGAGGCACGGGTCCTGCTCGAAGTGCGGAGCGCCGATCAGCCGGCCGTGCAGGTCGTAGGTCCAGCGGTGCAGCGGGCAGACGATCTGGCCCTGCACATGGCCGCGGCCACGCAGGATCACTGCCTGGCGATGCCGGCAGACGTTCGAGATGAGTTCGACGCCGTCGCGCGTGTGCACCAGCGAGCGGCCTTCGCCCTCCTGGGGTAGCGCGTGATGGTTTCCGACCTCGGGCACGGCCAGTTCATGGCCGATGTACCGAGGCCCGGACTGAAAGATCAGCTCCTGTTCGCGACGAAACAGGTCGGCATCGAAGTAGCTGTGAACTGGAAGTTGGGTGCGGCTGCGCGCGAGAGCTTCGAGACTGTGGCTCAGGTCGGACATGATCCCCGGACTTTCGGAAAACCGTATCGAACCCCCACCCGGTGGCCCTGCGGGTGGGCTTGGAAACAAAACCGGCTACGCTGAGCCGGCTTTGTCGCTTGCATCCTCGCAAGCGGGGATGGGATTCTACCCCCACCCCATCGCTAGAATCGCGGCTCATGGGCAACGCTTCAAGCGGCACAGAGCAAACCCCTAGTGCGGCCGAGCCCGAGAGTTACGAACAGGCGCTGGCCGAGCTGGAGAAGCTGGTTTCGGCGATGGAGGGCGCGCAATTGCCACTCGACGAGTTGCTGGCCAGCTACCGCCGCGGCGCGCAGCTGCTGCAGTTCTGCCGCGCGCGGTTGCAGGCCGTGGAGCAGCAAGTGAAGGTGCTCGAGCGCGGGCAACTCGAGCCGTTCAGCGGCAAGTGACGCCAGCGCGACCGAGGCCGTTCGTCCTGATTCGATGAACGCATCCGAGTTCGATTTGTGGATGCGCGCCGAGCTCGACACCGTCGAGCGGGCGCTGCAGCGCTGGTTGCCGCCCGATGCCCCGGCGGGCCTCGGCGAGGCCATGCGCTATGGCGTGCTCGACGGCGGCAAGCGGCTGCGACCGCTGCTGGTGCTGGCCGCCTGCGAGGCCGCCAACGGCGAGCGCAACGGGGCGCTGCGGGCGGCGGTGGCGGTTGAACTGATCCACGCCTACTCGCTGATCCACGACGACATGCCGTGCATGGACAACGACGTGCTGCGCCGGGGCAAGCCCACGGTGCACGTGAAGTTCGGCGAGGCGCAGGCCATGCTGGCCGGCGACGCGATGCAGGCGCTGGCGTTCGAGGTGTTGACACCGGCGGCCTCGCAGCCCGAAGGCATCGCCGCGCCGCTGCAGGCACGGCTGTGCGGCCTGCTGGCGCGCGCGGCCGGCCACGAGGGCATGGCCGGTGGCCAGGCGATCGACCTGGCGAGCGTGGGCCTGCCGCTCACCGAGCAGCAGCTGCGCGACATGCACCGCCGCAAGACCGGCGCGCTGCTGCAGGCCAGTGTGCTGATGGGTGCGGCCTGCGGCGAGCTGCCAGCCAAGGCGTGGGACGCGCTGTCGCAGTACGGGGCGGCGCTGGGGCTGGCGTTCCAGGTGGTCGACGACATCCTCGACGTCACGCAGGCGTCGGAGACGCTGGGCAAGACCGCGGGCAAGGACGAGCACCTGAATAAGCCCACGTACGTGTCGGTGCTCGGCCTCGACGGAGCGAGGAAACAGGCACAAACCCTGCGCGAACGTGCACAGACCGCGCTGGCAGGCGGCGGGTTGCGGCACACTGCGCGGCTGAGTTGGCTGGCCGACCTGGTGGTCGACCGCACCAGCTGAGACCCCACACACGATGTCGTTGCTCGAATCGATCCATTCGCCCGCCGATCTGCGGCGCCTGCCACGTGCCGAGCTGCCCGCGCTGGCGCGCGAGCTGCGCGAGTTCGTCCTGCAGAGCGTCAGCAAGACCGGCGGCCACCTGTCGTCGAACCTCGGCACCGTCGAGCTGACGATCGCGCTGCACTACGTGTACGACACGCCGCGCGATCGCATCGTGTGGGACGTCGGCCACCAGACCTACCCGCACAAGATCCTCACCGGCCGCCGCGAGCGCATGGGCACGCTGCGCCAGTTGGGCGGCATCAGCGGCTTCCCGCGCCGCGACGAGAGCGAGTACGACACCTTCGGCACCGCGCATTCGTCGACCTCGATCTCGGCCGCGCTCGGCATGGCGCTGGGCGCCAAGCTCAAGGGCGAAGACCGCAAGGCCGTGGCGGTGATCGGCGATGGCGCGCTGTCCGGCGGCATGGCGTTCGAGGCGCTCAACAACGCCGGCTCCAACCATGGCCTCGGCCACGCCGACATGCTGGTGATCCTGAACGACAACGACATGTCGATCAGCCCGCCGGTCGGTGCGCTCAACAAGTACCTGGCGCGCCTGATGAGCGGCAAGTTCTACACCGCCGCGCGCGAAGGTGCCAAGCAGGTGCTGAAGAACACGCCGCTGTACGACCTGGCGCGCAAGTTCGAGGAGCACACCAAGGGCCTGGTGGTGCCGAGCACGATCTTCGAGGAGCTCGGCCTCACCTATGTCGGCCCGATCGATGGCCACGACCTCGACTCGCTGATCCCGACGCTGCAGAACCTGCGCGACAAGAAGGGCCCGCAGTTCCTGCACGTGGTGACCAAGAAGGGCATGGGCTACAAGCTCGCCGAGGCCGACCCGGTCAACTACCACGGACCGGGCAAGTTCGATCCGGCGATCGGCCTGGTCAAGCCCGCGACGCCGCCGAAGCTCACGTTCACGCAGGTGTTCGGGCAGTGGTTGTGCGACCAGGCCGAAGCCGATGCACGGCTGGTGGGCATCACGCCGGCGATGCGCGAGGGCTCGGGCATGGTCGAGTTCGAGAAGCGGTTTCCGACGCGCTACCACGACGTCGGCATCGCCGAGCAGCACGCGGTGACGTTCGCCGCCGGCCTCGCCTGCGAGGGCCTGAAGCCCGTGGTCGCGATCTACTCGACCTTCCTGCAGCGCGGCTACGACCAGATGATCCACGACGTGGCGATCCAGAAGCTGCCGGTCGTGTTCGCGCTCGACCGCGCCGGCATCGTCGGCGCCGACGGGGCCACGCACTGCGGTGCGTTCGACATCGCCTACATCCGTTGCGTGCCCAACATGAGCCTGCTCGCGCCGGCCGACGAGAACGAGTGCCGGCAGGCGCTGTCGAGCGCCTTCGCGCAGGACCACCCGGTGGCGGTGCGCTACCCGCGCGGCGCCGGCGTCGGCGTGGCGGTGGCGCCGACGCTCGACACGCTGCCGTGGGGCCAGGCCGAGCTGCGGCGCGAGTCGACGCTGGCACGCGGCAACGGGCGGCGCATCGCGATCCTCGCCTTCGGCCCGCTGCTGTACCCGGCGCTGCAGGCGGCCGACAAGCTCGACGCCACGGTGGCCAACATGCGTTTCGTCAAGCCGCTCGATGAAGCGCTGGTGCTCAAACTTGCTCGCGAGCACGACGCGCTGGTCACCCTCGAGGAGGGCGCGATCATGGGCGGTGCCGGCAGCGCGGTGCTCGAGTGCCTGGCCAAGGCCGGCGTGAGCGTGCCGTTGCTGCAGCTCGGGCTGCCCGATGAATTCATCGACCACGGAGACCCGGGCAAGCTGCAGGCGCTGCTCGGGCTCGACGCCGCGGGCATCGAACAGTCGATCCAGCGCCGCTTCGGCGCCAAGCTGGCGGTCGTGCGGCCGGCGGTGAACCTCTAGCCACGAGCCGCCAGGCCCGCCGATCGCGGGGTTGATGCGGGCGCGACACGACGGCCGGTGCAACAACGGCGACAATGGCCGCCAGCGGCACCCTTGCCGCACCCGTCCGCTGCAATGACCAACCTCACCGACGCTCTGCACATCCCCGACACGCAAAGCGGCCGCGACGACCGCCGTGTGGCGATCCAGCGCGTCGGCGTCAAGGACGTGCGCTACCCGCTGACGATCGTGGTCGCCGGCGCGGCGCAAGCAACGACCGCGCAGTGGGACCTCGACGTCGCGCTGCCGGCCGACGTCAAGGGCACCCACATGTCGCGCTTCGTCGCCTGGCTCGACGCGCTCGACGCGCCGCTCGAAGCCGCCGGCCTGCGGGCGCAGCTGGCGCGCATGCTCGAGCTGCTGGGCGCGCAGGAGGGGCGCATCGACGCGCGCTTCTCGTTCTTCTTGCGCAAGCGCGCGCCGGTGTCTGGCGTGCAGAGCCTGCTCGACTACCAGGGACGCTGGATCGCCGAGGCGCGCGGCGGCACCACCACCGTGTGGAGCGAAGTCGGCGTGCCGGTCAAGAGCCTGTGCCCCTGCAGCAAGGAGATCGCCGACTACGGCGCGCACAACCAGCGCTCGCTGGTGACGATCCGCATCGAACAGCTGCAGCCGGTGGCGTGGCACGAGCAGGTGCGTTTCGCCGAGGACGCCGCGTCGAGCGAGATCTGGCCACTGCTGAAGCGCCCCGACGAGAAGTGGATCACCGAGCGCGCCTACGAGAACCCGAAGTTCGTCGAGGACCTGGTGCGCGACGTCGCGTTGCGCCTGAACGCCGATGCGCGCATCGGTCGCTACGGCGTCGACGTGGAGAACTTCGAGTCGATCCACAATCATTCGGCCTACGCGCGCATCGAGCGCGCGTAGCGCTCGAACGCGTGTGACGCGCTCGCTGTCGCCCGCCGCGGCGACCATCCACGACCCCTATGCGATGCGGCGGGCCGGGCGCGAGTTGCTGTCGCTGGCGCTGATCGACGCGCGCAACCGTACGTTGCGCTGGCTGAGCGCCTTCAAGGGCGCCGATGTCGACGCGGCGCGCGCCGAGTTCGAGCCGCCACTGTGGCTGGTCGGCCACGTGGCCTGGTTCCAGGAGTGCGCCATCGCGCGCAACCTGCGCCGCGCGCAGGGCGGCGCCGGCGCGGCGACGCTGGCGTCGATCGAGCCACGCGCCGACGCCTGGTTCGACCCCACCCTCAGCAACCGCGAGCAGCGCTGGCGCGACACCGACGTGGCCGACGCGCACCTGCGCGACTACCTGGCGGCCACGCTCGACGCCACGCTCGAGCTGCTCGAGCGTGCGCCGGAGGACGACAAGGGTTTGCAGTTGTTCCGCCTCGCGCTCGCGCACGAGGACGGCGTGGCCGAGACGCTGGCGGCGATGGCGCAGGCGGTCGGGCTGCGCAGCGAGGCCGCCAGGGACCTGTGGCCGATCTGGCCGTCGCGGGTGCGCCGCGAGCCGTTGTGGTTCGGCGCGCAGCACGTCGAGCTCGGCACGCCGCGCGGCGGCTTCGTGCCCGACAACGAGCGCTGGGCGCACGACGAGCCGGTGCCGGAATTCGAGATCGACGCGCAGCCGGTGCAGTGGGCGCAGTTCGTCGAGTTCGTCGACGACGGCGGCTACGACGAGCCGCGCTGGTGGAGCCAGGCCGGGTGGGCCTGGCTCGAG
This sequence comes from Burkholderiaceae bacterium, assembly GCA_035499355.1. Lineage (GTDB taxonomy): Bacteria > Pseudomonadota > Gammaproteobacteria > Burkholderiales > Burkholderiaceae_C > JAEUPI01. Next base: position 31,752 of record DATJYZ010000041.1, on the reverse strand, counting down.
CGCACGCAACGCCGCGCGCCGCGCTACGTCGAGCAGATGGGGCCCGCCGTGCTGGCGCAGCGCGCCGGCCAGCTGCAGCGCGTGGCGGCCACGCAGGCGGTGGCACACGTGGGCTGGCACGAGGCCGACGCCTGGTGTCGCTGGGCATCGCGCCGACTGCCCACCGAGCCCGAATGGGAGATCGCAGCCAGCACCGGCGTCTCGCGCGGATTCGTATGGGGCGACGTGCACGAGTGGATGGCCGGGCGCGCGACCCGCTGGAGCGACGACGCAGCGCAGCTCGCGCCGACCTGGAGCACGGTGTCGAGCGCGGGCGGCGCTCCGCGCACGCTGCGCGTCAGCCGCGGCGGCTCGGTGATGACGGTGCCGCGGCTCAAGCACCCGAAGGCGCGCACCTTCAGCGGGCCCGAGCACGACGCGGCGTTCGTCGGCTTTCGCAGCTGCGCGCCCTGACGGCGGCGCGGTCCGCTGCAGATTTTCTCTAGGTGTTAGCGAGGCTTGGCGCTGCCGGCGCCGACCGGTCTGATGGCGCCCTTTGCCTCGGGGAGGAGGAACGATGCCGGCTCGCCTTCGCCGCACACCGCTGGGCGGCCTCTGTCTGGCACTCGTGGCCACCGCGGTCGGCGGCACCGCCTGGGCGCAGAGCGACGGCACGCCAGCCGAGGCGGCGCAGACCGTCGTCGTCACCGGCTCGATGCGGGCTCAGCAGGTGCTCGACGCGCCGTACGCGATCGGCGTGGTCGACGCGCAGGCACTGCGCAGCAGCGGGCCGATGGTCAACCTGTCGGAGGCGATGTGGCGCGTGCCGGGGCTCGCGGTGGCCAACCGCAACAACTACGCGCAGGACCTGCAGATCAGCTCGCGCGGCTTCGGCGCGCGCGCCACCTTCGGCGTGCGCGGCCTGCGCCTCTACACCGACGGCATCCCGGCCACGATGCCCGACGGCCAGGGGCAGGTGGCGCACTTCGACCTCGCGGGTGCCTCGCGCATCGAGGTGCTGCGCGGCCCGTTCTCGGTGCTGTACGGCAACAGCTCCGGCGGGGTGATCGCGCTGTTCACGGCGCCGGTGCGCGAGCGCGAATTCGAGGCCGCCTACGACGGCGGCAGCTTCGGGCTGCGCCAGGGCCGCGTCGCCGTGGCCACGCCGCTCGATGGCGGCTTCGACCTGCGCGCCGACTTCACGCGCTTCATGATCAACGGCTTTCGTCCGCAGAGCGAAGCCGACCGCTCGCTCGGCAACGTGCGCCTCGGCTGGCGCGGCGACGCCGACACGGTGACCCTGCTGGTGTCGGACCAGTCGCAGGACGCCCAGGATCCGCTGGGCCTGAATCGCGCGCAGTTCAACGCCAACCCGCTGCAGACGTCGCCGCTGGCCACGCAGTTCAACACCCGCAAGTCGATCGACCAGACCCAAGGCGGGGTCAATTGGCAGCACCGTTTCGGCAACGAGCAGGGCCTGGTCGAGACCAACGTGACCGCGTACGTCGGCACGCGCAGCGTCACGCAGTACCTGCCGATCGCGCCGGCCACGCAGGCGCCACCCAGCCACAGCGGTGGCGTGGTCGACTTCGACCGCGACTACGACGGCATCGACGCGCGCGCATCAATGCGCTTCGGCCAGACCGATCTCGTGGTCGGCGTCAACCAGGAACGCCAGGTCGACGACCGCAAGGGCTACGAGAACTTCATCGGCACCCCGCCCAGCCAGACGCTCGGCGTGCAGGGCAACCTGCGCCGCGACGAGACGGACCGTGCCACCTCCACCGACGTGTACGGGCAGTTCGAGACACCGCTGTCCAGCGACTGGCAGCTGGTCGGCGGCGTGCGCAGCGGACAGGTCAAGATGCAGGTCGACGACCACTACATCGTGCCCGGCAACGGCAACGACTCCGGCTCGCTGAAGTTCAGCTACACCAACCCGGTGATCGGTGTGCGCCTCCGCGCCGGCCCGCAATGGACGTTGCATGCCAGCATGGCGCGCGGCTTCGAGTCGCCGACGCAGACCGAGCTGGCCTACAAGCCCGATGGCAGCCCGGGCTTCAACTCGGGCCTGCAAGGCCAGACCAGCGATCAATACGAGCTCGGCAGCAAGTGGCGCGGCGATGCCGTGGACCTCGATGCCGCGCTGTTCCTGATCAACACCGAGAACGAGATCGGCGTGGCCACCAACTCCGGCGGCCGCGCGGCGTTTCAGAACGTCGGGCGCACGCAGCGCTATGGCGCGGAAGGTGCCGTGACCTGGCGCATCGCAGCGGGCCTGCGCGCTCTGGCCAGCCTCACGCTGCTCGATGCCACCTACCGCGACCGCTTCCTCACGTGCACCGGCGTTCCACCCTGCACGCTGCCGACCGCTGCGCTGCCCAACGGTCAGAATCTCGCCCCGGCGTTGCCGGGCAACCGCATCGCCGGCACGCAACGGATCTTCGGCGGCGCCGAGCTGGCGTGGCGCCCGGGCGGCATGGTACCCGGCGAGTTCGCTGCCGAGTGGCGGGCGCAGGGTTCGACCGCCGTCGATGACCTCAACAGCGACTTCGCGGCCGGTTTCGGTGTCGTCGCGCTGCGCTGGGGCGCCGACTGGCGCGTCACCGACGGGGGCACGCTGCAGTTGCTGGCGCGCGTGGACAACCTGTTCGACATCCGCTACTCCGGCAGCGTGATCGTCAACGAGGCCAATCGCCGCTTCTTCGAGCCCGGCGCGCCGCGCAACGGACTGTTGTCGGTGCGCTGGCTGCAGAAGTTCTGAAGCGACGCGGGCGTCAGTTCGGCGGCGCCGTCACGGTGCGCACGATCGCGCGCAGCAGCGCCTCGCGCGGGAAGTCGCGACCCGATGCGAGCTGCGCCTGCACGATGCGCCGCGGGCTGCGGGCGAACGGCAGCACGAAGTTCCAGTGGTCGGAGTTCGCCACCGCCAGCAACGTGCTGTCGGGCAGGATCGCGTCGGGCAGCAGCACCTGGCCGTCGGTGCGCCGGTCCAGGGCGCTCAACCGGTCGAAGAAGCCGCGCAGCGCCAGCGCAACGTCGTCGCGGTCGGCGTGGCCGACGATCGAGTAGTAGCTTGGCGTCGATGGCAGCACGGCATCGGCCAGCCACGCGCCGCGCAGCGGCCGCATCATGCTTTGCACTTCGCCGCCGGTCGATGGCGGGCAGCCGGCGAGCTCCATCGCACCGCTGATGGCGTCGTACAGCGAGGCGAACTTGTCGGCCAGCGGCGTGCCCATCACCACCCCGGCGACGCTGACCACGGACTTCAACTTCGCCGGCACCCGGCCGTCGCGCTGCAACCCGGCCAGGCCCTCGAGCATGTCGGGCACGCCTTTGGAGTAGCCGATCAGCACGATGCGGTCGACGTCGCCACGGCCGGCTTCGGCGACCAGCTCGCGCGCGACGATCTCGCCGTTGGCGGTGCTCGACGCGCGGCCCGGCACCTTGAGTGCGCGGATGCCGGCCAGACCGAGGTCGTCGTAGATGCGGTAGGCCTGCGTGTACTGGTCGTCGCGCGAGCGCACGACGCCATCGCCGAACGGCACCGCCTGCGTATCGACGCAGTCGCCGAACAGGCCGGGCACGATCAGCACCGACGTGCGCCGCAGGTCGGCTCGCGCCGGCGCGCTCGCATTGGCGTCGCTGGGGGTGTCCAGGCGCAGGTAAGGGGCCGCGTCGGGGCGGGTCGCGGGCGGCGACGCGACGAGCTCGCGCTGGAACGCGGCGGCGAACCCCGCGCGCCCGTCGCTGACGTGGGCGTTGCGCAGCGGCAGGCGCACCGTCAGCGGCTGCCCGGCCTCACCGTCGGGAATCGGCGTCGCACAGGCGATGACCAGCAAGGGCAATGCGATGGCCACGCACATGCGCAGGCCTCGTCGAAGCACGGTGGTGTTGCGCATGCGGTGCAAGGTCGGCGTCGGTACGGCCAGGATCGCGCGATTGTCCGGCATTGCGCGGCACGCACAGGCGACCCGGGCACGGCGCGCTTGCGCGGCATCAACGAACCGAGCGGCGTTGAACGGCGCTAGAACCAGTACCGCATGCCGATGCTGAACGTGCGCGGTGCGCCCGGCGAGTAGAAAGTGGCGCTGCGCAGCGGGAAGTCGCCGTTGGCGTTGACCGGGAACGGGCGCGCCTGGAAGTTGCCGGCGTCGTTGAAGCCGGTGGCGCCGAGCTGCGCGGCGGTGCTGTAACGATGGTCGAACAGGTTGCTGATCTGCCCGAACAGCTTGAGGCCCTTCATCGGCCGGTATTCCGCGCGCAGGTTCAGCACTGCGTAGCCGGGGTTGCTCCCGGAGCCGAGGTAGTAGACGCCATCGGGCTGGTGCTGGCCGTTCTCGTTGCCGCGCGCGATCGATGGGTCGACCGCGACGACGTCGGCACCGAGCTGCCACGCGTCGCCGACGTCGAGGTCGGCGTACAGCTTGAGCGACTGCCGCGGGATCAGCGGGATGCGGTCGCCCGGGTTGATGGTGATGGTGCCTTCGGTGCCGGGGAAGCCCGCCTGCGCCGAGTCGTTGCTGCTGTTGGCTGAACCGTCGAGCACCTCGGTGCTCTGGAACGTGGCGTCGAGCCAGGTGTACTGCGCACCGACGACGAGCGCGCGCGTCGGCTGCGCGCTGGCGCCGAGCTCGATGCCCTGGCGCCGCGTTTTGCCGAAGTTCTTGAAGTAGCCGAAGCCCGACGCGTTGTCGGAGACGAACAGCAGGTCGTCCTTGTTCACCGAGCGAAAGAGACCGACGCTCCACGCATACGCGCCGGCCACGCTGCCGCGCACGCCGGCCTCGACGGTGGTGGTCACCACCTGCTTCAGCGGCGGATCGCCGGCGAACGCGTTCGGCAGCTTGCACGGATTGTTCGGGTCGGCGCAGCCGAGCTCGACCGACGATGGCGCGCGGCTGCCCTGGTTGACGCCGACGTAGGCGTTGAGCTGCGGGCTGGCGCTGAAGGTCAGACCGATGGCCGGGTTGAAGCGCGCGAAGGTGTGATCGCCGTCGAGCGATCCTGGCCCGCCGCCCGGGTTGATGGCATCGCTGTTGCGCACCGTCACGTGGTTGTAGCGGCCCGACACGGTGAGATGCGTCGTTGCGCCCACCGCCAGGATGCTGCTGCCATAGACGCTCCAGGTGCGCGTGCGACCGGTCAGGTCGACCCGCGTGTCGTAGGGCTCGCCGTCGATGGTGCCGCCGCTGACACCGTCGCCGAATGCGCCGACGCCGGTGACCGAGCGGTCGGGGTTGAGGTAGCCGAGTTCGGAGCCCTGCGTGAAGTGGCTGCGGCTGGCGTCGAGCGCCGCGCCGACGAACGATTGGCTCGGCACGCCGAGCAACGGGCCATCGTAGACCGCCTGCAGCGTGATCCCGGTCTGGGTCTGATCGGTGCGCGTCTGGTTGATCACGCCGTTGCACTTCTCGGCCGGCTCGTCGACCAGCAGTGCGTTGGCGATGCAGCGCCAGAACGGGAACGGCGTGTTGCTCGCGTTCGCACCCGAGGTCGGAAAGCCGGTGTAGCCGGCGGCCGCGAGCGCGGCCTGCTCGGCCGGCGTCGGCTGGTACACCGACTGGTCGAGCGAGTCGTCGTTGATGTCGCCATTGTAGGTGGTGGTCTTGATGCGCCGCCAGTACACATTGCCAGCCAGCGACCATTGCGTGGTGAGGCCCTGGTTCAGCGCCAGGTTGAGCAGCGCCGAACGATTCTGCGTGTTGTCGGGCTTGGTGTAGACGCTGGCCCAGTCGCGCTCGAGGAAGCGTTGCTCCTGCAGGCCGTTGCCGTTGAGGTCGGTGCTGGCCAGCGCCGCACTCAGCGCGAGGTCGGTGTTGCCGCTGCGCCGACCGACCTTGCCGAACAGCTGCGACACGCCCGACGGCGAATCGTTGCGCCAGCCGTTCTCGTGAAAGCGGTTGCCGGTGACGAACCAGTGCAGGCCGTCGTCGCGACTGCCGCCGGTCTCGAACTCGATCGCGGCGCGTCCGTACGAGCCGCCGAGCACCTGCACCGACGTGCCGGGGAACTTGAGGCCGTCCTTGGTCTGGATGGCGAGGGCGCCGCCCAGTGTGTTGAGGCCGAACAGCGGGTTGGAGCCCGGGTTCAGCACCAGCGACGAGATCGCCGACCTGGGCATCAGATCCCAGCTGACCACGTCGCCAAACGGCTGGTTCATGCGCACGCCGTCGAAGTACACCGACAGGCCCTGTTGCGTGCCGAGCAGCGGCGACGCGGTGAAGCCGCGGAAGTTGATGTCGGGCTGGAACGGGTTGTTCTGGATCTCGTTGATGGTGACGCTGCCGAGGCGCCGGTTCATGAACTGAGTCAGGTCCAGCGCCTGGCTGCGGTCGATGTCGGCGGCGCGGGCGGACTGCGCGTTGGCCGGGATGCGATCCTTCGGCACGTTGACGCCCGGCAGTGGCGCCACGCCGATCACCTCCACCGTTTGCGGTGCCGGCTCCGGCTGCGGTTGCGCCTGTGCGACCGCGGCGCCGCACAGCAGCGCCGACAGGCCTGCCGTGGGGTGAGCCCCCATGCGCATGTGTCTCCTCCTCGTGAACAATGCGAGTCTGCGTGCGCGCAGGTGGTCCTTGTCTCGGGACTGTCGCGCATGGGAACAATTCCCGACCGCATCTGCGATGACCGCCGCCGACCCCCGACCGCTCGACCTGCCGCGACTGGTGTTGCGCCGTGCCGGCTGGGTGGCGCTCGGCGCGTGGTTGCTGATGCTGTGGCTCGGCCTGCAGCGCGCCGGCCTCGACATGGAGCAGGAGGTCGCTGCGGCGCACGCGATGGCGCAACTGGTGGCGCGGCTGGCGCAACCGTCGTCGGCCAGCGACAGCGAATTGGTCGCCGAGCTGCAGCGCAGCGTGCAGGCGCACGCGCCGCGGCACCTGTCGCTCAGCGTGCGCGATGCCGACGGCCGCGTCGTGCTGGCCACGGCCGCCGACGAACCGTTGGGTGCCCCGCTGTCGTGGCTGGTGCAGTGGCATCGCGCCCTGCTGCCGGCGCACGAGCCGGCGCCGGTGACGTGGCCGCTGCCGCGCCCGGACGGCCGGTCGTGGACGGTGACGGTCGCCGCGTCGCACGACAGCGAGCGGGCCGAAGCGGTGACCAACCTGGCCGCGTTGCTCGGCCTCGGCGCGTTGGGCAGCGTGGCGCTGCTGCTGGCCCTCGGCTCGAGCGTGCACCACTCGCTGCGGCCGATGCACGCGTTGCTGCGCGCGATCGGCGCGCTGCGCGACGACGATGCGCGCGCGCTGCGCGCGTTGCCGCCGATGCCGATCGGCGAGCTGCAGGCGATCACCGGTGCGCTGCGCGAACTGGCCGCGGCGCTCGAGGCCGCCGAGCAGCAGCGTCGCGCGCTGAGCCGCCAGGTGCTGACGCTGCAGGAGGACGAGCGCCAGCGCATCGCGCGCGAGCTGCACGACGAGTTCGGCCAGCGGTTGACGGCGCTGCGTGCCGACGCGGCCTGGCTGTCGCAGCGTCATGCCGGTGACGCCCAGGCCACGGCGGTGCTGACGGCGATGGCGGCGCAATGCGCGGCGTTGCAGGCCGAGATCCGCTCGCTGCTGTCGCGCCTGCGGCCGGCCGGCGGCAGCGACGGCGCAGCGGATCTGTGGGCCCTGCAGCAATTGCTCGATGGTCTGGTGCAGGCCTGGAACGCGTCGCCGGGGCAGGCGGTGCGCTTCGAGCTCGCGCTGCGTCACTATGCCGATGGCGCCGCGCTCGACTGGCCGGCGCCGCAGCAGGCGCGCGACTGCGCGCTGCCGCACGAGCTGTGCCTGGCGCTGTATCGCATCAGCCAGGAGGCGCTGACCAACGTGGCGCGGCACGCGGGCGCCTCCACCGCAACCCTGCAGTTGACCCTGCAGCGGCGCGCCGATGGCGACATGCTGCAGTGGCAGGTGAGCGACGACGGGGCCGGCATCGGCTCGTTGCAGATCGCGCTGCAGCGGGGCAATGGGCTGGCCGGCATCCGCCAGCGGGTGTGGGCGCTCGGCGCGGACCTCGAGTGCGATATTGCAGCCGTCGGTCCTGCTCCGGGCGCATGTCTGCGCGCGCGCTTCCGCCTGCAACCGATGGCGCGCGGCGACGAGGTGGTCGATGGATTCGCCGCCTGAGCGCGCGCCGTTGCGCGTGCTGCTGGCCGACGACCACGCCGTCGTGCGCGAGGGCTATCGGCGCCTTCTCGAGTCGTGCCCTGACGTCGTGGTCGTCGGCGAGTGCAGCGACGGCGAGAGCGTGCGCGCCTTGCTCGATGCCGGGGTCCTGGCCGTGGACGTGCTGGTGCTCGACCTCTCGATGCCAGGCTGCGGCGGCCTCGCGGTGCTGCGCCATGCGGCGCAGGCGTGCCCCGGCTTGCGCACGCTGGTGTTCACGATGCACGACAGTCCGGCCATGGTGAGTCAGGCGCTGCGCGCGGGCGCGGCCGGCTTCGTGACCAAGAGCAGCGCACCGCAGGTGTTGATCGACGCGGTGCGCCGCGTTGCTGCCGGCGAGCGCCCAGTGCTGTCGGCCGACGTGGCCGACCTGGCCGCGACGCCTGCGGCGGTGGTGCTGGCGCCGCGCGAGGCCGAGGTGCTGCAGCTGCTGGCGCAGGGCTGCTCGCTCGACGAGGTGGGTCGGCGACTGCAACTGAGCGCGAAGACGGTGGCGAACTACCAGTCGATCGTGCGACAGAAGCTGGGCGCCGACACCGCGATCGAGATGCTGCGCGCTGCGCAGCGCCACGGGCTGGCGCCGGGCTGACGCAGCGTGGACGCCAGATGGCCATTAGAGTGCGGCAACAACGGACAGAGTCCGGTACGGGTCCGAGACTGCCAGCCGTTCATACAGCACGCGCAGCTGCTTGCTGAGCGCGATCCCCACGGCGCCGGCCATCGCGATGCACACCGCCGCGATGGCCACGCGGCGGATGAGGTCGCGCTCATGGGTGCGCAGCACGAACGACAGGCTGAACGCAATGCTGGTCAGCGACGCGATGATCGCACCCGTGCCGGCGACGTGCGCCGTGATCGCGCCTTGTGAGGCCATGCTGGCGGCCGCGGCGACGGCGCTGGCACTGGACAACAGGCCGCCCACCGCGGTGACGATGTAGAACCCTGCCTCTCCGAAGAAGCGCTGCATGATCTGGCCGACGACGTGCAGCACCAGAAACAGCGCGCCGTAGCGCAATGCGACGGGCAGCGAGAACGGCAGCGTCAGCGCGAGCGTCGGCGATTCCGGGACCGGCGAATGGCGATGCTGCAGGTGACTGCGCAGCACGAGTAGCGCGTTGGAGGCGATCATCAGCGAGAACGCGCCCGCAGCGTTGAGCAGCGCGAGCGGTGCCAGCACGAGCAGCAGCGTGGCATTGCGCACCACCATGGCGGCAACCGCCACGAGGATGCCGCGATAGGCGGAGGCAGCGAACTGCCCGCTCGACTCACGCACCCGCTACGACATCTCGATCACGGTGAAGTTGCTGTTGACCAGCCCGCCGAAGAAACCGGACAGCTCGATGCCTTTCGCGCCGTACAGCTTCCAGAGGATGTAGTTGACGAAGCCGATGCTGGCGACGAGGATCACCGTGACCCACGCAGCGCGCGGCTCGATCAGTTGCCAGGGACCCACCGACCCGACCGGCAAGGCCGGGTAGATGACCAGCGCCAAGATGGCCAACAAGAGCGCCGAACGCAGCTCGCCTTCGCTCAGGCCCATCGACAGGCCCGCCAGTCGATCCTTCTAGGCCAACAGGGCGGTGGTGCCGACCATCACCGCCGCAGGAGTGACCGTGTGCCCTTGGCCGCACAAGATCCCGGACATGCAGGTGACCATCATGGCGGCGGACGTCGTCAGCTCCGTGCCGTTGCCAGCCCGCAGCGTCTGGACGTTCAACGGAATCGTGAGCAGCCCGACCAGACCCAATGTGAGGATCGCGATTCCATCGGCGCCGATCGACCCCGCCATCCCGCCGAGCAGCGCAATGAACCCGAATGTGCGCAGTCCCGCCTCCTTCCCTCGGCGCTCCCGCTCCAGGCCCACCAGCAGCCCCAGTGCCAGCGCGAGCGCGAGTCGCACCAGGGCTTCAAGGTACGGCCAATGAGCAGTCGGTAGGTCCGAAGGTGGGTTCATCGTGCAAGCCTGACGTTGTCCTGTCGGTTGTTGCCTCCGGCGATATTGGTCACCCGTTGCCGAGTCGAGCCGGGTCGACGCGCTGTCCTATCCCGATCTTGCGCTTCGCGCTTTGCGAACAGGCAGACGCGGAGCGATCAGACCTCCCGTGCTAGTGTGGCGCCTCCTCCAGCGAGGCGATCGGATGAGGCGTCTTGTCAGGGTTCGAAAGCACAGGGCCTGCGCGAACGCAGTCCGCTCCAAGGGCGCTGAGCCAAAGGCCCCGAAGGGCCTGCGCTGATCGCACTTCGTCTTCCCGCAGTCCGGCCGGCCTTCCTGCTGCTTGCACTCGCTGTGGGTGCCGGCGATGCCTTGGGCAACGACCGCCCCTATCAAGCCACCTGGGTCGCGGTGGCCGACGAAGACGACGAGGGTACCTGGTCGGTCGAGTCCTGGGCCACCCGCCTGGGCTCGCGGCGCACGGTCAACGTGGCGCCGGAATATGCCTTTCAGCCGACCACCACGCTGCAACTGGAGATGGCGCGCGCCGACGATCGCGGTGGCGACGGCTGGTCCACCCAGGCCGAGCTCGAGTTCAAGCAGTTGTTCAACCACATCGCCCGCGACGGCTATGGCTGGGGCGTGGTGCTGACCTACACCGGCGCGAAGGGCGCGGACAGTGGCTGGCGGCGCGACGAGTGGAGCGTGAAGCTGCCGCTGTCGGTGTCGTTGTGGGAGGGTGATGGCTTCGTGCATCTGAACGCCAGCCGCGGGGGGCAGGGCACCGAGCGCCCCAGCTGGGGCGTCGCGATGGCACTCGAGCGCGAGGTGTGGCGTCGCACGCGGCTGTTCGGCGAGCTGGCGCGCGACCGCAACACCACGTTCGCGCACGGCGGCGTGCGCTATTGGGTCAAGCGCGAGCGCTTGGCGATCGACTTCTCGCTGCAGCGCGAGCGTGCCGACGGCGCTACGCGCAACGGCGCGATCATCGGCATCGGGTGGTACGACCTGTGAACGCTACAGGCCCGCCAGGTAATGCCCGAGGTTCTCGATGTCGACCTCGTTCAGCGTGCGCGCCACGCTGGTCATGTTGCCGGCGTCGTTGGTGCGCTTCCTGTCCTTGAAGTCGCGCAGCTGCTTGACGATGTAGTCGTAGTTCTGGCCGGCGACGCGCGGGATTTCGTTCTGGCCGGCGAAGCCGCCGAGGTGGCACATCGTGCACAGCGTCTCGTCGGCCTTGGCGCGACCGAGCTTGGCTTTCTCGGAGTCGACTTTGAACGGCTGCGGTGCGGGCTTCTGGGCTGAGAAGTAGTTGGATAGCTCGTGCATCTCGTCGCGCGTCAGGTCCTTGACCATCGGCGACATCTGCGGGTCCTCGCGCCGGCCCTCCTGGAAGTCGCGCAGCTGCAGGTACAGGTAGCGCGAGGTCTGGCCGGCGAGGATCGGGTTGGCGGGAATCGTCGCGTTGCCGTCCGGGCCGTGGCAGGCCGCGCAAAGCGCGGCCTTCGGTGGCGCTGTCTGGGCAAAGACGGACACCTGAAACGCGCTGGCACACAGCAGCGCGACCATTGTTCTGATCGATTTCATCGAAGAAGCATGCCATGCAAACAGCCGCACCTCGCATGCCCGCAGGTGCCCAAGCAAACACCGCGGATCCGGCTCTGCCGGTCCGCAGGTGTTGCCCTCTTGAGGGGGAGGCGGCAGCTAGGCCGCCTCGGGGGTGGTCAAGGCAATGCGAACACGAACACCGAGTTGCCGCGCTTGAAGTCGAGCTGTGTGTTGCCACCAGCGGCCACGGCGACGTACTGCTTGCCGCCGACCGTGTAGCTGACCGCCGGCGCATTGACGCCGGCTCCGCAGTTGAAGCTCCACAGCTTCTTGCCGTTGCCGGCGTCGAACGCGCTGAACCAGCCGTTGCCCTCGCCGTTGAACACCAGGTCGCCCGCGGTGGCGAGCACGCCGCCGATCAGCGGCTGGTCGGTGTCGACCTTCCACTCCATCTTGCCGGTGTCGATGTTCACCGCGGCCAGGCGGCCCCACTGCTTCTCGCTGGGGATCACCTTGAACGCGCCGCCGAGCCACAGCTTGCCGCCGGGGTACCTGGCTTCCTCGACGTGATACGTCATCGGCTGGTGCAGGTTGGCCGCGTAGGCCAGGCGCGTTTTCGGGTTGAACGCCATCGGACTCCACTCGACGCCGCCGTTGGCGCCGGGCAGCATGCGCGCCCCGTTGGCGGTGGGCAGCACCCACATGTTCTCCTGCGGCACCATCGCCTCGGAGAAGCGGATCAGCTCGCCGGTGGCGCGGTCGTGCACGTAGACGTGCCCGGTCTTGCCGCCATGGATCGCCACCTTGCGCATGTTGCCCGCCTTGTCCTTGGCCTCGGTGAGGATCACCGGCGACACCGCGTCGAGGTCCCACACGTCGTGCGAGACATACTGGTAGTGCCACTTGTAGGCGCCGCTGTTGAGGTCGATCGCGACGATCGAGTCGGTGTACAGGTTGTCGCCCGGGCGCTCCTTGCCGTAGAGGTCGGGGCTCGGGTTGCCGACGACGAAGAACGCCATGTTGGCGTCCTTGTCGACCGCCGGCGCCATCCACACGCCGCCGCCGAGCGTCTTGTAGAAGTCGCCGCCCTTGTCGGCGAACTGCTTCTTCTCGGCCGCGATGTCGCGCAGCATGTTGCGCCCGGTGGCGTCGTTGACCGCCCACACGCCTTCGTGGCCCTTGTCGGGAATGGTGTGGAACGTCCACAACAGCTTGCCGTCGTTGGCGTCGTACGCCTTGACGAAGCCGCGGATGCCGTACTCGCCACCGTTGGTGCCGATCAGGATCTTGCCGTTCACCGCCACCGGGGCCATCGTCTCGCTGTAGCCGAGCTCGGGGTCGGCGATCTGCGTGCTCCACAGCACCTTGCCGGTCTTGGCGTCGAGCGCCAGCAGCTTGGCGTCGAGGGTGCCCATGTAGACACGGTCGTTCAGAACAGCCACGCCGCGGTTGTTGGGGCCGCAGCAGTAGGTGGTGACCGGGCCTTGCTTGTGCTTGTAGTGCCAGTACTCCTGGCCGGTGGTCGCGTCGATCGCGTAGATGTGGTTGTACGACGTGGTCAGGTACATGATGCCGTCGACCACGATCGGCGCCGTCTCCATCGACTCCAGCACCTCGGTCTGGAACACGAACGCCGGCTTCAGCCCGGCGACGTTGCCCTTGTTGATCTGGCTGGCCGCGTAGTAGCGCGTCTGCGCATAGCTGCCGTTGGAATGCAGGAAGTTGGCGCTGTCGTTGGCGGCGCCGTCGAGGCGCGACTGCGACACCGAGATGCTCTTGGGCACCGGCGCGCCGCTGACGGCTCCCGCCCCCTGAATCTCCTGCGCCAGCGCAGCGGTCGAGCCCAGCGCACACCATGCCGCCACCGCTACCGCGCGCGCCCTCAGGCGCGAACCATACATAGCCATTGCTGTCTCCTGTTGTTCGAACGGTCGTCGAGCACCGGCACCCCAGCGGCACCGATGGCACCGCAACGTGGAGGGCTCGTCGACAGTCACCAACAACGACAAGTGGCTGGGGTCGGGTCGCGCGTCACAGGGCAGCGAGAATAGCGGGAATGATTCCCGAGTGGAACATGGGCGACATCAAATCGTTGCGTGAGATCAAAACCTGGCGTCGCGCGGCGGCCCGGGGTCTGGCGGTGACGGCCGCGTTGTGCGGGGTGGGGCTGGCGTGGCCGCAGGCGCAGACCAATCCGAACCTCAACGCGCAGCTGCTGGTGGCAGCGCGCAACAACGACCTGGCGTCGGTGCAGCGCGCGCTGGCCGACGGCGCGGCGCCGAATTCGCGCAACCGCCTGGGCAAGACCGCGCTGCTGATGGCCTGCGAGAAGGGCCAGGCGCCGCTGGCCAGCACGATGCTGCGCGCGGGCACCGATGCCAACCTGGCCTCGCTCGAAGGCGTGACGCCGCTGATGGCCGCCGCCTTCGGCGGCCACGCGGCGATCGCGCGCGAGCTGCTGGCCGCCGGCGCGCGCACCGACGGTCAGGACCGCATGCACCGGACGGCCTGGATGTACGCCGCCGCGCAGGGACACGCCGAGGTGGTGGGCGTGCTGCACGACGCCGGGGTGGCGATCGACGCCGTCGACGAGCACCAGCTCACGGCGCTGATGTGGGCGGCGGGCCAGGGCCAGCCGGAGGTGGTGCGGCTGCTGCTGCAGCGCGGCGCGCGCGCCGATTTGCGCGACGACCGTGGCCTGAGCGCGCTCGACATCGCGCGCCAGACCGGCCACGACGACGTGGCTCGCTTGCTGTCGCCCTGACGGCCTGGCAGGCCTCGCTGTTTCCGCCAGACGTGGGCGGTTTTCCGGGCGCGGCGCAGATGCCCGCCGTCCGGCCGCTTTCCACGGCGCCACCCACCGTCAGCTGGCTGGCCGCGCCAGACCGAGTCGCTCGACGATGCGCCGCTCGGCCTGGTAGGCCTCGCGCATCACCTGGGCGTAGTCCTCGGGGCCGAGGTACGCGAGCTCCTGATCGTATTTGGCCAGCTCGGCGATGTGCTGCGGGTCGAACATCGCGCTCTTGAACGCCTGGTGCAGCGTCTGCACGACGGCGGCCGGCAGCCCGCGCGGGCCGGCCAGGCCGTAGGGCGACGTGGCGACGATGCCATAGCCCAGCTCCTTCAGCGTCGGCACCTGAGGCCAGCGGCTGCTGCGCCGCTCGCCGAAGGTGACCAGCAGGCGCAGCTTGCCGATGTCGACGAAAGGCGCGAAGCCGTTGGAGTTGACGCCGACCATCACCTGGCCCGACGACACCGCGATCATCTGCTCGGACGTGCCCTTGTAGGGCACGTGCACGTAGGTGGCGCGGCGACGCGACATCAGGTCGTCCATCACCAGGTGCGGCGTGGTGCCGACGCCGTTGGTCGACACGGTCAGCTCGCCCGGATGCTTCTGCGCGAACTGCAGCAGGTCTTCGAGCGAGCGGAACGGGCTCGCGCTCGGCACTACGATGCCGAAGGTGACGCCGCTGACCTGGATGATCGCCGTGGTGTCGCGGATCGGATCCCACGAGAGCTTCTGCACCCAGGGCGCGCGGAACACCGGCTGCGGCATCTGCGCGATCGTGTAGCCGTCGGGCGCGGCCTGCTGCAGCACGGGCATCGCGAGCGTGCCGCCGGCCCCCGAGCGGTTCTCGACGATGATCTTCTGGCCGAGCAGGTGGCTCGCCAGCTCCGCCAGCACGCGCAGCGTCAGGTCGGTGGCGCCGCCGGCGGGCCACGGAATCCACAGCGAGATCGGCCGGCTCGGATAGCCGCCGCCGGACTGCGCGCGCGCGGCGCCGAACGCCGGGCCGATCGCCATCGCGGCCAGTGCCGCCGCCAGCCTGCGGCGCTCGGGCGTCATGGTGGACCTCCGCGCTTGGTGAGGGCGCCGAAGCCGCGCTGGGGGTCGTAGCCCCAGCTGGCGAGCGCGAAGCACGCCAGCAGCGTGCCCACCACCACGTACGGCGAGACACCCGCGTCCTTGCCGTACAGCGCGAAGCGCATCCATTCCACCGCGTGCGTGAACGGATTGACCTGCGCCACGCGATACACCCAGTCGGCGCCCGATTCCTCGAGCTTCCACAGCGGGTACAGCGCGGTCGACAGGAAGTACATCGGAAAGATCACGAAGTTCATCGTGCCGGCGAAGTTCTCGAGCTGCTTGATGTGCACCGACAGCAGCAGGCCGAGCGCGCCCAGCATCAGCGCCGAGCACACCGCCGCCAGCAGCACCGTCGGTGTCTGCGGCCCGAGCACCGGCAGCGCCGTGCCCAGCAACGCCGCCACGATCACGAACGCCGCCGCCTGCGCCAGCGAGAGCACCGCGGTGGCGGTGAGCTTGGACAGCAGGATCCAGGCGCGCGGCAGCGGCGCCGTCAGCAGCAGCCGCATGAGGCCCATCTCGCGGTCGTACACCATCGCCAGGCTCGACTGCATGCCGTTGAACAGCAGCACCATGCCCACCAGCCCCGGCGCGATGTAGACGTCGTAAGGGATGTAGGTGTCGTACGGCTCGACGATCGCGACGCCGAACACGTTGCGAAAGCCGGCCGCGAACACCGCCAGCCACAGCAGCGGCCGCACCAACGCCGACACCAGGCGCCCGTACTGGCGGCTGAACTTGGCCAGTTCGCGCCAGACGATCGCTCGCATCGCCTGCAAGGCATGCCGGAGGCCGCGATGCCGATGCGGTTCGTCGCTCATGGGACCATCCTGCGCGCAGCGCGCTGCGCGATTCGCGCCTGGCAGCGGCCCAGCGCACTCATGGCCTGGCCTTGCACAGCTTCTCCGGCGCGTCGGCACCCAGCGTGTCGAGGTTGTTCTTCGGATGCAGCACGCCGTCGGCCGGTGCCAGCGCGATCACGCCCTGGCCATCGGTGAGCAGCATTGGCTGGCGCAGCTGGCCGTCCCAGGCGCGAAAGGTCAGGGGCGTGCCTTTCGAGCCGTCGAGCTCGAGCGCGGGCAGCGCCTTCGCCAGCGCCGTCGCGGGGCCCTTGGGCGCGGCGACGGCGGCCGCGGCGATCGCCTTGCCCGCCATCCAGGCGGCCCAGTCGTTGGCCGTCATCGCGCGGCCGGCGGCCCTGGCAAAACGGCGCGACACCTGCGGTGCGCCGAAGCGCTCGAACTGCGCTGCCCAGGCCAGCGCGACCAGCCCGGCATCGCCCACCACCGGCCGCGGCAGCGCGGTGCGGTACGGCAGCGAGCGTGCGAACTCGCCATCGCTGTCGACCACCCACACGACGTCGTAGCTGCCGGTACTGGCGGTGCCGGTCAACAACAGCGGGTTCGCCAGGTCACGCTCGCGCGGATCGGCCGACAGCTTGAACGGCTTCACCTGCAGCAGCTTCAGGCCGTAGCGCTTGATCGCCGCCTGCGCGACCGCGCTGCGCTGCGCGTCGAGCGCGCTCGGGCCGGCCAACAGCAGCACGCTGCTCCAGCGCCTGGCCACCAGCGTCTGCGCCAGCGCGTCGGCGCGCATGCGCTCGCTGGGCAGCAGGTGCAGCACGCGCGCGCGGCAGTCGCCCTCGCGCAAGCGATCGGCCGCGGCGCCCACGTCGAGCACCGGCAAGGGTGTCGCGTCGGCGGCGGCGAGCAGGGCATCGTCGGGCAGGTCGGCGACGATCGCCGACACGCCGGCCTTCTGCGCGCGGCTGGCGGCGTCGCGCGCCGCGGCGGCATCGGCGACCGCCTGGCGCTCGAGCGTCACCGCGACGCCGGCGGCGTCGAGCTCGAACTGCGCCTCCTTCACGGCGACGTCGAGGCCGTCGAACGCCGGGCCCGTTGCGTGGCCGAGGTAGGCGCGTTCGACGACGCTGCGCTCGAGCCGCGGATCGTCGGCCGGTTCGAGCAGCAGCACCTTGTAGGTCATGGTCGCGGCACCCGCGGCACCCGCGGCACCCGCGGCGCCGGCGAGCGCGAGCAGCAGCGCAACGGCGCACGACCGTCGCGAGAACCTCATTCGACGATCACCGCCATGTACGGCACGCGTCCGACGGCGATCGTCTTCAGCGGCTTGGCGGCGGCGACGTCGATCACCGTGAGGTCGTCGCTCAGGCCGTTGCAGACGTACAGGCGCGTCTCGGCCTTGTCGAGCGCGACGTTCCAGGCACGCTTGCCCACCAGCACCAGCTCACCGACCTTGCGCGCGGCGACGTCGACGAACGCCACGTGGTTGGCGCGGCCGAGCGCGACGAACGCGCGCTTGCCGTCGCGCGACATCGTGATGCCGACCGGCGTGATGTCGGTGTCGCGCATGCCCTTGACCTGGAACTTCAGCGTGTCGACCACCGAGTAGTCCTTGGTCGACAGCACGGTGACGCTGGCGCTCAGCTCGTTGGTCACCCACAGCTGCGTGCCATCCGGGGTGAGGGCGAAGCGGCGCGGCCGCTTGCCGACCGCCACGTTCTTGGTCACCTTGCCGCTGGCGGTGTCGATCACGTGCACGAGGTTGGCGACCTCGGAGGTCACCCACACGGTGGCGCCGTCGGGCGACACCTTCACGCCCTCGGGCTCCTTGCCGACGGGCACCTTGCGCAGCACCTTGCCGCTGGCCACGTCGATCATCGACAGCTCGCCATCGTCTTCGTTGGTGACGTACAGCGTCTTGCCGTCGGGCGAGAGGTCGAACGCCTCCGGGTCGTCGCCGAGCGGCAGCCGGCGCACCGACTTGCGCGTGGCGAGGTCGATCACGTCGGCGGCGTTGGATTCGCCGCAGGCCACCATCAGATGCTTGGCGTCGGGGGTCAGCTGCATGTGGCGCGGCCGCTTGCAGGTGGGCACGGTGCCGGTGACGGCGAGCGTCTTGAGGTCGATCACCGTCAGGGCATGGTCCTTCTCGCTCGACACGAACGCCACGCCCTGCGCCAGCACGGGCACGGCAACGAGGCACGCCGTCGCCACGGCGGCGGCGCGGTACGCGAAGTCGAGCATCAAGCGGTCTCCTTGGTCTCTGGGGTGCGTGCCGGCGTCGCCGTGGCGCGCAGAAAGGCGTCTTCGAGCGTGCCGCCGCCGAGCGCCAGCGCAACGGCTTCGGGCTTGCCGTCGGCCAGCAGTTTGCCCTTGTGCAGGACGAACACGCGATCGGCGCCGACGGCTTCCTCCACCAGGTGCGTGGCCCACAACACCGCCGTGGCACGCGTGGCGACGTCGGCGCGCACGGTGGCCACCAGGTCGCGACGCGATTTCGGATCGAGGCCCACGGTCGGTTCGTCCATCAGCAGCAGCGCCGGCCGGTGCAGCAACGCGCGCACCAGTTCCACCTTGCGGCGGTTTCCGCCCGACAGCTCGCGCACCGGACGGTCGAGGTCGTCGCCCAGCCCGGCACCCTGGCACCCCTGCACGATGCGCGTTCGCGCGTCGTCGCGCGGCAGGCCGTGCAGGTCGGCATGGAACTGCAGGTTCGCGCGCACCGACAGGTCGAGGTCGAGCGACATCTGCTGGAACACGACGCCGATGTCGCGCAGCGCGCGCGTGGCCGCGCGTTGCATCGAGTGGCCGGCGACCTCGATCTGCCCGCTGTCGGGTACGAACAGGCCGGTCAGCAGCTGGAACAGCGTCGACTTGCCGGCGCCGTTGGGGCCCAGCAGTGCCGCGAACGTGCCGCCCGCGAGCGCCAGCGACACCGCGTCGAGTGCGACGCGTTCGCCGTAGCGCTTGGTCAGGCCTGCCACCTGCAAGGTGGCCCCGGTGGCATCCATGCGCCGGTTATAGCGGGGCACCGAGCGTGGGCATGGCGGCGCTTTCCCTGAAGGTCCGACTGCCGTCGCGAACTACGGGAGCGGTCGGTTCCAGCGCAGCTTGCGGTAGATCGTGTTGCGGCTGATGCCCAGTTGCCGCGACGCCTCGGAGATGTTGCCATGCGCGGCGTCGACCGCGGCGCCGATCGCCTCGAGCGTCAGCTCGTCGAGCGATTGCGCAGGTCTGTCGCCGGCCGGCGTGCCCGGTGCCGCGCTGCCATCGAGGGCGAGCGCGTCCTAGACCACGTCTTCGCTCAGGTGCTCACGCGTGATCTCACGGTCGTGCGCTGCCAGCGCGACCGCCGTGCGCAACACGTTGTGCAGTTGGCGCAGGTTGCCCGGCCACGGGTGCGCACGCAGCAACGTCACCACGTCGTCGGCCAGGCGCAGGCCTTTGCCGGGCGCTTCGCGCTCGACAATCGCCAGCGCGAGCTCGACCAGGTCGCTGCGCTCGCGCAGCGCCGGCGCGCGCTGCGTCAGGCCGTTCAAGCGGTAGAAGAGGTCCTCGCGCAAGCGCGCGCCGTCGAGCAGCGCGCGCAGCGGCTCGCGACTGGCACACACCAGGCGCAGCTTCGGCGCGTGGGCGCGCGCGCCGACGTCGCCGGCGCGCGCA
Source organism: Burkholderiaceae bacterium (assembly GCA_035499355.1). Taxonomy (GTDB): domain Bacteria; phylum Pseudomonadota; class Gammaproteobacteria; order Burkholderiales; family Burkholderiaceae_C; genus JAEUPI01. The sequence goes on along the minus strand of DATJYZ010000041.1, from coordinate 11,808 downwards.
TCGAGCAGGCGCAACAGACGCTGCTGGCTGGCCGGCGGCAGGTCGCCGATCTCGTCGAGGTATAGCGTGCCGGCGCCTTCGTCGCCGAGCGCGCCGTCGAACACCGCCGCTTCGATCGCCCCGGGCTGCAGGCCGGCGCACGACAGGACGATGAAGGTGCGGCCCGGCCGTGCCACCTGGTGCGCGGCGCGCGCGAGCCACTCCTTGCCGCTGCCGGTCTCGCCGATCAGCACGCTCGGGATCTGGTGCTCGAGCGCCCGGCCGAGACGCTCGACCAGGCTGGCGGCGTGCACGTCGAGCGGCAGCGGCGGCGCGGCTGGCGACTCCGCCGGCGACGCGTCGCCTTGCACGATCGCCCGCAAGGCCGGCGACACCACCGCGGCGCCAGGCACCTGCGCGGCCACGGCTTCGGCCAGGCTACTCCACACCGGCCAGTCGAAACGTGCGTGCAAGTGGTAGCGGCGGCCCTGCGCGGTGCGCACCGCCAACGGCGTGGCCAGCGGCGAGCGGAAGCGGTCGACCAGCGCGCCGACGCTGGTGTCGAACAGCGTCTCGAGCGACTGCATGCGCAACGTCGCGCCGCTCATGCCGAGCTGCTCGAGCGCGCTGCGGTTGGCGCCGACGATGCGGCCGTCGGGCCGCACCGCGACGATGCCCTCCATCAGCGTGCCGATGAAGTCGACGCGGCCGTGGAAGTGCAGCCGCATCACGTTGCGCAGATCGTCGGTCAGCCAATGGTTCTCGATCATGCGCGCCGACATCTTGACCAGCGCCATCGTGTGCTGGTGGTAGCTGCGATGGTCGCCCGAGACGTCGAGCACGCCGAGGATGTTGCCGCGCGGGTCGAGGATCGGCGCCGCCGAGCAGGTGAGGAAGTGGTTGGCGTGGAAGAAGTGCTCGTCGGCGTGCACGAGCGTCGGCACCTCGGTGATCAGCGCGGTACCGACCGCGTTGGTGCCCTTGTTGGCCTCCGACCAGATGGCGCCGGGCTGCAGCGCGATCTTCGACGCGCGCGCCAGGAAATCGTCGTCGCCCACCGCGTGCACGATGGTACCGGTGGCATCGGTCAGCACCACCATGCTGTGGGTGTTGACGATCTGGTCGTACAGCAGTTCCATCACCGGCGCTGCGTGCTGATGCAACCGCAGGTTGCGCGAACGCGCGATCTCGAGATCGGCGCGGCCGAGCAGGCCGAGGTCCGGCCGCTCGATGCGCGACAGGCCGAGGGCGGCGCAGCGGTCGTGCGAGCGGTTGATGACATCGACGTGGGCGGCGTCGAGGTTCAGCGCCCCGGCGATCGGGCGCACATAGCCATCGTCGCGGCGGGCATTGCGACCGCGGCCGGCTATGCCGGGCGTGGGGATGGCCATGCGTTGTCTCCTGCGCAGTCGGTGCCTGCCGGCACGCCGCGGTGTCAGCGTCGATTGTGGCGCGGACGCAAGCCCGACGACAGGGCTGGGGAAGCGTGCTGTCCCAATCTGAAACAGGCCTGGGGCGGGTGCCAGCAGCCCGGCCGGCCGACTGTCACCCGGGAGTCATTCCCGGGACGCTTCGAGTCAAGCGGGCACTGTCAACCCTTGGTTACCCCGGGGCGGTGGGCGATCGTCGGCGCGCATACGATCGACGGCACAACAAGAAGGGCCGGTTGCCACTTGAGTGAGTAGCCGCAGGCCTGTCCGATGGTCGATCGCATGAGGAGACAACGTTGAAGATCCGAAGCCATTTGCTGGGCGCGGCACTCGCGCTCGTGGTTTGCGGCGTGGCCGCGCAGACCGATCGCGACCTGCGCGAAGACGGCAAGTCCACCAGCGACGTGCTGACCTACGGCATGGGCTATAACAACCAGCGCTACAGCCCGCTGGCGCAGATCAACACCAAGAACGTCGGCAAGCTGGTGCCGGTGTGGGCCTACAGCCTCAACAACACGCAGAGCCACGAGTCGCAGCCGATCGTCTACGACGGTGTGATGTACGTCACCACGCACGACGCGACGGTGGCGATCAACCCGGTGACCGGCAAGCAGATCTGGAAGACGCCGGTCGAGCTGCCGCAGGACGTCTTCAAGTACGCCTGCTGCGGCATCCTGAACCGCGGCGCGGCGATCTACGAGGGCAAGATCTACCGCACCACGCTCGACGCGCAGGTCGTGGCGCTCGACGCCAAGACCGGCAAGCAGCTGTGGAAGAGCAAGGCCGCCGACTACCAGGATGGGCATGCGCAGACCGGCGCGCCGCTGGTGGTCAACGGCGTGGTGATGACCGGCATCGCCGGCGGCGAGTACGGCACGCGCGGCTTCATCGACGGCTGGGATGCCAACGACGGCAAGAAGCTGTGGCGCCTGTACACCACCGCGGCCCCGGGCGAGAAGGGTGGCGACACCTGGCCGGGCGACACCGCCAGCAAGGGCGGCGCGCCGACCTGGCTGACCGGCGCTTACGACCCCGACCTTGACCTGGTGTACTGGGGCACCGGCAACGGTGGCCCGTGGAACCCGCAGGTTCGTCTGGGCGACAACCTGTACGTCTGCTCGGTGCTGGCGTTCCGCCCCAAGACCGGCGAGCTGGTGTGGCACTATCAGTTCAGCCCCAACGACCCGTACGACTACGACAGCACCGAAGTGGGCATGCTGGTCGACATGAAGATCAACGGCGCCACGCGCAAGGTGCTCGCGCAGGCCAACCGCAACGGCTTCTTCTACGTGCTCGATCGCGCCAACGGCAAGCTGCTGGCGGCCAACCCGTACGTCAAGGTCAACTGGGCCGACAAGATCGACCTCGCCACCGGCCGGCCGGTGGAGTCCGAGGCGACCAAGAAGGTGCGCAACGGCGAAGACGTCGAGATCTGGCCGTCGGTGCTCGGCGGCAAGAACTGGACCCCGATGTCGTGGAACCCGGCCACCGGTCTGGCATATGCCAACGTGCTCAACATGAGCTGGCCGTACCAGATCGCCAAGCAGGACTACAAGCGCGGCGAGTGGTACCTGGGCATGAACATGCGCGGCGTCACGATGCCGAAGGACCAGCCCCACGGCTACCTGAGCGCGATCGATCCGATGACCGGCAAGAGCAAGTGGCAGATGCCGTGGCCGGGGCAGCCGAGCATGGCGGGCACGCTGTCGACCGCCGGCGGGCTGGTGTTTACCGGCGCCGCGACCGGCGAGTTCATGGCGGTCGACGCGCTCACCGGCAAGAAGCTGTGGCAGTTCCAGACCAGCTCCGGGATCATCGGCCTGCCGATCACCTGGCAGCAGAACGGCAAGCAGTACGTCAGTATCGTCTCGGGTGCGGGCGGTGTTTGGGCGCTGCTGGGCGACGAGCGCATGGCGTCGGTTCCTGCGGGCGGTTCAGTCTGGACCTTTGCGCTGCAGCCTTGAGGGATCTTGCGGGCAGTCTGCTGGGCGTGGCGGCCATGCTGGTCGCTGCGCCCGCTGCGGCAGGCGACGCACCGCGCTTCAGTCCGGAAGCCATCGCCAAGGGCCGTGAGCAGTACCAACGCACCTGCGTGCACTGCCACGGCTTCAACATGGTCAACGCCGGCACCACGGTGTTCGACCTGCGCAAATTCCCGCTCGACCAGCCCGATCGCTTTCGCAACTCGGTGATGCAGGGCAAGGGCGCGATGCCGTCGTGGAAGGACACGCTGACGCCCGAGCAGATCGACTGGCTGTGGGCCTACGTGGGCAGCCGCGGCGGTAGAGAACCGTGATAGTCCCACCCCCGATGCGGCCTGCCGGTCGCCTCCCCCTCCAGGGGGCGACGTCAGTGGACCGGCGGAGCCGGATCCACGGCGTCCACCTGCGGATGCGCCGCTGCAGCGGCGCAGGTTTGCGTCGTGCGTTGGCCTTGCTGTCGCTCGCCGTTGCCTGCAGTGCAATGGCCCAGAGTCTGCCGCTGACCGTCTGCATCGCCGACGACAACGAGCCGCTGTCGTACATGCGCAAGCGCGAGGCGCACGGCTTCGACGTGCGCATTGCGCAGGCGATCGCCGACGAGCTCGGGCGGCCGTTGAAGATCGTGCCGTTCGAGACCGAGTACGAGAAGGAGAGCACGCTCGCGCGCGAGGTCAATGCGCTGTTGTCGTCGAACGTCTGCGAACTGGCCAGCGGCTTTCCGCTGTTGCGCGAAGACATCGGCGTCGTGCCCGGGACACCGGCGCGCACGCCGGACTACCCCGGCGCCAAGCGTTTCCGCGAGCGGCCGTTCATCCCGTTGCAGCCGCTGTCGTCGAGCCGGCCCTACCAGGGCATGGCGCTGGTGGCGGTGTTGCGGCGCGACAAGGCGCGCAAGGTCGAACGGCTGTCGGACCTGAAAGGCCTGCGCATCGGCAACGTCGCGGGCACGCTGTCGAGCGCGCTGCTGGTGATGTACCGCAACGGCATGCTGCGCAGCGATCTGGTGTCGTTGCCGCAGCGCGGCGACACGGTGTTCGATCTGATGATGGCCGACAAGCTCGACGCCGGCGTGGTGGCCGCCGGCCTGTACGACGCGTGGAAGCTGGAGCATCCCGACGGTCCGCTGGTGCTCACCGAGTACCGCCGGCCGCTCGGCGTCAACCTCGGCTTCGTGGCGGCGCCGCAGGGCGCCGAGGCACTGCGTGCCGCCAGCCGCGTGATCGAGCGCGCGCTCGACAAGGGTGATCTCGCGGCCTGGGCGCAAGCCGAGGGCGTGAGCTGGATGCGGCCGACCGAGCCCGACATCTCGCGCACGCCGGCGATGCACCAGCTCGCAGCCGACCCCTGAGCGCTGCGTCGGCCGGCTGCGGGCCGCCCCAAGCCGGCTGATCCCCCGGGGGGACGCACGTGCCGCGAGCTTGGAGGGTGGGTCAGGCGTTGCTGGTGGCGCGCACTTCCTCGATCGACGTCAGCCCGGCCAGCACCTTGTCGATGCCGTCCTGGCGCAACGTGCGCATGCCGGCCACCAGCGCGCTGCGCTGCAGGTCTTCGGCGCGCGCGTGAGTCTGGATCAGCGCGCGCAGGGGGCGGTCGACCACCATCAGCTCGTGCAGGCCGAGGCGGCCCTTGAAGCCGCTTTGCTCGCAGCGCTCGCAACCGGTGCAGCGGTAGACCTGCAGGCGGCCGCCCTGGCCGTGGCGTTCGCGCCATCCGGCGAGTACCGCGGGGCCCTCGGGCTGCTGCGGATTGCCGCCGAAGGCGCTCATCCAGTCGGCCAGCAACTCGGCTTCTTCGTCCTCGGTGGCCGCGCGGGCGCTGCGGCAATGCACACACAGCTTGCGCACCAGCCGCTGCGCCAGCACGCCGAGCAGCGAATCGGCGAAGTTGAACGGGTCCATCCCCATGTCGAGCAGGCGCGTCACCGTCTCGGGGGCGCTGTTGGTGTGCAGCGTACTGAGCACCAGGTGGCCGGTGAGCGACGCCTCGATCGCGGTGTGCGCGGTCTCTTCGTCGCGGATCTCACCGACCATCACCACGTCGGGGTCGGCGCGCAGGAACGAGCGCAGCGCCTTGGCGAAGGTCCAGTCGATCTTCGGGTTTACCTGCACCTGGCGCAGCCCCGGCTGCGTGATCTCGACCGGGTCCTCGGCGGTCCAGATCTTGCGCTCGGGCGTGTTGATGTGCGCCAGCGCGGCGTGCAGCGTGGTGGTCTTGCCGCTGCCGGTGGGGCCGACGCACAGCACCATGCCGTACGGCCGCTCGACGATCTGCCGGAGGTGCTTGAGGTTGTGCTCGCTCAGGCCCATCGCATCGAGCGGAATCGCGCGCGCGGTGGCGAGCAGCCGCAGCACGGCGTCTTCCAGACCGTTGCTGGTGGGAATCGTCACCAGCCGCAGCTCCAGCTTGTGGCCGGGCATGAAGCGCGAGAAGTTGATCTTGCCGTCCTGCGGCTTGCGGCGCTCGGAGATGTCGAGGTCGCACATGATCTTCAAGCGCGCGATCACCGCGTTGCGATAGGTGTGCGGCAGCTCCATGTAGGGCTTGAGCACGCCATCCTTGCGGAAGCGCACGCGCAGCTTGTCGCGTCCGGGCTGCGTCTCGATGTGGATGTCGGACACGCCCTGCTGATGGGCCTCGACGATCATGGTGTTGATCAGCCGCACCAGCGAGTTGTCGGACTGCTCGACCTGGGTGCCGTCGCCGGCGTCGACGGCCTGGTGCTGCTGCTCCTCGAGCGTGGCCAGCAGGCCCTTGGCATCGTCGGCCTCGAACTCGATGGCCTTGCCGGGATCGCCGGCTTCGGCCCCGCCCCAGACGTCGTAGCCCAGGCGCTGGTAGACGCGGTCGATCGCGCCAGCCAGCGTGCCGGCACGCGCCAGCGTGGTGACGATCTTGGCCTGTGCCGCGAACTCGATCTCGTCGATCAGCTTGGGCGACGACGGGTCTTCCAACGCCACCACCAGGCGCTCGCCGCGCATCAGCAGCGGCAGCGCGTTGAGCCTGCGCGCGGTGCCCAGCGGCAGGCGCTGCACCGCCTCGGGCGCCACCGGGAAGGCGTCGACATCGACGATCGGGTAGCCCATCTTGCGCGCCAGCGCGGTCTGCAGGTCTTCGCGCGACACCGTGCCTTCGCGCACCAGCAGTTCGCCCAGCGGGACGTTGCGGTCCCTCTTTTGCTGCTCGAGCGCGCCTTGCAGCTGCGCCTCGGTGACGAAGCCGAGCGCCAGCAGCGCCTCGCCGATGCGCACCATCGGCATCTTGGCCTGCTGCTCGATGGCTTCGAGCAGTTGGTCGGGCGACACCACCTGTTGGGTCAGCAGGATGTCGCCGAGCTTGCGCGAGCGCATCGCCTGCTGTTCGTCGAGCGCGTGAGCCACCTGCGCTTCGGTGGCGGCCTTCTGCTCGACCAGCAGCTCACCGATGCGCGCGCCGATCTCGAAGTGGTCGATCATGGCCTGCGGCACGAAGTGGCGCTGCACGCGACCGGCGTCGCCCACCGGCGTGAAGAAGAACAGCCCCGCGGGATGCTCGACGTGACCGATCGTGCGACCCTTGAAGACCTCGCCGCCCTTGTAGTGCAGGGTCAACTCCACGGCCGGACGGTGCGACACCAACGCCGCGGCCGGATCGCCCGGCGTGGCGGCAATCGGTGCCAGCGGCCTGGCCAGCGTGAGGCGGCGAAAGTGCGCGAAGCGCAGCGGCAGGCTGCCGCGTGCCGGCGGCACCTGCACCTGCGCGACACCCGCCGTCCAGTCGATGCTCATCAGGCGGCCGGCGGTCACCTTGCTGTTGGGCCCTTCGACCACGCACTCGTGCGGCCCCGCAAGGGCGCGCGCCGGCGCATAGGCCGCGAACGGCGGCACCGGCCACACGTTGGCCGGATGCAGTGTGTCCTCCTTCGGCATCAGCGCCAGCGGAGGCTTGGACAGGTTGGACATACGCCTTCCTCGGGCCCGTTCGAACCGACGGCGTCGGCCGCTCGACGCAAGCCCAGCGCTTGCCACTGTATGCAGCGGCGAGCCTGGACGGTCGAGGGAACAACGGGCGATTCGAAGGGCTGTTGGCCCGGCGGAACCGGCCGGCGCCTCCGGTGCCCACGGGCAACCTGATTCCGGAACTCCGCTCGCATCGGCGTCGGCCCACAATCCAGGCCATGTCCGTGGTCGAGCTATCGCGCACGACAGCAGCCTATGACCGACCTGCGTGGGGCGTGGCGCTGGTGTACGTCGCGGCATTCCTGCTGCTGGATTGGGTGAGCTACATCCGGCCCTTCCAGGGGATGAACATCACGCCCTGGAATCCGCAGCCGGCGCTGGCGGTGGCGTTGCTGCTCAGGAATCCACGCTGGCTCTGGCTGGTCTGGGTCAGCCTCATCACGGCGGAACTCGCGGTGCGAGGCATTCCGCACGACTGGTTCGTGATGGGCGCGGCCACCGCGGCGCTGGCCCTGTCGTATGCCGCGATCGCCAGGGCGTTGCAGGTCAAGCTCGATCGCCGACTGGCCTTGTCCACGCGCCGCGACCTGCTGTGGTTCACCGCCATTGTCGTTGCCGGTGCGCTCTCGAGCGGCACGGTGTATGTCTCTACGCTCGCCGTGGCCGGTATCGGCCCCGGCGCTGGCCTGTTCGAGGCCATCGCGCGCTACTGGGTCGGCGATGCCGTCGGCATGGTCGTGCTGCTGCCGCTGCTGCTCATGCTCATGGAGCCGACTCGGCGCGCGACGCTGCTCGCGGCGCTGCGCGACCGCCATGCGTGGCTGATCGCCGCGCTGGTGGTGGCCTTGCTGGCCTTTGTCTTTCGGCGCGAAGACAGCGACCACTTCAAGTTCTTCTACCTGCTGTTCGTGCCGGTGGTCTGGGCCTCGGCCAAGCTGGGGTTGGCGGGGGCGGTGCTGTGTGCCGGGGCAACGCAGGTCGGCCTCATCGTGGCCGTCCAGTCGGCGACCAACACCGACCTGACCGTGTTCGAACTGCAGGTGTTGATGGCGGCGGTCACGATGACGGGGTTGATGCTCGGCGTCGTCGTCGACGAGCGCGAGCGCGCCGGCGCGGAACTCAAGCAGAGCCTGAGGTTGGCGGCGGCCAGCCAGATGGCTGCCGCGCTGGCTCACGAGTTGAGCCAGCCACTGACCGCCTTGAACAGCTATGCGCACGCGTCCAGATTGCTGCTGTCGTCCACGGACATCCCCGACGAGCAGCGACTGCGGCAGCTGACCGAGGTCTCGAGCAAGATGGCGGACGACGCGCTGCGTGCCGGTGAAGTGGTCGCGCGACTGCGCGACTTCTTTCGTTCTGGGAGCACACAGCTGACGACCGGGGCCGTGCCGGCGTTGCTGCAGGAGGCCGTCCAGGCCAGTCGGCGCCGGGCCCATGCGCTCGGCGTCGTCGTCGAATGCGAGACCCAGGAGCGCCTGCCCGCGGTGTTCATGGATTCGGTGCAGGTCGCGGTCGTCGTTCGCAACCTGCTGGCCAATGCCATCGACGCGGCGTCGAGCGCGAGCGCGGCCGGCCGGGTCGGCGTCAGCGCGAGGCGTGTCAAGGACTGCGTCGTGATCGAAGTGCGCGACAACGGCCCCGGCGTGGCGGCCGCGCGCCTGTCGTCGCTGTTCGAGCCTGGTCCCTCGGCCAAGCCCGGCGGGATGGGCGTCGGCCTGAGCATCTGTCGGGCCATCGTCGAGGCACACGGCGGCGAGCTCTGGGCCGACGCCGGCTCGGGAGGACGTTTCTGCTTTACGCTTCCCCTGAGCGAGTCCGCGGAGGCCAGGGACAGACGTCATGCATCGTGAAACCGTCTTCGTCGTGGACGACGATGCCTCGGTGCGTGATTCGCTGTCGCTCCTGCTCAGCCTGCGTGGTCATCCCACGGCGACGTTCGCGAGCGCGGAGGACTTTCTGGGTGCCGTCGCACCGGACTGGCGCGGCTGCCTCGTGCTGGACATCCGAATGCCCGGCATGTCCGGCCTGGAACTGCAACGCCGCCTCGCCGAAAGCGGCCCGACTCTGGCCGTGATCGTCGTCACCGCCCACGGTGATGTCGCCGCCGCGCGCCAGGCGTTTCTTGCCGACGCGGTCGATTTCTTCGAGAAGCCCTTCGACGGTGAGCAGTTTCTGGCCGCCATCGAACGCGCGCTGGCCGGCCTGCGCAGCGTGAACGCCGCCCACGATGCGTCACCGAGGCCGCGGCCCCTGACCGTGCTGTCCGCGCGCGAGCGCGAGGTGATGGCGCTGATGATGAAGGGCCTGCACAACCGCCGCATTGCCGCAGACCTCGGCATCAGCCCGCGCACCGTGGAGGTCCACAAGGCGCGCGTGATGGACAAGCTCGGCGTGAAGAACCTGGTGGACCTCGTCCGCCTCGTCGACAAGGAGCGCAGCTAGTCTTCGGTGATCCGTACGGGCAGGCCCGTACGGTGGTGCGCGAATTTCCGCCGCGAGAACGAAGCCCTAGTCTCCCCGCAAGGAGACAGGACGTGTTCGATTGCGCGATCGAGTTGCCGACGTATCGACCGTGGCGCATTGCCACGGCGGACCGATGAACCGGCTGTGGCCGGTCTTGTTGCCTGAAGTGCGTCAGTTCCCGGCGGCCGAGCAAGATGGCGCGCTCGCGTCCGCCCGCGATACCGCTCTCGACCTGTTCGAACTGCTCGGCATGGCGGCGGGGCTGGTCGCCGTCACGGCCTTGACGCGGTACACCCTGGTCGATACGGGCTTGTCGGCGCGGGTCGGCGCGGCCGCCACCAACCTCGTCGTGGCGGTGTCGCTGCTGGCGGCATTCCTCGGACCGTTTCACCTCCGCCGCCTGCGTCGCGGCCTGCGGCAACAGCTTCGACGAAGGGGCCGGTCATGACCACCATCGAGCTGGTGGGTGCCGGCCTGTTCTTGGTCGCGCTGACGCACACGTTCTCGACCAAGTTCTTCGAGCGGATGGCGCACCGCCGCCCCGACCACGCAGGCATCTGGCACCTGCTCGGCGAAGTCGAGGTCGTGTTTGGTTTCTGGGCCATGGTGCTCATCGTCGCGATGATGGCGCTGCAGGGCCGTCTGCCTGCGACGGAGTACCTGGACTCGCGTGACTTCACGGAGCCCATGTTCGTGTTCGCGATCATGGTGGTGGCCGGCAGCCGCGCGGTGCTCCAGATGGCGCGCTCGGGCGTCAACAGGCTCGCCCGATACGTGCCGCTCGGCGGCGGCATGGCGTTCTACGTCGTGGCCTTGGCCTTCGTGCCGTTGCTGGGCTCTCTCATCACCGAGCCCGCCGCGATGACGCTGGCGGCCATGATGCTGCGCGAGCGCATCTTCAGCGTCAGCGGCCTGTCGCAAAGGCTGAAGTACGCGACGCTGGGTGTGCTCTTCGTGAACGTGTCCATCGGTGGGACGCTGACGCCGTTTGCGGCACCACCGGTGCTGATGGTGGCGTCGAAGTGGAACTGGGACACGTGGCACATGCTGACTCACTTCGGATGGCGGTCGGCTGCCGCGGTCGCCGTCAATGCGCTCGGTACGGCCTTCGTGTTTCGCCGAGAGCTGGCAGGGCTGTCGCGCGCGAACGAGCCAGAGGGCACGGCGCTGCCGTTCTGGGTCTGCGTGCTGCATCTGCTGTTCCTCGGCGGCGTCGTCGCATTCAGCCATCACCCGCCGGTGTTCCTCGGTCTGTTTCTCTTCTTCATGGGTTTCGCCACCGCGTACCCGGGGTACCAGGAGCGACTCATCCTGCGCGAGGGGCTGCTGGTGGCGTTCTTCCTGGCAGGGCTGGTCGTGCTGGGCGGTCAGCAGCGCTGGTGGCTGGAGCCATTGCTGCGCTCGATGGACGCCAACACGGTGTACTTCGGAGCCACTGCACTCACGGCGGTCACCGACAACGCGGCGTTGACCTATCTGGGCTCGCTGGTGGACGGCCTGAGCGACGAGTTCAAGGTCGCGCTGGTCGCCGGCGCCGTGACCGGTGGTGGCCTTACGGTCATTGCCAATGCACCCAATCCGGCAGGGTTCGCCATCCTGCGGGGCCACTTCGAAGACGAAGCGATCAACCCGCTCGGTCTCTTCATCGCCGCCATGCCGGCAACTCTGGTCGCCATCTTGGCGTTTCGACTGTTGTGATGGAGGCGCCTGTGCTCGAGAAGACTTGGTCGGAATGGACGGCGTGGTGGAATGCCGCGCCGCCGGAGTTCGTGTTTCTGCTCGCGCTGCCGCTCGTGGTCGCGTGCGCCGGATTCGTGGCTGAGTGCTTCAGGTGCCGTCGCCCGTAAGGCCAGGGTCCACTGCGCTGCCGCTTCAGCCCCGCATCTGTGCCGGCAACAGCGTCACGATCTCGGGCACCACGTAGATTGCCCCGACCGCGGCCACCATCAGGAAGAAGAAGGGCAACGTGACGCGGGCGATCCAGCCGATTTCGCGCTTGGTCATGCCCTGCAGCACGAA
>DATJYZ010000040.1:0-30034 GCA_035499355.1 Burkholderiaceae bacterium | reverse complement strand
GCACCGAGCTCGCCCGCCTGCTGTTCGCGCTCGAGCGCGCTGACAGCGGCGCGCTCGAGCTCGCCGGTAAGCCGGTGCAGCTGAGCAACCCGATGCAGGCGATCCGCCACCGCATGGCGATGTGTCCCGAGGACCGCAAGGTCGAAGGCATCGTCGGCGACCTCTCGGTGCGCGAGAACCTGGTGCTGGCGGTGCAGGCGCGGCTGGGCCTGCGGCGCTGCCTGCGCCTGAGCCAGCAGACCGAGATCGCGCAGCGCTTCGTGCGCTCGCTCGGCATCAAGGTGGCCGACCTCGACGCGCCGATCGCGCGGCTGTCGGGCGGCAACCAGCAGAAGGCCGTGCTCGGCCGCTGGCTGGCCACCTCGCCCGAGGTGCTGATCCTCGACGAGCCGACACGCGGCATCGACGTCGCCGCCAAGCAGGAGGTGATGAACGAGATCCTGCAGCTTGCGCGCTCGGGGCTGGCGGTGCTGTTCATCTCGTCGGAGATGGACGAGGTGGTGCGCGTGTCCGACCGCATCGTCGTGCTGCGCGACCGCCGCAAGGTCGGCGAGCTGCCGGGCGACAGCTCCGAGCAGGACGTGTTCCACCTGATCGCCGCCGGTGCCTGAATGACGAGCCTGCTGCGCACGCTGGCGCAACACCGTCTGTTCTGGCCCGCCTGCACGCTGGTGCTGCTGCTGGCGGTGAACGCCACCTTCAACGCGGGCTTCTGGCAGCTGCAGTGGCGCGATGGCCACCTGTACGGCAGCCTCGTCGACATCCTCAACCGCGCGGCGCCGCTGGCGGTGGTGGCGCTGGGCATGACGCTGGTGATCGCCACGCGCGGCATCGACATCTCGGTGGGCGCGGTGGTGGCGATCGCCGGCGCCACCGCGGCGCTGCTGATCGGCGGCACGCTGGTGCTCAAGGGCGGCGTGCAGACCTACGTCAGCAACACGCCGATGGGGCTGGCGATCGTGGCCGCGCTGTTGGCCGCCGCGTTGTGCGGCCTCTGGAATGGCCTGCTGGTGGCGCGGGTGGGCATGCAGCCGATCATCGCCACGCTGATCCTGATGGTGGCCGGACGCGGCGTCGCGCAGCTGATCACCAACGGCCAGATCATCACGGTCTACTACGCGCCGTACTTCTTCATCGGCAACGGCTTCCTGCTCGGGCTGCCGTTCGCGGTGTTCGTCGCCGCGGCGGTGTGGCTCGTGCTGCACCTGCTGATGACGCGCACGGCGCTGGGCCTGTTCATCCAGGCGATCGGCATCAATCCGGCGGCGGCGCGGCTGGCCGGCGTGCCCGAACGCCTGATCACCGTGTGCGTCTACGTGTTCTGCGGCTTCGCCGCCGGCGTGGCGGGGCTGATCGTCAGCTCCAACGTCAAGAGCGCCGACGGCAACAACGCCGGCCTGCTGCTCGAGCTCGACGCCATCCTCGCGGTGACGCTCGGCGGCACGCTGCTCACCGGCGGCCGCTTCAGCCTGGCCGGCAGCGTGCTCGGCGCGCTGATCATCCAGACGCTGACCTCGACGATCTACTCGATCGGCGTGCCGCCGGAGATCAACCTGGTGGTCAAGGCGGCGGTGGTGTTCGTGGTGATGCTGCTGCAATCGGCGGAGTTCCGCGCCGCGCTGCGCCAGTGGGTGCGGCGTGCGCCGTTGCCGGGAGCGTCGGCATGAGCGCGCCGGGCCGCTCCCGAGCGCGCATGCCGCAGCGCAAAGTGCGAAGGCTGGCCCGGTGAGCGCGGTCGGCAGCGCCACGTTCGCCCCCGGCGGCTGGCGTACGCGCATCGACGCGCGCGTGGTGCCGGTGCTGGGCGCGGTGGCGGTGTTCGTCGTCACCTTCGGCTTCGGCTCGATCGCCTACAACGGCTTCTTCTCGCCGCAGGTGTTCCTGAACCTGCTGATCGACAACGCGTTCCTCGCCATCGTCGGCGTCGGCATGACGTTCGTGATCCTGTCCGGCGGCATCGACCTCTCGGTGGGCGCGGTGATCGCGCTGACCACCATGGTGTCGGCGGCGCTGGTGGAGCAGCACCACTGGAGCGCGGCCGCGGCGATTCCGCTGGTGCTGGCGATGGGCACCGCGTTCGGCGCCTTCATGGGCTGGCTGATCACCCGCTTCCGGCTGCAGCCCTTCATCGTCACGCTGGCCGGCATGTTCCTCGCGCGCGGACTGTGCTACCTGATCAGCATCGACTCGATCAGCATCACCGATGCTGCTTACACCGCGATCGCGCAGACGCGCATTCCGGTGGGCATCGCCGACGCGTCGATCACCGTCGGCGCGCTGCTGGCGTTGGCGATGGTGGCGATCGGCATCTGGCTCGCGCACGGCACCGAGTTCGGCCGCACGGTGTACGCGATCGGCGGCAACGAGGCCTCGGCCGTGCTGATGGGCCTGCCGGTGGCGCGCACGACGGTGCTGATCTACACCTTCAGCGGCTTCTGCTCGGCGCTGGCCGGCGTGGTGTTCACGTTCTACATGCTGTCCGGCTACGGCCTGCACGCCGTCGGCCTGGAGCTCGACGCCATCGCCGCGGTGGTGATCGGCGGCACGCTGCTCACCGGGGGCACCGGCTACATGATCGGCACGCTGTTCGGCGTGCTGATCCTCGGCGTCATCCAGACGCTGATCAGCTTCGACGGCAGCCTGAGCTCGTGGTGGACGCGCATCGTGATCGGCGCGCTGCTGTTCGTGTCGTGCCTGTTGCAGCGGATCTTCGAAGCGAGGCGAGGATGAGCGCCGCTCGCGACCTCGGTGTCTCAGGTTCCAGGTCGTCAAGTGGATCGGTGGCCAGCACCTGCTGGTGCTCGGCGTCCGGCCGGCGCGCGCCGGCTGCCGTCGTCGCCGCGAGCGCAGCCGCGCTTCAACGTGTCCGGCGGTCTGCTGCTGTCGGCAGCGGGTGTGTGGGCGCTGCTGGCCCGGCGCGCGGCGTGAGCCGGCCGGCTACTTGCCCAGCAGGCGCTTGAGCTCGTCGCGCAGCTTGTCCTTGTCCGAGCGCGGCGGCGCGGGCGCGGCAGGGCTGGCCGCGCTGCCGGCGGACGCTGCGGGCACCGGCTTCAAGCCCAGCCGCTCGGAGAGCCTGTCTTTCAGCTGGTTCTCGAGCGCCTTGGCGGCGACGCCCGACCACTGGATCTTCCAGCCGATGGCGTCGAACGGCCCGCTCAGCTGCACCGGCACCGTCAGGCCCTTGAGCGCGGCGAGGTCGGCGCCTTCCTGGCCCTTGGACGTCTCCACCACGGTGGCGCGTGCGGTGTAGTCGATCGTGCCGCGGCCGACGTCGAAGCGGCCGGCGCCGCCGATGCGCAGGAACGGGCTCTTGACGTCGAGGTCGTCGCTGCTGGCCACGCCATTGGCGACCTTGGCGCTCGCGGACAACTCCGAGAAGTCGGTCTTCTCGGCAGCACTGGCCTGGCTCACGGTGTCGCCTTTCATCGCCAGCGCGGCCTTGGCCTGGCGCAGCGCGCGCGCCAGGTTGATGCCCTTGACCGCGCCGTCGCGCACCTGCAGCGACACGGTGCCGGCGAGCGCGCTGCGCAGCGCGCCGACGGTCGTGCCGACGGTGTCGAGGTCGGCGCGGACGCGACCGGTGCCCTCGAGGATGTCCTTGCCGGCCACGGTCTTCAGCAGCGCGTTGACGTCGACGCCGTCGGCAGCCAGCTTCACCGTGATGCGGTGGCTCCTGGCCTCGGCGCTGCCGCTGGCATCGACGGCGCCGCCCCACGCGCGGCCGGCCAGGCGCGCGATGCGCAGCAGGCCGTTGTCGAGCGCGGCGTCGACCTTCACGTCGCTGACGCGGTATTGGCGGAACGCGAGGCCCCCGGCGCTGACGTTGAATTGGCCGTTGATCGCGGTGAGGCCGTCGAGCGCCACCGGCGACTCGGCGGGCGCCGGGCCGGTGGTGGGCGCCGGCGCCGGCTTGTCGGGCGCCATCAGCCTGTTGAGGTCGAGGCTGTCGAAGCGCGCGTTGGCCTTGACGCTCGGCACCGCAGCGGCGAACGACGCGCTGCCGCTGCTTTCGAAGCGGTTGGCATTGAGCGCGCCGTCGAGCGTCCACGACGCCTGCATGGCGTCGGCGGCAGCCTTGCCGCGCACCGACAGCTGCAGCGGCTGCAGGCCCGGGTCGGTCAAGGTCGCCCTCAGGTCGAGCGGCTCGAGCGCCGCCGCGCTGCGGCTCGCGTTGAGCACGAGGTCGGACCTCAGCACGCCGTCGACCTTGCGCTCGTGCAGCCGGCCCTGCACGCCGAGCGTCAACCCCGGCAGGCGCAGCGCCTCGAAGCGGCCGCTCGGTGGACCGGAGCGGAAGTCACCCGTCAGCGCATTGGGCCCGCTGGTCTTCAGATGTCCGGTGAGCGCGCTGCCGCTGAGCGTGCGCGCGTCGACGGCGAGTTGCGGCCAATCGAGCGTCAGCTCGAATGGCAGGTCGGCGCCGTGACGGCCGGCCAGTGCGACCTTCAGCGCGTCGAGCTCGAGGCGCTGGCCGGATGGGTCGAACACCAGCTGGCGGGTCTCGAGTGACGACGCGCCGAGCGTGGTGGCGCCCAACGTCGCGCTCTTGAGCGCCAGCTTCAGCGGGCCGGCGCGCACGGCGCCGCCGTCCCAGGCCAGCGCGCCGCTGGCGTGCAGTGCGAGGTCCTTGGCGCCGGCACCATCGAGCAGCAGGTCGAGCTTCATGTCGCGCAGCGCGAGCGCGCCCTTGTCGAGGTCGAGCGCCATCGTGGTGTCGCCGTCGAGCACCAGCTTCAACGCCTGCGGTTGCTTCAACTGCACGGTGGCGCGCAGCGACAGCGGCGACAGCGTCTGGTTGGCCAGCCGCCCCGAGTGGAACGACTGCAGCGCGATGTCGCCGTCGACCTTGCCGAAGGCATCGCGCACGCGCAGCTGCACGTTCTCGAGCGTCAGCGCGCTGACGTCGAAGCGCACCGCCGCGCCGCCCGGTGCGGCAGGGCTCGGTGCGCCGGCAGCGGGGGCGGCGGCCGCGCCGCTGGCACCGAACAGGTCGTCGATGTTGCGGGCGCCCCTGGCATCGCGCGCGTAGACCGCGCGCACGCCGCGCGCGCCGATGCGGTCAACCACCACCTGCTTGCGCAGCAGCGGCAACACGTCGACGGCCAGTGCCGCCTCGTCGATCGCCAGGAACTCGTCGGCGCGCGCGTGTTCCGACAAGCGCAGCTTCGACACCTTGATCGCCAGCCGCGGGAACACCGAGAGCTCGATCGGGCCATCGATGACGAGCGTGCGCTGGCGCTCCGTCCTCATCCACTCGATCGCCAGCACCTTGACGCGGTTGGCGTCGAAGGTCGCCAGCAGGATGGCCGCGGCGACCACCATCAACAGCAGCAGCGCAGCGAGCGCGATCAGCAGGCGACGCAGCCAGACGGTGTTCATCGCGATGCTTCGGCCGCCGGCGGATCGAACGCCACCGCCGCACGGTAGGCGTGCCACGACGCGTGGCCGAGCACAGGGCCCACCACCAGCAACCCGGCAAACCACGGCAACATCGCCAGCACGACCGCCAGCGTCAGCAGCGCGCCCCACCACAGGAGCACACCGGTCTGGGTGAACACCAGCCGCATGCTGGTGATGCCGGCGGTGATCGCGTCGACCGAGCGGTCGAGGATCATCGGGATCGAGACCACGCTGACCGCGTAGATCAACGCCGCGAACACGCCGCCGACGGCGATGTAGGCGACGATGAACTGCAGGTTCTGCGGATCCAGCAGCGCCAGCAGCGAGCCCTTGAAGTCGGGCATGCCATCGAAGCTCAACGCGAACACCACCAGCGACGCGCGGCCCCACAGCATCTCGAGCACCAGCAACACGAGACCGAAGATCGCCAGCGTGCCGGTGCGCTCGCGCCACGCGGTGAGCGAGTCGACGAGGGTGGGGCGCCTGCCTTGCTCGAGGCGCCGACTGACCTGGTAGAGGCCCAGGCAGACGAACGGGCCCATCAGCAGGAAGCCCGCCGACAGCGCCAGCACGTAGGCCGGCGCGGCCTCGTACACCGCCACCAGCGCCCAGCCCATCGCGGCGAAGCAGGCGCCGTACACGAGGCCGATGCCGGGGCAGCGCAGGAAGTCGCGCCAGCCGAGCGCGAGCCAGCGCGGCGGGTCGCGCCACGACAGCGAGCGCAGCCGCACGCCGAGCTCCGGGCTCTGCGGCGCACCGGGCGGCGCGGGCGATGCGGTCATCGGCGCCTCAGCCAGCGATCGTCAGGCGCGCCGGACGCGCCGCAATTCGTCGAGGATCAGGCACGCCGCGCCGACCGTGATGGCGCTGTCGGCGACGTTGAAGCTCGGAAAGTGACCCTGCGGGAACAGCGGCTGCAGGAACGCGAAATGGAAGTCGAGAAAGTCGACCACGTGGCCGTGCAGCAGGCGATCGATCACGTTGCCGAGCGCGCCGCCGAGGATCAGGCTGACCGCGAAGCAGAACAGCGTCTGCTGCGGGTGCTTGCGCAGCATCCAGACGATGAACGCCGACGCCGCCACACCCAGCGCGATGAAGAACCAGCGCTGCCAGCCCGCTGCACCGGCGAGGAACGAGAACGCCGCGCCGGTGTTGTGCGCGCGTACGATGTTGAAGAACGGCGTCACCGCGATCGACTCGTGCAGCGTGAAGCTGCCCACGATCAGCGTCTTGGTCAGCTGGTCGGCGACGATGACGAGCAGTGCCAGCCCGAGCCACACCCACAGTGAGGTCCGCGTGCTGCTCACCGGACACCCCTGCGCGCTGCGCGCTGCGGGATTCGCACCTGGTAGCGGCCCGGCGTGCTCATGCGATCTGTCGCACTTCGCCGCTGCCGAACAGGTTGCTCGCACAGCGGCCGCAGATCGTCGGATGCGCCGGGTCGCTGCCGACATCGTCGCGGTAGTGCCAGCAGCGCTCGCACTTGACGGCATTGCTCGGCGCTACTTCAATCGTCGTGGGACCGCCGGTCAGTTGCTGCACGGTGGCCTTGGAGACGATCAGGGCA
Organism: Burkholderiaceae bacterium; assembly: GCA_035499355.1. Classification (GTDB taxonomy): domain Bacteria; phylum Pseudomonadota; class Gammaproteobacteria; order Burkholderiales; family Burkholderiaceae_C; genus JAEUPI01. The sequence continues at coordinate 23,067 of DATJYZ010000040.1, read as the reverse complement.
AACCTGAGTTCCTCACCCAGCGATCGGAGTTCTGCGAGCACAGGATCTTGGCAACGAATGAGCAACTCCGCCTGGAGTGAGGAGCCCACCTTGCCGTCGGTGCGCAGTTCTTCAACCTTCTTGTTGGCCAAGTCTCTGATCTGACGGATGTCGGCCCACTTGGCGAGCAGCGCCTCGTCGGGCTCGTCGAACCTCCAATAGGTCTGCGTGAAGATGGAACCACCGCTGCCGTCGAACACGGCATACGCCTCTTCGGCGGTGAAGCTCAGGAACGGTGCCATCCAGCGCAGCATCGCGTGGGTGATCTGCCACAGCGCGGTCTGCGCCGAGCGGCGCGCCAGCGACTTCGGCGCCGTGGTGTAGAGGCGGTCCTTCAACACGTCGAGGTAGAACGCGCCCAGGTCCTCCGAGCAGAACAGCTGCAGCTTGGCCACCACCGGGTGGAACTCGTAGACCTTGTAGTGGCCGCCCTCGAACACGCCGCGCGCGGGGTCGAAGGTGCCGACGAACTCGGCCTGCACCTGAGCCGCGCGCGCCAGCGCCCAGCGGTCGATCTCGAGCAGCTGATCGTGGGGCACCGCGTCCTTCCGGGGGTCGAAGTCGCTGGTGTTGGCCAACAGGAAGCGCAGCGTGTTGCGGATGCGCCGATAGGCATCGACGATGCGCGCCAGGATCTTGTCGTCGCCGGCGATGTCGCCCGAGTAGTCGCTGGCCGCCACCCACAGCCGAAGGATCTCGGCGCCGAGCTTGTCGCTCACCACCTGGGGCTCGATGCCGTTGCCCAGGCTCTTGCTCATCTTGCGGCCCTGCGCGTCGACCGTGAAGCCGTGCGTCAGCAGGCCGCGGTAGGGCGCGCGGTCGAAGATCGCGCAGGCCAGCAGCAGCGACGAGTGGAACCAGCCGCGGTGCTGGTCGTGGCCCTCGAGGTAGAGGTCGGCCTCCGGGCCCTGCAGGTGATGGGTCGGCTTGCCTTCGCTGGTGAGCGCGTGCGTGCCTCGCAGCACGTGCCAGAAGGTGGTGCCGGAGTCGAACCAGACTTCGAGGATGTCGCTGCTCTTGGTGTAGTGCAACGCGTCCTCGGGCCCGAGGATCTGTTCGGCGGTGGCGCGGCTCCAGGCCTCGATGCCGCCCTTCTCCACGATGTCGGCGGCCTGGTCGAGGATCTCCATCGTGCGTGGATGCGGGTCACCGCTGTCCTTGTGCAGGAAGAACGGCAACGGCACGCCCCAGCTGCGCTGGCGGCTGATGCACCAGTCGGGCCGGTTGGCGATCATGTCGTGCAGCCGCGCGCGGCCGTTCTCGGGGTAGAAGCCGGTGACGTCGATCGCCTCGAGCGCGAGCTGGCGCAGTGTCTTCTTCGCCTTGTCCTTGGTGAAGACGCCATCGCCCTCGTCCATGCGCACGAACCACTGCGCCGCGGCGCGGTAGATCACCGGCGTCTTGTGGCGCCAGCAATGCGGGTAGCTGTGCACCAGCGTGTCGGTGGCGAACAGGCGGTCGGCCTTGCGCAGTGCCTCGGTGATCACCGGCTGCGCCTTCCAGATGTCCATGCCGCCGAACAGCGGGAAGTCCTTCGCGTACTGGCCGTTGCCCTGCACCGGGTTGAGGATGTCGTCGACCGCGAGGCCGTGCGCGATGCAGGAGTTGAAGTCGTCCAGGCCGTAGGCCGGCGACGAGTGCACGATGCCGGTGCCGTCTTCGGCGGTGGCGTAGTCGGCCAGGTAGATCGGGCTCAGGCGGTCGTAGCCGGCGTCCACCTGCGCCAGCGGATGCTGGAAGCGGATGCCGGCGAGCTTCTCGCCCTTGGCGGTGGCCACCACGGTGCCCTGCAGCTGGTAGCGCGCAAGGCACTTCTCGACCAGCGACGCCGCGAGCAGCAGCAGGCCACGATCGGTATCGACCAGTGCGTAGTCGAGCCCGGGGTTGAGGTTGAGCGCCTGGTTGGCTGGGATCGTCCACGCGGTGGTGGTCCAGACCACCGCGAACGCGTCCTTGGCCAGCGACGTCAAGCCGAACGCGCCCGCCAGCTTCGCGGGCTCGGCGCACAGGAAGCCGACGTCGACGGTCTGGCTCTTCTTGTCGGCGTACTCGATCTCGAACTCGGCCAGCGACGAGCCGCAATCGAAGCACCAGTACACGGGCTTCAAGCCGCGGTAGACGAAGCCGCGCTCGATGACCCGCTTGAAGGCGCGGATCTCACCGGCCTCGTTGGGCGCGTCCATCGTCGCGTAGCGGTGCTCCCAATCGCCGATCACGCCCAGCCGCTGAAAGCCGGCCATCTGGATCGCGATCTGCTGGGTCGCGTAGGCACGACTCTTGGCCTGCATCTCGTCGCGCGACAGGTTGCGCCCGAAGGTCTTCTCGATCGCGTTCTCGATCGGCAGGCCGTGGCAGTCCCAGCCCGGGATGTACTGCGAGTCGAAGCCGGCCAGCTGGCGGCACTTGACCACCATGTCCTTGAGCGTCTTGTTGACGGCGTGGCCGAGGTGGATCGCGTTGTTGGCGTACGGCGGGCCGTCGTGCAGCACGAACAGCGGCGCGCCGACGCGCGCCAGCCGCAGCTTCTTGTACAGGCCCTGCTCGTGCCACGCCTTGACCCAGCCCGGTTCGCGCTTCGGCAGGTCGCCGCGCATCGGGAACCGCGTATCGGGCAGGTTGAGCGTGCTGCGGTAGTCGGTGGTCTTGGCTTGCGTCATGGCAATTCGAGGCGCCGGTGGGCGGCGCTGCGGCGATCGGCGGGTTTGCGCGCGCACAAGGTGCACGCGGTTTCAGGCAGGCCTAATGAAGATCGGCGCAAATTCGATCGCGCGTGGTTTGCCGGCGTGTCGCCGCGTGGACGCGCAACAGATCAAGCCGGGCCAAGCACAACAGCATGGGGTGCATTCTACTGAACGGGGGTCGTCGTCTGCCGTGGCGGCGGGTGCGCCGGGCCTGCGTGGGAGTCGCCGTCACGCTGGCCACGGCCGCGCCGGCGGCGCACGGCGACGAGACCCCGCCCGCGGTGGGCGACAACCCCGCGGCGTCGTCGAGCGGCGACGCACAAGCCCCGGCCACCGTTGCCCCACCGGGCGACGCCAATCCCGCGCCGAGGCGCTTCCGCTACGAGGCGGCGATCGGCGCGGTGCTGGCACTGGGGCCGGGCGACACGACGCGCGTGTCGGGCAAGTTCACGCCGGGCGTATTCATCCGCTGGGACCGCTGGACGCTCACCAACCAGAGCGGCTTCGTCACCCGCCGCGAGGACGTCGAGGTGCGGCCGGGTCTGTCGGGAGAACTGCTGAGCGCGGACAAGTGGCGCGTCAACGCGGGGCTGCGCCTCGACCGCGGGCGCGAGGCCAGCGACAGCGACACGCTCGCGGGCCGCCAGGCCGTGCGAGCCACGCTGCGCGGGCGCCTGACCGTGACGCGCGACTTCGGTGACAGCCTCAGCGCCGTGATGAACACCAGCGCCGACCTGCTCGGACACGACGGTGGCGTGCTGGCGGATCTCAGCCTCAACAAGACGTTCCCGATCGGGCCGAAGGCGTGGTGGGGCGCCGGCGTCGGCGTCTCCGCGGCCGACGAGCGCTACATGCGCTCGTACTACGGCACCTCGCAGACCGCGACCACCCCGGCCTACACGCCGGGCGCCGGATGGCGCGACGCCTCGTTCGGCCTCAGCCTGCGCGGCGAGATCGGCGAGCGCTGGATCGGCTTCGTGGGCGCCGGCTACTCGGTGCTGCTCGGGCCCGCGCGCGATTCGCCGGGCGTCCGGCCGACCGGCTGGGGCGTCAACGGCGGCCTTGCCTGGCGCTTCTGGTGGTGAGGTGCGACGCCGCGGCTAGGTTGCGGCGCCGGCGTGTGCCGCAAACCACGCGCGCGCCTGTGCCACATCGCCCGCGATGCCATCGCGCAACGCGGGCAGCGACGGGTAGCGCAACTCGTCGTGCAGCTTGGCCAGCAGGTCGACGCGCACGACGCGGCCGTACGCAGAGTCGTCGCCGAGATGCGCGGGCCAGTCGAGGCAATACACCTCGAGCAACACGCGGCCGGCGTCGTCGACGGTCGGCCGCACGCCGAGGTTGGCCACGCCCGGCAGCGGTTGCGCGGTGAGCCCGTGCACCCGCACGACGAAGATGCCGATCGCCGCCGGCCGCGGGTGCGCGAAGCGCAGGTTCATGGTCGGGAAGCCGAGGTCGCGGCCGAGCTTCTTGCCGTGCAGCACGTGGCCGCTGATGCTGTAGGGCCGGCCGAGCAGCGCGGCCGCGCGGTCCATGTCGCCCGCGGCGAGCGCGGCACGCACCGCCGAGCTCGACACGCGCGCGCCGTGCACCTCGTAGCTCATCATGCGGGCGACATCGAAGCCCTGCGCGTCGCCGGCAGCGTCGAGCATCGCGTAGTCGCCGGCGCGCCGGGCACCGAAGCGGAAATCATCGCCGACCAGCACGTAGCGCGCATGCAGGCCGCGAACGAGCACGTCGTCGATGAAGGCCTGCGGCGACAGGCTCGACAGGCGTCGATCGAAGCGCAGCACCACGGTCTGGTCGACGCCGCAGCGCTCGAGCTCGATGAGCTTGTCGCGCAGCGTGGCGATGCGCCGCGGGGCGGCCTCGGGCTTTCCGGCCAGCGCTGCGAAATGGTCGCGCGGATGCGGCTCGAAGGTCATCACGCACGAGGCCAGCCCGCGGTGGCGAGCCTCGTTGGTCAGCAGTGCCAGCATCGCCTGGTGGCCACGGTGCACGCCGTCGAAATTGCCGATCGTCAGCGCGCACTGCGGCGCCAGGCCGGGATGGCGAAAGCCGCGAAAGACCCGCATGGCCCTCAGTTGTGCAGCTCGAGCGTCGCCAGCTGGTTGTCGGCCGTGGGCCAGCTGCGGCCGACCACGCGTTCGGCGATGGCGCCCGAGTGGTAGTCGCCGACCACCGTGCGCCCTGCGCTGTCGAGCAACAGCTTGCTCGATGCGACACCGGCCACGCCGGTGGGAATGCCGGGTGGCGGATTCTGGTTGTCGAACACGATCTGGTCGCGCGGCAGGCCGAAGTAGCCTCTGGGACGCACCAACGTCACCACGGCCGCGGCCTTGCGGTCAGCGTCGGCCAGCCGCTCGGGCCGCAGGTGCACGATGCTCGACGAGCGCGCGAACGGCGAACGGTAGATGTGGTGCGTGGCATAGCCGGCGGCGCTGACCACGAACTCCAGCGGCGTGCTCGAGTCGGTGACCAGCGGACCCCAGCGCCCGTCGCCGGCGATGAGGGTCTTGACCAGCGGGGCGCCCACGCGCTCGCCGGTGGCCGGGTCGATGGCGAAGACCTCGACCGTGGCACCGACCAGCGGCAGGTTGGTGGGGCCGCCGGGGCCGGTGCCGGTGACGAGGCCGTTGAGCACCACGCGCGACTCCGGCGTGATCGCCGTGGTCGCGGGCTCGCGCCCGGTGATGAAGCGGTAGGCCTGGGCGAACGCCTCGGCGTGGTACGCGACCTCGCGGTGGTCGCGGCCCGGCAGCACGACGTTGGTGGCGCCCTTCAGCGCCGGCCCGTCGAACGTGACGTTGGTGGGCGTGCCCTTGGCACCGATCCACACGCCGTCGGGCTGCGCGTACTTGTCGTTGCTGTCGGAGCGGATGGTCAGCCACGCGACGCCTGGCGTGACCTCGTCGCCATTGGCGCCCTTGGGTGCGTTGAGCCCTTTCAGGAACGGGCCGGCGCCGTTGAATTCGTTGTTGGGCTGGAACGCGGGAATTGCCCACACGCCGTGGTTCGGCGTGCCGCCGAGGATCGCGTGCGACACCGTGTCGGCGCCGCCGCCGTACTGGATGTACGCGCGGATGGCGTTGCCGCCGCGCGAGTTGCCCATCAGCACCACTTTGCTGGCGCCGGTGGCCTTGCGCACGCGCTCGACCTCGGCGGCCAGCGTGCGCATCTGCTCGTCGGCGGAGCTGCGGCCCGGCTGCGGCTTGGTGTCGTCGTCGCGGGCCATCGGGTAGGGCATGTTCAGCGCCACCAGGCGGTCGCTCGGCCAGCCGTTGCTCTCGAAGCGCCACAGCGTGGTCGTCCATAGCGCCGCCGAGTCGCCGTTGCCGTGCACGAACACGATCGGCGGCAGCGCGGTCGGCGCGGGTGTCGTCGTGCAGGCGACGACGGCGAGCGCGCCCAACAGCGCGACGAAGGCACGGCGAAGCAAGGGCATGGTGGTCTCCGTGAGCTGAGTGGGCGTCACGCCCAGCCGAGGTCCTGCGCGCTCGGCAGCGGCGGCTCGCGCTCGCCAACCGCGGCACGCACGGCGTTGAGCACCGCGCGCTGGGTCACCTCGGCGACCAGTGCCCCGAGCACGGTGAGTGGCAGTGCGCGCGCCTGCGTGCCGGTGGCATTCCCGGTCGCCAGCGCAAACATCGTGTCGCCGTCGCTGGCGGTGTGCACCGGGTCGATGCAGCGCGCCAGCCCGTCGTGCGACGCCGTCGCCAGCCGTGCGCACTGCGCCTTGTCGAGCGCGGCGTCGGTGGCGACGATGCCGATGGTGGTGTTGCTGCCGGCCAGGATGTTGGGCGGCATCAGGCCGCGTGCGAGCGCCTGCGTGATGCGCCGCGGCGTGCGCCCATCGAGCTGGCGACTGCCGGCGACCACGCGTGCCGTGCCGGGGTCGATCACGTCGCCGACGCCGTTGACGGCCACCAGCGCCGCGACGCGCACGCCGTGCACCTCGAGGCTGGCGCTGCCGATGCCGCCTTTCATCGCGTGGGCGATGCCGAACACCTTGCCCACCGTCGCACCGGCACCTGCACCGACGCTGCCTTGCGCCGGCGCTCGATCCGACGCGGCCTCGCAGGCCGCGTAGCCGGCGTCGGCGTCGGGCCGGATGCGCGCGTCGCCGAGCCAGAGGTCGAACAGCACCGCCGCCGGCACGATCGGCACGCGCGCGGGGCCCACCGTGAAGCCATGGCCGTGCTCGTCGAGCCAGCGCATCACGCCGCCGGCCGCGTCGAGCCCGAACGCGCTGCCGCCGGCGAGCAGCACGGCGTGCACCCGGTCGACCAGATTGCCCGGCGCGAGCAGATCGGTCTCGCGCGTGCCGGGCGCCGCACCGCGCACGTCGACACCGCACACCGCGCCCTGCGGGCACAGCGCCACCGTGCAACCGGTGGGCCGCCGCGGGTCGGTGTGGTGTCCGACCGCGATGCCCGCGATGTCGGTGATCGAGCCTGGAAACACTGCAATCACCAGCGAAGCGCGATCCGCGCCACTCCAGTGGCGCGTCCCCCCGCGAACGCCGTGGATCCGGCTCCGCCGGTCCGCTGGCGTTGCCCCCTCGAGGGGGGAGCGGCCGTTGGGCCGCTTCGGGGGTGGGCCATCAAGCGAAGACGCCGGTGGTGTCGGTCATGCGTGCCGACACCTCGCCGATGTGATGCATGGTGTCGCCGAAGGTCACCTCGAGCATCGTCAGGCGCTTGAAGTAGTGGCTGCCGATGTACTCGTCGGTGACGCCGATGCCGCCGTGCAGCTGCGTGCATTGCTGGCCGACGAAGCGCATCGAGTTGCCGAGTTGCACCTTGGCCTGCGACACCGCGCGCCGCCGCTGGGGCGCCGGCTCGCCGAGCTTGAGGCTCGCGAAGTAGCTCATCGACCGGCCGAGCTCGAGCTGCATCTTGACGTCGGCGATGCGGTGGCGCAGCGCCTGGAAGGTCGCCAGCGTGGTGCCGAACTGCTTGCGCGTGTTCATGTACTCGACCGTCAGCGCGACGTACTTCTCCATCACGCCGACGCCCTCGGCACAGGTGGCGGCGATGCCGACGTCGACCGCCTTCTCCAGCAGCGCGTGGCCGTCCTCGGCGATCAGCGAGGCCGGGGTGTCGGCCAGCGTGAGCTCGCCGGCGCGCGCACCGTCCTGCGTGGCGTAGCCCTGCACCTTGGCGCCGCCGGCGCCTTTGTCGACCAGGAAGAGGGCGATGCCCTGGGCATCGTCGGCGCCGCCGCCGGTGCGCGCCGGCACGATGAAGGCGTCGGCCTCGTCGGCCGCCGGCACGACGCTCTTGTGGCCGCTGAGCTGCCAGCTGCTGCCGGCGCGTTTGGCGGTGGTGTCCACGTGAGCGATGCGGTAGCGTGCGGCGCGCTCCTGGTGCGCCAGCACCACCAGCGCCTCGCCCGAGGCGATGCGCGGCAGCCAGCTCGACTGCAGCGCCGCCGGCGCCTGTGCCAGCACGGTCGGCGCGACCAGCGCGCCGCTTGCGAACGGCGCGTTGACGAGGCCGCGACCGAGCTCTTCCATCACCACCATCGCCTCGATCGGGCCGAAGCCCATGCCGCCGTGCGCGTCGGACACCGCGATGCCGGTGAGGCCGAGTTCGGCCAACTCGCCGTAGACGTCGCGGGTACGGCCGCCCTGCCTGGCGATGGCGTGCCGGCGTTCGAAGCCGAAACCCTTGTCGACCCAGCGGGCCACCGCGTCGCGCAGCGACAGTTGGTCGTCGGTGAATTCGAAGTCCATGGTCGTCCTCGTCAGCCCAGCACGGTCTGCGCAACGATGTTCCGTTGCACTTCGTTGCTGCCGCCGTAGATCGTCGTCTTGCGGAAGTTGAAGTAGTTGCCGGCCAGCGGTGCGCAGATGCCGAAGCGCGCGAACCAGTCGCCCTGCCAGCCGGCTTCCATCGCCTCGCGCACGTACGGCAGCGTGAACGGGCCCGCGGCCAGCATCATCAGCTCCGTGTAGCGCTGCTGGATCTCGCTGCCTTTGATCTTGAGCAGGCCGGCGATGTCGAGGCTCTGCTTGCCGCTCTTCTCGGCCGACAGCACGCGCAGCACCAGCATCTCGAGCGCGACGATGTCGACTTCGAGCAGCGCGATCTGGTCGCGGAAGCGCGCGTCGTCGTACACGCCCTCGGCCCTGGCGATGCGCTTCAGGCGCTCGATCTCGCGCTTGGCACGGTTGACGTCGGCGATGTTGGTGCGCTCGTGGGCGAGCAAGTGCTTGGCGTAGGTCCAGCCCTTGTTCTCCTCGCCGATCAGATTTTCAGCCGGTACCTCGACGTTGTCGAAAAACACCTCGTTCACCTCGTGCTCGCCGTCGAGCATGATGATCGGCCGCACCGTGATGCCGGGCGATTTCATGTCGATCAGCAGGAAGCTGATGCCGGTCTGCGGCTTGCCATCGCTGCTGGTGCGCACCAGGCAGAAGATCCACTCGCCGTACTGGCCGAGCGTGGTCCAGGTCTTCTGGCCGTTGACGATGTACTTGTCGCCGCGCCGCTCGGCGCGCGTCTTCAGGCTCGCCAGGTCGGAGCCCGCGCCGGGCTCGCTGTAGCCCTGGCTCCACCACACCTCGCCGCTCGCGATGCCGGGCAGGAAACGCTTCTGTTGTTCGGGAGAGCCGAAGGTCATGATCACCGGGGCCACCATCACCGGGCCGAACGGCACCACGCGCGGCGAGCCGGCGCGCGCGCACTCCTCTTCGAACAGGTGCTTCTGCACCGCGGTCCAGCCGGGGCCGCCGAACTGCTTGGGCCAGCCCGAAGCCAGCCAGCCCTTCTTGCCGAGGATCTTGGCCCAGCGCTGCATGTCGTCGCGCGACAGCCGCAGCGCGTGGTGCACCTTGTGGCTGATGTCCTTGGGCAGGTTGTCGGCCACCCATTGCCGCACCTCTTGCCGGAACCCGAGTTCGTCAGCGGTGAAGTTGAGGTCCATGGTGCGTGTCTCCTGGCGGGTTCTGAACGCTCGGGCGGCAGTTGTAGCACGCGCGCCGAGGCGCCGTTTGTCCCTGCTGCGACAACGAGAGCGACGACAATCGTCGCGATGAACGACGCGCTGCGCCACCCGAGTTTTGCCCGGGTGGTGGCGGCGCTGGCGCTCGGGCAGCTGCTGGTGTGGGCGGCCCTGTACTACGGCTTCTCGTCGTTCGTGCTGCCGATGCGCGACGAGCTGCGCTGGAGCGAGGCCACGCTGATGGGTGCTTACAGCGTCGGCCTCGCAGCCTGGGGCGGCGCCTCGTACGCGGTCGGCGCCGCGCTCGACCGTGGTCTGGCGCGCGCCGTGCTCGCCGGCGGTGCGCTGCTGGCTGCGGTTGGCCTGATCGCCTGGGCGCTGGTGCGCGAGCCATGGCTGTTCTACCTGGCGTGGGCGGTGCTCGGCGTGTCGATGGCGATGCTGCTGTACGACCCGGCGTTCATCGTGCTGACCAAGCGCTACCCGCAGCGCTACCGGCAGGGCATCACCGCGCTCACGCTGGTGGGCGGCTTTGCCAGCACGCTGTCGTTCCCGGCGGTGGCCTGGGCGATGCCGCAGCTTGGCTGGCGCGGCACGCTGGTGGCGATGGGCGTGACGATGCTGGTGGTGGTGCTGCCGCTGCACCTGTGGGCGCTGCAAGGCGGCGAGTCCGACGCGGCGGCGTGGCCGGCGGCCCAAGCGCAGGTGGGCAGCGACAGCACGCTGCACGACGCACTGCGCGATCGCACCTTCTGGCTGCTCACGCTGGCGTTCACGCTGTACTTCTTCGCCAATGGCGCGCTGTGGGCGCATGTGATGCCGGCGCTGGCCTCGAAGGGCCTGAGCCAGGGCGAGGCGCTGGCGGTGGTGGTGTGGGTGGGGCCGGCGCAGGTGGCGGGACGGCTGGCCTTCGCGGCGCTCGGCCGCGCCTGGTCGTTGCGCGTGCTGGGCGCCATCGTGCTGGCCGGGCTGCCGATCGCGCTGACGCTGTTCGCGCTGGCGCACTCGCCATGGGTGCTGTGGCTGTTCGCCGCGCTGTTCGGCGCCGTCAACGGGCTGATCACGATCGTGCGCGGCGGGCTGATCCCGGAGGTGTTCGGCCGCGCGCAGGTCGGACGCATCGGCGGCGCGATGACCGGCATCGGTCTGCTCGCGCGCGCCGCCGCGCCGGTGACCGCCGCCGCGCTGCTGCTGGCGCTCGGCGGCTATCGCGACCTGCTGCTCGCGCTCGCCGCGCTGGGCGTGGTGGCGCTGCTGTCGTTCTGGTGGGCGCTGGCGTCGCGGCGCTGACGACGCGCTCTCAGCGATTCAGCGCGCGCACTGCAGCACCACCGCACCGGCGGCGGTGGCGGCCGCGCAGTTGAGCCCGCCGCATTGACAGCTGGCGATCTGCGGTCCGCCGCTGCCGCCGAAGATCGGGACCGCCGGCGCGCACGCGCACGACGCTGGCGGCTGCTGCGCCAGGATCGATGGATTGGGTTGCGCCTGCGCGGCGCGCGACGAGGCGATCGCGGCGGCCACGACGGCGAGCGAGGCGATGACCAGGCTCAAGGTGCCGATCGCGAGCCGACGGCGGGTCAAGGGGGTGGGCATGGGCGCTCCTTCGGGGGTGAGTCGGTGCGCGGCCATTGTCGGGCGCCCGCTCGAGTGCCGCCGGCCCTTGACGAGCCTGATCCCGAAGATGAATACTGGATAAAATCACAGGCTACCCGTTGGCGCTGCTTTTTGCCATGGTCACCCCCGGCGGCCAAGCGGACGGGCCCGCGCAGGGCCTGCCCGCGTATGCCGAGCTGCATTGCCGCAGCAACTTCAGCTTCCTCACCGGAGCCTCGCACCCGGAGGAGTTGGTGGCGCGCGCCCACGAGCTCGGCTACACCGCGCTGGCGATCACCGATGAATGCTCGCTCGCCGGCGTGGTGCGAGCCCACGCGCAGGCCAAGCGGCTCGAGCTGCACCTGATCGTCGGCGCCGAGATGCGGCTGGCGCCCGCTGGCGCCGCCGGTGGCGGCGGATCCGGTAGCGCCACCGATGGTGGCAGGTCCGGGAGCGCCGCCAGCGGTGGCGCGTGGGGTCCGCGGTTGGTGCTGCTGGCGCAGTCGCGCCGCGGCTACGGCAACCTCGCGCAGTGGATCACGGTGGCACGCCGTCGGGCCACCAAAGGCAGCTACACGGCCTGGGCCAGCGACGTCGAGGGCCGCGTGCCGCACGCGCCGTACCTGGCCGGCCTGCCCGATTGCTTCGCGCTGATGGTGGTCGACGCGACGCTGCCGTTCGAGGCGCAGTTCGCGCACGCGATGTGGCTGAAGACCTGGTTCGGGCTCAAGCGCGCCGCGCTCGCGGTGGAGCTGCTGTACCGCGCGCACGACGCCGCGTGCGTCGAGGCCGCCGAGCGATTGGCCGAGCTCACGGGCCTGCCGCTGGTGGCCGCGGGCGACGTGCTGATGCACGTGCGCGCGCGCAAGCCGCTGCAGGATGCGCTGACCGCGACGCGCCTGGCCAAGCCGGTGGCCGAGTGCGGTTTCGCGCTCGAGCCCAACGCCGAGGCCCACCTGCGTTCGCGCCAGCGGCTGGCGGCGCTGTATCCGCCGGGCTGGCTCGAGGCCACGGTGCGCATCGCGGCAGGCTGTGCGTTCTCGCTCGACGAGTTGCGCTACGAGTATCCGGAAGAGATCGTGCCCGAGGGCCACACCACCACCAGCTGGCTGCGCACGCTCACCGAGACCGGTGCCCGCAGGCGGTTCCCGGCCGGCGTGCCGCCGAAGGTGCGCAACAGCATCGAATACGAATTGGCGCTGATCGCGCGGCTGCGCTACGAGCCGTACTTCCTCACCGTGGCCGACGTGGTGGAGTGGGCGCGCAAGCAGAAGATTCTCTGCCAGGGCCGCGGCAGCGCCGCCAACTCCACGGTCTGCTATTGCCTGCACATCACCGAGGTCGACCCCGATCGCACCGCGCTGCTGTTCGAGCGCTTCGTCAGTGCCGAGCGCAACGAGCCGCCGGACATCGACGTCGACTTTGAGCACCAGCGCCGCGAGGAGGTGATCCAGTACATCTACGGCAAGTACGGCCGCCACCGCGCGGCGATGACCGCGGTGGTCATCAGCTACCGCCCGCGTTCGGCGCTGCGCGACGTGGGCCGCGCGCTCGGCATCGACCTCGACCGCATCGCCGCGGTGGCGCGCGGCCAGCACTGGTTCGACGGCCGCCGCATCAACGACGAACGCCTGCGCGAGAACGGCTTCGATCCCGACTCGCCGGTCTGCAGGCTGTGGGTCGAGCTGACGCAGACGCTGATCGGCTTTCCGCGCCACCTGAGCCAGCACCCCGGCGGCTTCGTGATCGCGCGCGACGACGTGTCGCGCCTGGTGCCGGTGGAGAACGCCGCGATGGCCGACCGCACGGTGATCCAGTGGGACAAGGACGACCTCGACACGCTGGGCCTGATCAAGGTCGACGTGCTGGCGCTGGGCATGCTGAGCGCGATCAAGCACGCGCTCGTCTTCATCGCCCGGAAGAAGGGGCTGCCCGAGTTCCGCATGCAGGACGTGCTGTACCCCGACGGCACGATGGCCGAGGACAAGGCGGTGTACGCGATGCTGAGCCGCGGCGACAGCGTGGGCGTGTTCCAGGTCGAGAGCCGCGCGCAGATGAGCATGCTGCCGCGGCTCAAGCCCGACAACTTCTACGACCTGGTGATCGAGGTGGCGATCGTGCGGCCCGGGCCGATCCAGGGCGGCATGGTGCATCCGTACCTCAAGCGCCGCAACGGCGAGGAGCCGGTCGACTACCCGAGCGCCGAGGTGGAGCAGGCACTCAAACGAACGCTGGGCGTGCCGATCTTCCAGGAGCAGGTGATGCAGCTCGCGATCCTGGCGGCCGACTTCACGCCGGGCGAAGCCGACGCCCTGCGCCGCGCGATGGCCGCGTGGAAGCGCAAGGGCGGCCTCGGGCCGTTCCAGCAGCGGCTGGTCGGCCGCATGATCGAGAAAGGCTATCCGCTCGAATTCGCCGAGCGCATCTTCAAGCAGATCGAAGGCTTCGGCGAATACGGCTTCCCCGAGAGCCACGCCGCGAGCTTCGCTTTGCTGGTGTACGTGAGCGCGTGGATCAAGCACTACCACCCCGACGCGTTTCTCGCCGCGCTGCTCAACAGCCAGCCGATGGGCTTCTACGCGCCGGCGCAGCTGGTGCGCGATGCACGCGCGCACGGCGTTCAGGTGCTGCCGGTCGACGTGCTCGAGAGCCAGTGGTCATCGGTGCTCGAGCCGGGCGATGGGGCAGGGGCAGGCGATGCACTGTGGCCGGTGCGGTTGGGTTTCGACCGTCTGCTCGGTTTCCAGCAGGAGGCGGCCGAACGGTTGGTGAAGGCGCGTGCCGAACGGCGCTTCGACAGCGTCGAAGACCTGACGCGCCGCGCCGCGCTCGACGACCGCATGAAGCAGTTGCTGTCGCAAGGCGATGCGCTGGTGCCGCTGGCCGGGCATCGTCACCAGGCGGCTTGGGCGACCGCCGGCGTCGACACGCGCGCACCGCGCCTGCTGGCCGGCACGCGCACGCACGAAGCGCCGGCCGAACTGCGCGCGCCCAGCGCCGGCGAAGATCTGCTGGCCGATTACCGCAGCGCCGCGCTGTCGTTGAAGAACCATCCGCTGGCATTGCTGCGCGAGCAGCTGGCGCGCTTTCAGGTGCAGCCGGCGCGGGTGCTCAACGCGTACCGCAACGGACAACTGGCGCGCGCCAGCGGCCTGGTCACGCACCGCCAGCGGCCCGAGACCGCCAAGGGCGTGATCTTCGTGACGCTGGAGGACGAGACCGGCGCCGTCAACGTGATCGTCTGGCCGCAGGTGGCCGAGAGCCAGCGCAAGCCGCTGCTCGCGTCGACGCTGCTCACCGTGTACGGCGTGTGGCAGTGCGAGGGCGAGGTGCGCCACCTGATCGCGCGCAAGCTGGTCGACCATTCGCCGCTGCTGCAGGGGCTCACCGCCCGCAGCCGCAACTTCCACTGACCACCCAAAAGGAACGGCCCGGACACTGGCCGGGCCGCTGCATGAAACGCGCGCTCGGGTCAGTTCTTCTGCTGCGCGTCGTGCTTCTCGTGATGGATCTTCTTGCTCTGGTGATTCTCCATGCGCTGCACGTGCGCCTGCTCGTTGCCGCTGACGTGGCCGTTGGCGCCGGCGTTGGCTTCGGCCTTCGCCACCCTGGCCTGGCCGCGTTCGAGCTTGGCCGTTTCGCGATTGGTCAGCGAACCGTTCTGCACGCCGTTCTCGACGCGCTGTTGCTGGTTGATGTTGCGCTGCACATCGGCCTGCATGCGCTGCGACGACGCCGACTGCGGGTTGCCGGTGACGTTGTTGTGCTTGTCCGCGTAGATGTCGCGGCTGACCTTGTTCTGCGCCTGATTCAGCTTGGCTTGCTCGGCCGGCGTCAGCTTGCCGTCCTTCAGCGCCTTGCTCTGCATCTGGTCGACGCGCGATTCCTCGCGTTCCAGCGAGGCGGCTTCCTTGGTGCTGAGTGCGCCGCTTTGCAGGCCTTGCTCGATGCGCTGATCCTGGTTGATGTCGCGCTGCACGGTGTTCGCCGGGGTCTGCGCGAACACGGCGGCGCCGCTGCCCATCAGCAGGCAGGCCAGTAGGGTGGTGCGGTTCATGGTTGCTCCTTGGGATGATTGGTGTCGTGGGCCGTTGCGCGGCCGCTGCTCCTCAACGCCAATCGCAAAGCCATGTTGACCGGCCGCTCACGCGCCTCGAGTGAAGTTTTGTTGCGCCGCTCGCTGTGCGGCGATCCGACGTGACAAGCGGACGCGCAGTCAGCTGGCAGCAAGCCGCGCGCGACACATCTGGTAAACGTTGGCCACCCCGAACCACCCGATTTGGGCTGCGACAATCCGCTCATGAGCAGCCAAGCGATCACCCCCGAGCTGCGCGAGTGGATCGTCGCGCAGGCCAAGGCGGGATGCCGGCCCGACGACGTGCTGCAGTCGATGCGCACCAGCGGCTGGGACGAGGACACCGCGCTCGACGCGCTGGAGACCACGCTCGCGCAGTACCTCGCCGAGCACAACGCGGCGCAGCCGACGCTGCCCGCGCCGGTGCCGGTGCCGGAGCCCGACGTGGCAAGCCACGCCAGCGTGTTGCAGGTGCCCGATCGCCAGGTCTCGGTGCTGATGGCCATGCGCAGCCCGCGTCTGGTGGTGTTCGGCGGGCTGCTGTCCGACGACGAGTGCGACCAGATGATCGAGCTGGCGCGGCCACGCCTGGCGCGCTCGGAGACCGTGCACAACGCCAGCGGCGGCTCCGAGGTGCACGAGTCGCGCACCAGCGACGGCATGTTCTTCGAACGCGGCGAGCATGCGCTGATCGGCCGCATCGAGCAGCGCATCGCCGCGCTGCTGAACTGGCCGATCGAGAACGGCGAGGGCCTGCAGGTGCTGCGTTACCGGCCTGGCGCCGAATACCGGGCGCACCACGACTACTTCGATCCCGCGCAGCCGGGCACCCCGACCATCCTGCAGCGCGGCGGCCAGCGCGTGGGCACGCTGCTGATGTACCTCAACACGCCGCTGCGCGGCGGCGGCACCGCGTTCCCCGACGTCGGCGTCGAGGTCGCCGCGATGCGCGGCAACGGGGTGTTCTTCAGCTACGACCGGCCGCATGTCGTGACGCGCACGCTGCACGCCGGCATGCCGGTGCACGACGGCGAGAAGTGGGTTGCCACCAAGTGGCTGCGTGAGCGTGAGTTCCGCTAGCGGCTCCCGGCGATTCGGCGTTCAAGTAGCAACCAAACAGCGCGCCTCCAGGCGCGCTCCCCTCGTGGACGCCACGGATCCGGCTCTGCCGGGACGTTGGCGTTGCCCCCTCGAGGGGGCGGCCGCCAGGCCGCTCCGGGGGGGGCCTATAACGTGCTGTTGGGGCTGATGGCCGGGCGCAGCGCCGGGAACGGCCGCGCCCGCGCGATGCGTGCGACCTTGCGCTCGTCCCACGATTGCGGCCCTTCGAGCGGCCAGCGCGCAATCTCGTCGCGCAGCTCGTCGCGCGGCAGGCGCACGAACGCCGGCGTGTGCTGGCGCAGGAACCACAAGCCCGGGCACAGCTTGCGCGGCAGCTGGGTCCTGGCCAGCGGCGCCCAGTAGACGCAGCGCCGCTCGTTCCAGAACAGCTGGCGTTCGAAGTGGATGCGGCCGGCGATGCCGCTGTCGGACGGACACAGCAGGTCGTGCTCGCGCGTCTGCAGCACCGCGT
Source organism: Burkholderiaceae bacterium (assembly GCA_035499355.1). Taxonomy (GTDB): domain Bacteria; phylum Pseudomonadota; class Gammaproteobacteria; order Burkholderiales; family Burkholderiaceae_C; genus JAEUPI01. The sequence continues at coordinate 6,158 of DATJYZ010000040.1, read as the reverse complement.
ACGCGAGGTCACCGGGTGTGTCGCCGCGATGGCTGTACACCAGGATCACGCGCTCGATGTCGCGCGCGCCCACGCGATCGATCTCCTGACCATCACGCGAGACGATCAACTCCATCGACTGCCAGCGGGTGTGCAGCTGCCCCTTCATGCGGGCACGGTAGCGGCGCCGGCGCCACAGCGCTGTGACGAGTGACGACCAGCTGCAACCGCGCGCTCATGCAATCGCGCTGCGCGTGACAAATGCACGCCTCAGAGCTCGTAACTCATGCCGTGTTGCGGTACACGCACGCGCCAGTGCAACTCGTCCTGGATGCGCAGGCGCAGCGCGTCGGCGGCCTCGGGCTCGCCGTGCACGACGAACGTCTGCGCCGGCGGCCCGCGCAGTGCGCGCAACCAATCGAGCACCTGGTTGGCATCGGCATGACCCGACACGCCTTCGAGCGCGCTGACGTGCGCGCGCACCGGCACGTACTGACCGTGGATCTTGACCGTGCTCGCGCCGGCCAGCAGCTGCGCGCCGCGGCTGCCGCCGACCTGGAAGCCCGCCAGCACGATGTGATGGCGCGGCTCGGGCGCCATCGCCTTGAGGTGATGCAGCACGCGGCCGCCGGTGGCCATGCCGCTCGAGGAGATCACGACGCGCGGCATGCGTGAGCCGACCAGCCGCATCGATTGCGCCACCGTGGTGACGAGCCGCACGCCGTCGCACAGCGACTGCAGTTCACCCGCAGCCACGCGCAGTTCCTTCTGGTGCTCGAGGTACAGCGAAGTCGCCTGCACGGCCATCGGGCTGTCGAGGAAGACCGGCAGCCGTGCCGGGATCTCGCCGGCGGCGCGCAGGCGTCGCAGCAACAGCAGCAGCGCTTGCGCACGCCCCACCGCGAACGCCGGCAGCAGCACCGAGCCGCCGCGCTGCACGGTGTCGCGCACGATCTGCCCGAGCATCGCCTGCGGGTCGGTGCGGGGGTGCAGGCGATTGCCGTAGGTCGACTCGACGATCATCGCGTCGGCGCGCGCCAGCGTCTGCGGCGGCGGCATCAGCAGATCGTCGGGACGGCCGAGGTCGCCCGAGAACGCGAGTGCCACGTCGCGTTGGGTCAGCGTCACCGCGCACGCGCCGAGCAGGTGCCCCACCGGCGTGAAGCGCACGCGGACGTCGCCGAGCGCGAGGTCGTTGCCCGGCTCCAGCGGGCGAAAGCGAGTCATCGTCCGTTGCACGTCGGCGCGCGTGTACAGCGGCAGCGCCGGCGTGTGCCGCGAATAGTGCCCGCGGTTGGCGCGCCGCGCGTCTTCCTCCTGCAGATGGGCCGCATCGAGCAGCAGCACCTCGGCCAGCGCACGTGTGGATGCAGTGGCGATCACCGGGCCCTTGAAACCCGACTTCACCAGCACCGGCAGCCAGCCGCTGTGGTCGAGGTGCGCGTGGCTCAACACCACCGCGTCGATGCTGCGTGCGTCGACCGGCAAGGGCGACCAGTTGCGCTCGCGGAACAGCTTGAAGCCCTGGAACAGGCCGCAATCGAGCAGGATGCGGCTGCCGCCCGTCTCGACCAGATGCTTCGACCCGGTGACGGTGTCGGCACCGCCGAGGAAGCTGACTCGCATCGCGACCGCGAGCGGCGTCAGCGCCCGAGCAGCTGCAGCGTGCCCGACGACAGCGCGAACATTCCGGGCTCGCCGCGGGCCAGTGAGCGCGCCAGTGCGCGTGCCACCGTGACGGCCTCGATCGGCCGCACGCTGCGCGGCATCAACCAGCCCAGGGGTGCGCTCAAGGCCGCCGCGATGCGTTCGCCGCGCCGCGTGGGCTGGTTGAGCGCCGTGCGATCGCCCAGCAGCAGCGACGGCCGTGCGATCACCATGCTCTCGAAGCCGAGTGCCGCGATCGCCCGCTCGGCCTCGCCCTTGACGCGGCTGTAGAAGATGCGCGAGGCCGGATCGGCGCCCATCGCCGACACCAGGCCGAAGCGCGTCGCGCCCGCGGCCTGCGCCGCGCGCGCAAAGGCCAGCGCCGCGTCGAAGTCGACCGCGCGAAACGCTTCCTCCGAGCCGGCGACCTTGATGGTGGTGCCGAGGCAGCAGTAGGCGTCATCGACGGTCGGCAGCACGGAAAGGCGCGTCCGGTAGTCGACGACGTGCTGCGTCAGCCCGTTGCGCTTGTGCCAGTCGGGCCTCTCGGTGCGCACCAGCACGTGCACGCCGCCGATGCCGGCGTCGGCCAGCAACTCCTCGACCAGCGCGTGGCCCACCAAGCCGGTCGCGCCGGCGACGATGGCCGTGCGCCGCCGCTTGCCGATCGCGAATCCGGGTTGGACCATGGCGCATTGTGCTTGAGGGTTGGCGCGCCTTGTGGCATCGACCCGGCTTGCTAGACTGCCAGCGCCCATGCAAGCCGCACAGAACGAGCTGATCACGCGCATCGGACCGGGCACGCCCTGCGGCGCGCTGATGCGCAGCTACTGGCAGCCGGTGGCGCTGCTCGACGAATTCGATGCCGCGCTCGACGCACGCATGGCGACGCGGCCGGTGAAGCGCGTGCGCGTGCTCGGGCAGGACCTGGTGCTGTTCCGCGATGGCCAAGGTCGCTGGGGCCTGCTCGATCGCGACTGCCCGCACCGCGGCGCCGACCTGGCGTTCGGGCGGCACGAGGCCGATGGCCTGCGCTGCCCATTCCACGGCTGGAAGTTCGCCGTCGACGGCCGCTGCCTCGAGACGCCGGCTGAAGGCGTGGCCTCGACGCTGTGCACGCGCGTGCGGCAGCGCAGCTATCCGGTGCACGAGCAGTCCGGCGTGCTGTTCGCGTGGCTCGGCGACGAGGGCTCGGCGCCACCCGAACTGCCGGCGTTCGACGCCTTCAAGGCGCCGGCGTCGCACAGCTTCGCGTTCAAGGGGATGTGGCGCTGCAACTGGCTGCAGGCGTTCGAGGTCGGCATCGACCCGGCGCATCCGTCGTTCCTGCATCGCTATCTGCGCGACGAGCAGGGCGGCGATGCCTACGGCCGGCAGTTCCGCGCCGCCAGCGTCGGCGATGTCGACGGCGAACGCTGGCCGATGACGCGCGTGATGCGCGAGCGCACATCGCCCGAGATCCGCCATGAGGAAGTCGCGCCCGGGCTGACGCGCATCACCGCGCTGCGCATCATCGACGAGCGGCGCACGCACGTGCGCGTGACCCACGCGGTGTTTCCGTACACCTTCGTGATCCCGTTGTCGGAGACGGTGACGATCACGCAGATGCACGTGCCGGTCGACGACACGCACACCTACTGGTACTCGTTCTTTACCAGCTTCGACGCGCCGCTGGACAAACAGACCATGCGCACGCAGCGACTGGGCGGCGTCTCCCTGCCCGACTACCTGCCGCGCCACGGTGCGCACGACGACTGGGGCTTCGACCCCGAGGAGCAGCGCACCCGCACCTACCTCGGCATGGGCGAGGAGGACATCAACCGCCACGACCAATGGGCGGTCGAGAGCATGGGCGCGATCCAGGACCGCACGCGCGAGCACCTCGGAACCAGCGACAAGGTGATCATGGCCAACCGCCGCACGCTGCTGAAGGCGATCGAGCAGGTGCAGCGCGGCGAGCGGGCGCCGATGGCGCTCGATGCCGCGGCCGCCGCTGCGCTGACCGGCCCCGACACCATCGACTGCATCGCGCCCGCGGACGCCTGGGAGGCATTCTGGCGCCGCGCGGCGGCGGCCAAGCGCGCCGGTGCCCACTGGCTCGATCGCGCAGCGACACAACGCGTGCCCAGCGAGGCGCGCCCATGACCTCGTTCGCTGAAGCCTGCGGCATCGACGACATGCCGCGCGCGGCAGCGTGCCGGCAGGTTCTGCAGGCCATCGCCGAGCAACGGATCGAACGCGTGCGCATCGGCTGGTGCGACCTGCACGGCGTGCTGCGCGGTAAGACGCTGATGGCCCACGCGGTGGCCGACGCGCTGCGCGACGGCATCGGCCTGGTCAGCACCGTGATGCTGAAAGACACCTCGGACCGTACCGCGTACCATGTGTTCGAGCCGGGGCTGGCCGACGAGTTGCCCGGCTTCGGCGCTGCCAACAACCTGCTGTTGATGCCCGATCCGGCGAGCTTTCGCGTGCTGCCGTGGGCGCCCGGCACCGGCTGGATGCAGGCGCAGCCGTGGTTCGACGACGCGACGCCGGTTGCGCTGGACACGCGCCGCGCGTTGCAGCGCGCGTTGGAACGGCTCGCCGAGCGCGGCCTCGGGTTGCGCTGCGGGCTCGAGGTCGAATTCCACGTCTACCGCATCGACGACGCGCGGCTCGATCCGCAGCAGGCCGCCTGGCCCGGCGAGCCGCCGGCGGTGTCGATGATCCACCCGGGCTACAACCTGTTGGCCGAAGGCTGGGCCGACCTCGCCGACGAGTCGCTGCAGATCGTGCAGCGCACCGCGCAGGGCCTCGGCCTGCCGTTGCGGTCGCTGGAGATCGAGCTCGGACCCAGCCAGGTCGAGGCGGTGTTCGATGCCACCGACGCGTTGACTGCGGCCGACCAGATGGTGTTGTTCCGCAACGGCGTTCGCCAGGCGTTGCGCCGCGCGGGCTACCACGCGAGCTTCGTCTGCCGGCCGCCGTTTCCCAACGTGATGGCCAGCGGCTGGCATCTGCACCAGTCGCTGGTGCAGCGCGAATCCGGCGCCAACGCGATGCGCCGCGAAGCCCCGGCGTCGGGCGTGCGCGCGGGCGACGCGGCGGCCATGCTATCGACGCTCGGCGAGCAGTACCTCGCCGGGTTGCTGGCGCACGGTCGCGGCATGGCGGCGCTGTGCACGCCGACGATCAACGGCTTCGGCCGCTTCCGCCCCAACGCGCTGGCGCCGCAATCGGTGCTGTGGGGGTACGACAACCGCGGCGCGATGCTGCGCGTGCTCGGCCGTTGTGGCGACGCGGCCACGCGCATCGAGAACCGCATCGGCGAGCCGAGCGCCAACCCGTACCTCTACGTTGCGGCGCAGATCCACGCCGGCCTCGACGGCATCGCGCGCGGCCTGCGCGCGCCGCCGGCCACCGAGGCGCCGTATGCCGCCGCGGCGACGCCACTGCCGACGTCGCTGCCCGAGGCGCTCGATGCGCTGGCGGGCGACGCGGCATTGCGCACGGGCCTCGGCGCGCCCCTGATCGACTGCTTCATGCGCGTCAAGCGCGCCGAAGCAGCACGCTTCGAGCAGGCGGCCGACAAGGACGACTGGCAGCGGCGCGAGTACTTCAGCCGCTTCTGAGCCGCGCATGGCAGCGACCACGGTCACCGTGCACCTGATCGCTGCCGACGGCACGCGGCGCACCATCGTGGGCCGCGTCGGCCAGAGCCTGATGCGGGCCGCCACCGATGCCGGCGAGGAGGGCATCGCCGCCGATTGCGGCGGCTGCCTCAACTGTGCCACCTGCCACGTCATCGTCGATGCCGCGTGGGCGCAGCGCGTCGGACCGCCGTCCGATGACGAAGGCTACATGCTCGAGATGACCGCGTCGCCACAGCAGCCGACCAGCCGCCTGAGCTGCCAGATCACGCTCGACGAAGGCCTCGACGGCGTGGTGGTCCAATTGCCAGAGAAACAGTACTGAGCGCCAGAGCGCGCGACGAGGAGGGGCGTTTGAAGACACTCGAACTGCTGGCCAAGGCCTGCGCCATCGCCGCCGGCGCGCTGCTCACCGTGATCACGCTGATGACCTGCGTCAGCGTGATTGGGCGCAACACCACCGGCTGGACGATCGTCGGCGACTTCGAGCTTACCGGCGCGGCTGCGGGCGCAGCCATCGCGCTGTTCATGCCCTGGTGCCAGCTGCGCCGCGGCAACATCAGCGTCGACTTCTTCACCGCGCGGGCCTCGCGGCAGACCCAGCGCCGGCTCGAGCGCATCGGCGCACTGCTGCTGGCGCTGGTGATGGCCCTGATGTCGTGGCGCGCGGCGGTCGGTGGCCTCAACGCCTGGCGTTCGCAATCCGGCTCGATGATGCTCGGTCTTCCCGAGTGGATCGTCTATGCGTGCATCGTGCCGGCGTTCGTGTTGACGACGTTGATCGCGCTCGCGCAGGTGGTGCGCGGCTTCGGCGACGCGGAGGCCGCATGACACCGTTGCAGCTGACGCTCCTGATCTTCGCGATCATGGTGACGCTGATGGCGCTGCGCGCGCCGATCG
>DATJYZ010000039.1:0-5740 GCA_035499355.1 Burkholderiaceae bacterium | reverse complement strand
CAAGGTACTGCTGGCCGATGCGCCGCAGCTCGCCGAGCAACTCGCGGAGAACGTGGCCGCTCAGGTGCTCGCTGTCGTTTCGACGGCAGCCGGCCACTACAGCCACATCCTCTTTCCCGCCACCGCGCACGGCAAGAATGTCGCGCCGCGCGTGGCCGCCCGGCTCGATGTCGCACAGATCAGCGAGATCACGAACGTCTTGAGCGCCGACACTTTCGAGCGCCCGATCTACGCCGGCAACGCGATCGCAAGCGTGCAGAGCACCGACCCAATCAAGGTGATAACCGTGCGCACCACCGGCTTCGATGCGGCGCCGGCCAGCGGCGGCAGCGCGGCGGTCGAGACGCTGGCGGCCGTGGTCGACAGCGGGCTGTCGAGCTTCGTCGGCGCCGAGATCGTCAAGCTCGATCGCCCCGAGCTGACGGCGGCCAAGGTCATCGTGTCCGGCGGCCGTGCGATGGGCTCGAGCGACAAGTTCAACGAGGTGCTGACGCCGCTGGCCGACAAGCTCGGTGCGGCGCTCGGGGCCAGCCGCGCGGCGGTCGACGCCGGCTACGCGCCCAACGACTGGCAGGTCGGGCAGACCGGCAAGATCGTGGCGCCGCAGCTGTACATCGCCTGCGGCATCAGCGGGGCGATCCAGCACCTGGCGGGCATGAAGGACTCCAAGGTGATCGTGGCGATCAACAAGGACCCCGAGGCACCGATCTTCAGCGTGGCCGACTACGGCCTCGAGGCCGATCTGTTCACCGCCGTGCCGGAGTTGGTCAAGGCGTTGTGAGCGCCTGAGTCGTACAACCTGCAGGCGCCGCTCTTGCGGCGCCTGCGCCGTATGGAGACGTGCCATGAGCTATCGCGCACCGGTTGCCGACATGTTGTTCGTGATGAAGGAGCTGGCCGGCCTGGAGGCGGTCGCCAAGTTGCCGGGCTTCGAAGAAGCCGGCCTCGACACCGCGCAGGCGGTGCTCGAGGAGTGTGCGCGCTTCAACGAGCAGGTGGTCGCGCCGCTGGACCGCGCCGGCGATACCGATCCGTCGTCGTGGCACAGCGGCGGCACCGTGCAGACGACGCCCGGGTTCAAGCAGGCCTTCAGGCAGTTCGGCGAGGGCGGCTGGCAGGGCTTGCAGCACCCGAGCGAGTTCGGCGGCCAGGCACTGCCCAAGACGATCGGCGCGGCGTGCGTCGAGATGCTCAACAGCGCCAATCTGAGCTTCGCGCTGTGCCCGCTGCTGACCGACGGTGCGATCGAGGCGCTGCTGACCGCCGGCTCGGCCGAGCAGCAGCAAGCCTACATCCCGAAGATGATCGAAGGTACCTGGACCGGCACCATGAACCTCACCGAGCCGCAGGCCGGGTCCGACCTGTCGCTGGTGCGCACGCGCGCCGAACCGCAGCCCGATGGCAGCCACAAGATCTTCGGCACCAAGATCTTCATCACCTACGGCGAGCACGACATGGCCGACAACATCGTCCATCTCGTGCTGGCGCGCGTCGCCGGCGCACCGGAAGGCGTGAAAGGCATCAGCCTGTTCGTGGTGCCGAAGTTCCTGCTCAACGCCGACGGCAGCCCGGGCGTGCGCAACGACGTGCACTGCGTCAGCATCGAGCACAAGCTCGGCATCAAGGCCAGCCCGACCGCGGTGCTGCAGTACGGCGACCATGGCGGGGCGATCGGGTACCTCATCGGGCAGGAGAACCGGGGCCTCGAGTACATGTTCATCATGATGAACGCCGCCCGCTACGCGGTGGGCATGCAGGGCATCGCGGTGGCCGAGCGCGCGTACCAGAAGGCGGTGGCCTATGCACGCGAGCGAGTGCAGAGCCGGCCGGTCGATGGCTCGCTGCCGCGCGCGGCGGCGATCATCCACCACCCTGACGTCAAGCGCATGTTGATGATGATGCGCGCCTTCACGGAGGGCTGTCGCGCGATGGCGCTGGTGTCGGCGGCGGCGTATGACGCCGCGCACGCGCATCCCGACAAAGAGACGCGCCAGCGCAACCAGGCGTTCTACGAGTTCATGGTGCCGCTGATCAAGGGCTACAGCACCGAGATGAGCCTCGAGGTCGCGAGCCTGGGCGTGCAGGTGCACGGCGGCATGGGCTTCATCGAGGAGACCGGCGCCGCGCAGCACTACCGCGACGCCAAGATCCTGACCATCTATGAAGGCACCACCGCGATCCAGGCCAACGATCTGATCGGTCGCAAGACTGCGCGCGACGGTGGCGCGGTGGCGCGCGCGATCGCGGCGCAGATCGAGGCCACCGAGGGCGAGCTGGCCAGGTCCAAGAGCGAGCACGCGCCGGTCGTGCTCAAGCGCCTGCGCGCGGCGCGGCAGGCGTTCACCGACGTGGTGGCGTTCGTCGTCGAGCGCGGCAAGAACGATCCCAATGCGGTGTTCGCCGGCAGCGTGCCGTACCTGATGCTGGCCGGCAACCTGATGGCGGGGTGGCAGATGGCCCGTGCGCTGCTGGTGGCCGAGCAGCGCCTCGCCGCGGGTGAGCAGAGCGAGTTCATGCGCGCCAAGGTCCACACGGCGCGCTTCTATGCCGATCACATCCTGAGTCGCGCGCCCGGGCTGCGCGACAGCATCGTCGAGGGCGCTGCCGGCGTCACCGGCATGGCCATGGAGGCCTTCTAGACATGACAACCCACGCGCTCGCGGCTGCGCCCGCTCGCGTCCCCTCAGGGGGGAGCGACCGCCTTGGGGCGGCCCGGCGGCGGTCGGCGTTGCCACCGGTCCTCGCGAACCTGCCGCTGCCCATCATCGGCGCGCCGCTGTTCATCGTCAGCAACCCCAAACTGGTGATCGCGCAGTGCACGGCGGGCGTGGTCGGCTCGATGCCGGCGCTCAATGCCAGGCCCGAGGAGCAGCTCGAGCCGTGGCTGGCGGAGATCACCGAGGGCTTGGCGGCGTGGAACCGTGCGCACCCTGAGGCGCCGGCAGCGCCGTACGCGATCAACCAGATCGTGCACAAGAGCAACGCACGCCTCGAGCATGACATGGCGGTGTGCGAGCGTTACAAGGTGCCGATCGTCATCACCAGCCTCGGCGCCCGCACCGACGTCAACGATGCGGTACACGCCTGGGGTGGCATCGTGCTGCACGACATCATCAACAACACCTTCGCACACAAGGCGATCGACAAAGGCGCCGACGGCCTGATCGCGGTGGCTGCCGGTGCCGGCGGCCACGCCGGCGTCAAGAGCCCGTTCGCCCTGGTGCAGGAGATCCGCCAGTGGTTCGATGGCCCGATCGCGCTCTCCGGCGCGATCGCCAACGGCCACTCGGTGCTCGCCGCGCAGGCGATGGGCGCCGACCTGGCCTACATCGGTTCGGCCTTCATCGCCACCGACGAGGCGCGCGCCAGCGACGCCTACAAGCAGTGCATCGTCGACAGCACCAGCGACGACATCGTGTATTCGAGCCTCTTCACCGGCGTGCACGGCAACTACCTGAAGCCGTCGATCCGTGCGATGGGCATGGACCCCGACAACCTGCCCGAGGGCGACGTCAGCAAGATGAATTTCTCCAGCGGCGAGGGCAGCAAGGGCAAGGCCTGGAAAGACATCTGGGGCTGTGGCCAGGGTATCGCTGCCGTGCAGGCGGTGGTGCCGGCGCGCGAGTTGGTGGCACGGCTGCGCCGCGAATACGAAGCGGCACGCGAGCAGTTGCTGGCTACCGTCTGAGCCGCGGACCGCGCGCATGCAACGGCTGCTGATCGACAACGTGCGGCCGTTCGACAGCCGCCGCGGCACGCTCGGGCCGCCGTCGCGCATCGTGATCGATGGCGCGCGCATCGCCGAGGTCACCGCCGAGCCGCGCAGCGTCGACGCCGCGCGCCGCATCGACGGCGGCGGCCGGGTCGCGCTGCCCGGACTGATCGACGCGCACGTGCACGTCACCGCGTACATGCACGACCTGATGGGTCAGGCGCTGAAGCCGCCGTCGCTGATCGCCGCCGAGTCGAGCCGGATCCTGCGCGACATGCTGCTGCGTGGCTTCACCACGGTGCGTGATGCCGCCGGCGCCGACTTCGGGCTGCAGGAGGCGGTGGCCAGAGGCCTGTTCGAAGGGCCGCGTCTGTTCATCGCCGGATTTCCGATCTCGCAGACCGGTGGCCACGCCGACATGCGGCCCAAGGGCGTGCGGCAGCGCGAGATGTTCTGCAGCTGTGCCGGTCTCGGCCTGATCGGCGCCATTGCCGACGGCGTCGGCGAGGTGCGGCGCGCGGTCCGCGAGCAGGTGCGCAACGGGGCCAACCAGATCAAGATCATGGCCGGCGGCGGCATCGCGAGCCCGAGCGACCCGCTCGAAGGCACGCAGTTCTCGCTCGACGAGCTGAAGGCCGCGTGCGAGGAGGCCGAGGCCGCCAACCTCTACGCGATGGCGCATGCCTATTCGCCGCGAGCGGTGACGCGGGCCGTGCAGGCCGGCGTGCGCTCGATCGAGCACGGCAACCTGATCGACGAGGCGACCGCGCAGGTGATGAAGACCGAAGGCGCCTTCCTGGTGCCCACGCTGTCGACCTACGCCGCGCTGGCCGACGAGGGCCAGCGCCTCGGATGGTCGGCCGAGATGCTCGGCAAGCTGGCGCGCGTGAGCGAGCGCGGCATCGAGGCGGTGAAGATCGCCGTTGCGTCCGGCGTGCCGGTGGTGTTCGGCACCGACCTGCTCGGCCACATGCACGAGCGTCAGAGCGGCGAGTTCGACTTGCGGCTGCCGGCGATGGGCCCGGCGCATGTGCTGCGAAGCGCCACCTTCACGGCGGCGCAGCTGCTGCGCGAGGAGGGACACCTCGGCGAACTCGTCGCCGGCGCCTGGGCCGACGTGCTGCTGGTCGACGGCGACCCCACACGCGAGCTGTCGATGTTGACGCGGCCCGATGAGGGCGTCCGCATGATCGTGCAGGCCGGCCGCGTGGTGAAGAACGCACTCGCCTAGGCGAGGCTTTCTACAGATCGAGCGAGGCGCCCGCAGGGCGCAAGCGACCATCAAGCGGACACCGCGGATCCGGCTCCGCCGGTCCGCAGGTGTCGCCCCCTTGGAGGGGAAGCGGCCGTCAGGCCGCTTCGGGGGTGGGCCTACTTGATCGACGTGAATCGCGCCTCGGGCCGATCATCCGAGCGGTGCACCGTCGTCACGCCTTGCACCATGGCCCACGGCCGGATCTGGTGGTGCAGCGGCACGAACAGGTATTCGTCGCGCGTACGGATCAACGCGTCGCGGATCATGGCGTTGCGCTTGGCGACGTCGGTCTCGGTCTTCATCGCGTCGGTGAGCTGGTCGACCTTGGCGTCGCTGACCTTGGAGAAATTGAAGTTGCCGTCGGGGCCCGACGTGCGCGTGCGCACCAGCGACTGCAGCGAATACTGGCCGTCGTAGGTGGCCACGCCCCAGCCCAGCATGTAGGCCGAAGTGTCGAAGTTCTGCACCTTCTGGATGAAGGTGGCCATGCCTTCGGCGTTGAGCTTGACGGTGACGCCAATCTTGGCCCACATCGACACCAGCGCGACGCAGATCTTCTCGTCGTTGACGTAGCGGTTGTTCGGGCAGTTCAGCTGGAACTCGAAGCCCTGCGGATAGCCGGCTTCGGCCAGCAGCTTCTTCGCCTTGTCGGGGTCGGCCTTCAGCGGCTTGTCGAGCTCGGTGCTGTAGCCGTTGACGCCCGGCGCGACCATGATGTTGGCCGGCACCGACAGGCCGCGCATGATGCTGCGCTTGATCGCTTCGCGGTCGAC
>DATJYZ010000038.1:0-16067 GCA_035499355.1 Burkholderiaceae bacterium | reverse complement strand
CGTCGACAGCACCACCGCGAGCCGCACCGGCCGGTGATAGCCGTGCTTGTCGGCCATGCGGCCGGCACGCAGCGCCAGCAGCACCGGCGCCAGCGCGAACAGCGCCATGAGCACGCCAACGGCCCACTCGCTGCGCCCGCCGCGCAGCGCCAACAACGGCGCCGACATACGCAGGCCGGCCATCGCGCTGTGCAGCCCCAACTGCCCGATCACCAGCGCGGCCAGCAACCGGCCCGACATCGGCGTGACGGGCGTGGCCGGGACGCCGAGCGCGCCATCGGCTACCGAGCCCGCTGCGGACCTTCGCGAGTCCGCCGAGGAGGATGCGCTCGGTTCGGGATCAGCGGCCAGGAGCATCCCCTTCGGGCAACTCGTCGCGCTGGAACAGATCGCGCACCCGTGGATCGGGCAATGCCTCCACGCCTTTGAGCTGCCGCGCCATCACGCGCGTGCGGCGCTCGGTCAGGCCGATCGTGTTCTGCGCCTCCTCCAGCTTCTTGCGCGTCTTGGCCAGCATCTCGCCGAAGGCCTGGAACTCGGTCTTCACCGCGCCGAGCACCTGCCACACCTCGGCGCTGCGCCGCTCGATCGCGAGCGTGCGGAAGCCCATCTGCAGGCTGTTGAGCGTGGCCAGCAGCGTGGTCGGGCCAGCCAGCATGATGCGGTGCTCGTTCTGCAACGCCTGCACCAGGCCCGGCCGGCGCAGCGCCTCCGCATACAACCCTTCGGTGGGCACGAACATGATCGCGAAGTCGGTGGTATTGGGTGCGCTGATGTACTTGCTGCGGATGCTGCGCGCTTCGTTGCGCAGGCGCGACTCGATCGCGCTCGCAGCCGCCTCCGCCGCCAGCGGGTCGGCACGCTCCTGCGCGTCGACCAGGCGCTCGTAGTCCTCGCGCGGGAACTTGGCGTCGATCGGCAGCCACAGGGGCGCACCGTCTTCGCGCCGGCCCGGAAAGCGGATCGCGAAGTCCACGCGCTCGCCGCTGCCGGGCACGGTCTCGACGTGGCGCGCGTACTGCTCCGCGGTGAACACCTGCTCCAGCAGCGCCTGCAGCTGCACCTCGCCGAACATGCCGCGCGTCTTGACGTTGATCAGCACGCGGTTGAGCGAGCCGACGTCGCGCGCCAGGCCCTGCATCTCGCCCAGGCCCTTGTGCACCTGCTCCAGGCGGTCGGCCACCAGCTTGAAGCTCTCGCCCAGCCGCTGCTCGAGCGTGCTCTGCAGCTTCTCGTCGACTGTGGCGCGCATCTGCTCGAGCTTCTTCTCGTTGCCTTCCTGCAGGGCCTGCAGGCGCACCTCCACGGCCTGACGCATCTCGGATTGCCGACGCTCGTTGCTGTCGCTCAGCAAGCGCAGTTGTTCGGCCAGCACGTCGCTCAGGCGGCGCAACGACGCGTCGCTGTGCTGCTGCATCACGGCGAGTTGCTGGCGGAACGCGTCGATCTGCTCGTTCTGCATGCGCGCGGCGTCGCCGCCCTGCGTCAGCAGCACCTGCTGCAGCGCGTTGAGGTCGGCGCGCGAGGCTACGGCCTGGCGCGCGATCTCGTCGCGCAGCTCGCGCTCAAGGCGCTCGGCGCTCCGCGTATCGCCGCGCCGCAGCGCCAGCCACAGCACGGCCAGCAACACCAGCGTGAGCAGCGCCGGAACGATCCATTCGGGCATGCGCCATTGTCTCTGACGGCAGCCCTGCCGGCCGCGGGCAGCGGCGGTCGTGACGCAATCGGCCCGTCAGCCGAGCGACGTGTCCGCGGTCGCGGCACTGACCCGCGGCACGCTGTTGGGGTGAAAGCCGATCAGCGCCAGCATCACGAGGAAGCCCGCCACGTACGCCAGCGCCACGTGCCAGCCATGGCGCAGCCACTGCGCGACGTTGCGTCCCTGCGGATACATGCCGCACAGGGCCACGCCGGCGGACGAGCCGAACCAGATCATCGAGCCACCGAATCCCACCGCGTAGGCCAGAAAGCCCCAGTCGTAGCCGCCCTGCTTGATGGCCAGCGCCGTGAGTGGAATGTTGTCGAACACCGACGACAGGAAGCCGAGGCCGAACGCCGTCTGCCACGAGGCCGCAGGCAGCCGCTCCACCGGCATCATCGACGCGCACAACACCAGCGAGAGCAGAAAGACGGAGCCTTTGAACGCACCCGGCAACAGACTCCACTCGGGGCGGCGCAAGCCCACCGTCAGCAGCAGCGCCACCCACACTGCCGCGCCGAGAAACGGGAACAGATCCGACACCGCGTTGAAGTGGACGTTGACGACCACGTTGACGGCAACCGCCGCCACCAGGATGAAGGCGACGACGCCCACGCGCAGCCAGTCGACCGGCGGGTGCCGGGCCTCGTCCTTCTGGATCGGCGAGTAGCGTTGCTGCTGCAGCGACGCCGGAATGCCGAACAACACCAGCGCGACGCCGGAGCCGACGAAGGCCTCGAGCACCTCGAACGGATGAATGCCGGCGATCCACATCATCGTGGTCGTCGTGTCGCCCACCACGCTGCCCGATCCCCCGCCGTTGGACGCAGCGACGATCGCGGCCAGGAAGCCGATGTGCACCTTGCCGCGGAACACGGTGTGCGCGATCGCGCCGCCGATCATCGCGGCGGCGATGTTGTCGAGGAAGCTCGACAGCACGAACACCAGCACCAGCAACACGAAGCAGCCTTTCCAGTCGTCGGGCAGCCAGCGCGGCAGCACCGCCGGGATCTCGGTGTCTTCGAAGTGCTTGGCGAGCAGCGCGAAACCCAGCAGCAACAGCAGGAGATTGACCAGGATCACCCACTCGTGCAGCAGATGGTGCCCGAAGCCGCTCAGGCCTGCGCCGGACTTGAACGGCGAGAACGCGATCTTGTAGAGCGCGACCACGATCGCCCCACCGAGCGCGATGCGCAGCGTGTGGTGGTGAAACACGGCCACCCCGATCAGCACGCACGCGAACAGGATGAACTCGACCGGGACGGGCCCGATCGCCGGCCCGCTGAAGGCAACCGAATTCATGGAGTCCCTCCGGCCAGAGCCGTGCGCAACGGCGTGAGCGACTGCAGCAACGGGGCTGGCAGCGGCGCCGGGCGCAGACTGGCGCGCTCGACATAGACATGCACGAAGTGCCCGGCCGCGGCGCAATGGGTGGTGGCGTCGGCAAACAGTCCGATCTCGTAGCGCACGCTCGACGAGCCGACGCGCGCGACCCGCACGCCTGCTTCCACGGCCTGGGGGAACTGCAGCGGTGCGAAGAAATTGCAGTGGGTCTCGACCACTAGCCCGATGACCTCACCGTGGTGGATGTCGAGCGCACCGCGATCGATCAGGTAGCCGTTGACGGCGCTGTCGAAGAAGCTGTAGTAGACGACGTTGTTGATGTGGCCGTAGACGTCGTTGTCCATCCAGCGCGTCGTGATGCGGGTGAAGAACGGATAGGCACTGCGCGGCTCCGGCTGCGGTCGTTCGCTCATGCCGCCGATTGTTCCATTGAACCAAGCCCGGCCTCGCGCGCCACACCCTCGTCGCGCCACATCACCGCGCTTCGTGCGGCCTCGACAACCGTGCGCAGATGAACGGCCACCGTGGCGTCGAGGTCGGCGCCGTAGCCGCCGGCCATGCTCACCGCCACCGGAATGCAGCGCGAACGCAGGTCATCGAACACGCGACGGTCACGCGCGGCGAGGCCTTCGAAAGTCAACTTCAGGCGCCCCAGG
Source organism: Burkholderiaceae bacterium (assembly GCA_035499355.1). GTDB lineage: Bacteria > Pseudomonadota > Gammaproteobacteria > Burkholderiales > Burkholderiaceae_C > JAEUPI01. The sequence continues at coordinate 12,368 of DATJYZ010000038.1, read as the reverse complement.
CGGTCGCCCTCGTGCGGGTCGGCACCGGCGAGATAGAACGCGAGGCCCGGCGGCGTCGCAGCCAGGCGCGCCCACACCGTGTCCAGCGCGGCGTCGAGCGCCTGCAGATAGTCGGCGTCGCCGCAGCCATCGGGCAGTTCGACGTCCAGGTCGCTGCGCGCCTTGTGCACCGGGAAGTTGCGCGCGCCGTGCAGCGACAGCGTGAATACGGTCGGGTCGTCGACGAAGATCGTGGCGGTGCCGTCGCCCTGATGCACGTCGAGGTCGATCACCAGCACGCGCAGCAGCGATCGCCGTGCGCGATGCACCTCCGCCTGCATCAGCCGCGCCGCTACTGCAGTGTCGTTGAAGACGCAGTAGCCCGCACCGCGGTCGGCATGCGCATGGTGAGTGCCACCCGCGAGTTGCACGGCCACACCGTGTGCCAGTGCGGCGCGTGCTGCACAAATGGTGGCCCCCACCGAGCGGCGCGAGCGCTCGACCATCGCCGGCGACCACGGCAGGCCGATCGCGCGCTGCGCGGCCGCGGGCAGCTCGCCCTGGGCGACCGCCTCCACGTACGCCGGCGTGTGGGCCAGGGCCAGCTCGCCGTCGGTGGCCGCAGGGGCCTCGCTCAGTTGGACGTCGGCGCACTGCAGAGCCACCTGCTCGCGCAGCCGCCCGGATTTGGACACCGGAAAGCGATGGCCCGGCGGCAGCGGGAGGCCGAATCGGTCCAGGCAGTAGGCGTGCACGCGGCGGATTGTCGCTGGCAGGCTGGACGCAACCCGTCTCCTCGCCCTCCCGGGCGGAGCCTAGGCTGGGCACACTAAGATGCTGCGCTGCACCAAAAAAGTCTTGCAATCCCCGGGCAAGTACCTATACTTCGAGTCATGTTGCGGTGCAGCAATGCGCGCAACGGGCCCCCAAACACCACCCCCGGAGAAACACATGATGACCGTTGAACAAGTCGTTGCTGCCAACAAGGCCAACGTGGAAACCCTGTTCGGCCTGACCAATAAGGCCTTCGAAGGCGTCGAGCGCCTGGTCGAGCTGAACCTGCAAGTCGCCAAGGCCGCGCTGAGCGAAGTCGCGGAAGGCACCAAGGCCGCCCTGTCGGTGAAGGACGCGCAAGAACTGCTGTCGTTGCAAGCCGGCCTGCTGCAACCGAGCGCCGAGAAGGCCGTCGCCTATGGCCGCCACGTGTACGACATCGCCGCCACCACGAATGCCGAAGTGACCAAGGTCGCTGAAGTGCAGATCGCCGAGCTGCAGAAGAAGTTCCTGGCCGGCGTCGACGGCGCGATCAAGAACGCGCCGGCCGGCACCGAGAGCGCGGTGTCGCTGGTCAAGTCGGCCATCGCCGCTGCCAACAATGCCTACGAGAGCGTCCAGAAGGCCGCCAAGCAGGCCGCCGAGATCGCTGACGCCAACATCCAGGCCGTCACGGCGACCGCCGCCAAGGCCACCAGCAAGAGCAAGCGCGCCTGAGGGATTGAACTGACACGCCACAAGAGCATCTGAGCGGTAGCGGTGCATATTGCGCCGCTTCGCTGAACGGTTGTCTCCTCGGTACCTCTCGAAATCCCCTTTCAAGGTACCTTCGGCCCGATGGCTTGCCACCGGGCCTTTTTCATTGGGTCCAGCGCCCTGCCTCAGACGCCCTCGGAATACATATAGAAGAACTAAATTCTTCCCCTGAATAAGAGCGGTCCCTAGAGTGGCGGCTCGCGCGCGCGGAGTCGCGCACCCGTTCAACAGAAGAACCGGCTCAGGGACATGTACCAGTACAGCGACTTCGACCGCCAGTTCGTCAAGGCACGTGCGGCGCAGTTTCGCGACCAGCTGCAGCGGCATCTCGCGGGCCAGCTGGGCGACGACGAGTTCCGTGCGCTGCGGCTGCAGAACGGCTGGTACGTGCAGCGCCACGCGCCGATGCTGCGCATCGCGGTGCCGTACGGCGAGCTGTCGAGTCGCCAGCTGCGTCAACTGGCCCTGATCGCGCGGCGGTTCGACCGCGGCTACGGCCACTTCACCACGCGGCAGAACCTGCAGTTCAACTGGATCCCCCTGCGCCAGGCGGCCGACGTGATAGATCTGCTGGCCGACGTCGACATGCACGGCATCCAGACCAGCGGCAACTGCATACGCAACATCACCAGCGACGCCCTGGCCGGGGTCGCGGTCGACGAAGTCATCGATCCACGACCGTACTGCGAGATCCTGCGTCAGTGGAGCACGCTGCATCCGGAGTTCGCCTTCCTGCCGCGCAAGTTCAAGATTGCCGTCACCGGTGCCGCGGAAGACCGCGCCGCGATCGGCTGGCACGACATCGGCCTGCACCTGCGCAAGAACGGCGACGGCGAGATCGGCTTCAAGGTGCTGGTCGGCGGCGGCATGGGCCGCACACCGATCATCGGCACGGCGGTCTCGCCGTTCGTGCCGTGGCAGCAGATCCTGGTGTTCGTCGAGGCGATCGTGCGTGTGTACAACCGCTACGGCCGCCGCGACAACCTCTACAAGGCCCGCATCAAGATCCTGGTCAAGGCCGAAGGCGAGCGCTTCGTCGAGGCGGTGCAGCGCGAATTCGAAGCCATCCTCGAGCGCGACGCCGGCGGCCGCGAGCACCTGATCCCGCAGTCAGAGTTCGACCGCGTGGCGGCGCATTTCGAAGTGCCGGCGGCCGTGCAGGTGCACGCCGCCAGGCCAGAGGAACCGTCAGAGCTCGAACACGCCGATGCGCCGGTGGCGTATCGCCGTTGGCTCGAGCGCAACGTGCAGGCGCACCGGCTCCCTGGGCATCGCGCGGTCACGTTGTCGCTCAAGCGTGCGGGCCAGGCACCGGGCGACGCCACGGCCGAACAGATGGACGCTGCCGCCGCGTTGGCCGAGCGCTTCAGCTGCGGCGAGCTGCGCGTGACGCACGACCAGAACCTGGTGTTGCCCTGGGTCCGCACGAGCGACCTGCGCGCGCTGTGGGAGGCCGCGCGCCAAGCGAGTTTCGCGACCCCCAACATCGGCCTGTTGACCGACATGATCGCCTGCCCCGGCGGCGACTTCTGCGGCCTGGCCAACGCGCGCTCGATTCCTGTCGCCGCCGCGATCCAGGAGCGCTTCGACGATCTCGACCAGCTGTACGACATCGGCGACATCGACCTGCACATCAGCGGCTGCATCAACTCGTGCGGCCATCACCACAGCGGGCACATCGGCATCCTCGGCGTCGACAAGGACGGCCAGGAGTGGTACCAGGTGACCGTCGCCGGCTCGGATGGATCCACGCTGTCGGGCGCCGCGGTGCCGGGCAAAGTGATCGGACCGTCGTTCGCCGCCGACGAGGTGCCCGATGTGATCGAGGCGCTGATCGACACCTACCGCGCGCACCGCGCGGTGAACGAGCACTTCATCGACACCGCGCGCCGCGTCGGCGTACCGGCCTTCCGCGCCGCCGCCGATGCCGTGCGCCGCGCCACCGCGCATGCGGAGGCCGTGGCATGAGGGCGACTCCAGGCGCGATTCGATTCGTCGGCGCCGAAGACCCGTGGCGTCCGCTCGCCGCAGGCGCTGCGCCGAGTGCGCACGGGCTGCTGACGCTCGACGAGTGGTCGGCACGGCGCGACGCCTGGCCGACATCGGTGTCGGTGGGCGTGACCGTGGCCAACACCGTCGACGTCGAATTGCTGGCGAGCGACCTGGCGCGCTGGTCGCTGGTGGCGCTGCAGTTTCCCAAGTGGACCGATGGGCGCGCCTACAGCCAGGCGCGCCTGTTGCGCGCCCGTTTGCGCTATGGCGGCGAGGTGCGTGCCACCGGCGAGGTGCTGCTCGACATGCTGCCGCTGCTGCAACGCAGCGGTTTCGACGCCGCGTTGCTGCGTGCCGACCAGGACCTCGACGCCGCGCAGCGTGCCTTGCGGTTCTTCGCCGGGCACTACCAGGGCGACGCGCAGCAGACGCGGCCGCTGTTCGCACGCATCGAGGCCTGACGATGCCCGGCGCGATCGACCTCTACGCCCGCGAGACCGCCGGCTTCGCCGACCGTGTGGCGCACGCCCTCGAGCAGTTGCGCGCGGGCGCCGCTGCGCATCCGGGGCGCATCGTGTTGGCTTCGAGCCTCGGCGCCGAGGACATGGTGCTCACCGACCTGATCGCGCGCGAACGCGTGGCGATCGCGGTGGCGACGCTCGAAACCGGCCGGTTGCATCGACAGACGCTCGATCTCCTGGCGCGCACCGAAGCGCACTATGGGGTCGTCGTCGAGCGGCATCGGCCGCGCGACGAGGCGGTCGTGCACTTCGTGCAGCGCCACGGCGACGACGCGATGTACCGTTCGATCGAACTGCGCAAGGCCTGCTGCGCGATGCGCAAGCTCGAGCCATTGGAGCGCCTGCTTGCCGGCCGCGCGGCCTGGGTCACCGGGCTGCGGCGTGAGCAATCGGGAGCCCGCGCCGCGGTGCCGTTCAGCGACACCGACGAGCACGGGCGCGTCAAGCTCAGCCCGCTGGCCGACTGGTCTTGGTCCGACGTGTGGCACTACATCGCCACCCGCCGGGTGCCCTACAACCCGCTGCACGACGCGTTCATGCCGAGCATCGGCTGCGAGCCGTGCACGCGCGCCATCGCGGTCGGCGAAGACTTCCGCTCCGGGCGCTGGTGGTGGGAGCGCGACGACGCGAAGGAGTGCGGTCTGCATGTCGGCTCGCACCCGGGGACCGGCGACGTGTCGCTGCTGCCGGCCCGACAGAACAACACCACGGAGGGAACCCCGGCATGAACGCCCGCGTCCAGCTCGACCAGCTGCTGCCGCAGATGGACCACCGCCACCTCGACTGGCTGGAGGAGGAGGCGATCTTCATTTTGCGCGAGGTGGCGGCCACGTTCGAGCGCCCTGCCCTGTTGTTCTCCGGCGGCAAGGATTCCTGCGTGGTGCTGCGGTTGGCCGAGAAGGCCTTCAAGCGCTCGCTGGGCAACGGCCGGTTCGAGGGGCGGCTGCCCTACCCTCTGCTGCACGTCGACACCGGCCACAATTTTCCCGAGGTGATCGAGTTCCGCGACCAGCGCGTGGCCGATATGGGCGAGCGCCTGGTGGTCGGGCACCTCGACGACTCAATCGCGCGCGGCACGGTGCGGCTGGCCGATCCGCTGGAGTCGCGCAACGGCCATCAGAGCGTGACGCTGCTGGAGGCGATCGACGAACATCGCTTCGACTGCCTGATCGGCGGCGCGCGGCGCGACGAAGAAAAGGCGCGCGCCAAGGAGCGCATCTTCAGCCATCGCGACAGCTTCGGCCAGTGGCAACCGAAGGAGCAGCGGCCCGAGTTGTGGACGCTGTTCAACACGCGCATCCGCCCGGGCGAGCACTTCCGCGCGTTCCCGATCAGCAACTGGACCGAGCTCGACGTCTGGCTCTACATCGCGCGCGAGCAGATCCCGCTGCCCGACCTGTACTACGCACACGCGCGCGAGGTGGTACGCCGGCGCGGCCTGCTGGTGCCGGTGACCGCGGTGACGCCGCCACGCGCCGGCGAGGCGACCGAGCGGCTGCAGGTGCGCTTTCGCACGGTGGGCGACATGACGTGCACCTGCCCGGTCGAAAGCGACGCCGCCAACGCCACCGAGGTGGTGGCCGAGACCTTGACCGTGACGATCAGCGAGCGCGGCGCCACGCGCATGGACGACCGCACCTCCGACGCATCGATGGAGCGGCGCAAGAAGGAAGGGTACTTCTGATGTCGGCCGTGCTCGAACCCCTTGCACCGGTAGCGCCCGCCGCAAGCGCTGGCGGGCCGACCGACCACCGCGCGCTGCGCTTCCTCACCGCCGGCAGCGTCGACGACGGCAAGAGCACGATGATTGGCCGGCTGCTGTACGACAGCCGCGCGATCCTGGCCGACCAGCTCGACACGCTGCACGCCAGGGCCGCTGGCGAGCCGATCGACCTCTCGCTGCTCACCGACGGCCTCGAGGCCGAGCGCGAACAGGGCATCACGATCGACGTCGCGTTCCGCTACTTCGCGACGCCGCGGCGCAAGTTCATCATCGCCGACGCGCCGGGGCACGAGCAGTACACGCGCAACATGGTCACCGCGGCCGCCGGCAGCGATGCCGCCGTGGTGCTGGTGGACCTGACCAAGATCGAGTGGCGCGCGCCGACGGTGGAGCTGCTGCCGCAGACGCGCCGCCACGCGCTGCTGGCCCAGTTGTTGCGGGTGCCGAGCATCGTGTTCGCGATCAACAAGATCGACGCCGTCGACGATCCCGGCGCGGCGTTTCGCGCGGTGCGCGGCGCGCTGCAGCGCTTCGCGCGCGAGGCCGACATCGTGGTGGCCGGCATCGTGCCGGTGTCGGCGCTGCGCGGCGACAACGTGACGCGACCGCTGCGCACGCCGTGGTTCGACGGGCCGAGCCTGCTGCAGTTGCTCGAACAGCTGCCCACCACGCAGGAGAGCCTCGACGGCCCGTTGGCGATGCCGGTGCAGTACGTGGCGCGCGACGGCGAGGGTGTCGGGCACCAGGCGCGCACGCTGTGGGGGCGCCTCGCGCGCGGCCGCGTGCGCGTGGGCGATGCGGTGCAGCTGCTGCCGGGTGGGCAGAGCGCACGCGTGCAAGCCGTGTGGCGCGCAGGTCAAAGCGCGGCCGTCGTCGACGCCGGCGAGTCGGCCGGGCTGGTGCTCGACCGGCAGCTCGACGTGTCGCGCGGCGACTGGGTCGTCGCGCCGGGCAGCGTGCGCGAAAGCCGGTCGTTCGCGGCGATGCTGGCGTGGCTGGACACCGAGCCGGCGCAGGTCGGCCGCCGCTACCTCGTGCGGCACGGCAATCGCTGGGTGCAGGCCCGCATCGGCGCGATCGAACACCGTCTCGACATCCACACGCTGCAGCCCACCGATGCACACCAACTCGCGGTCAACGACATCGGCGAGGTCATCATCGAGTTGCAGCAGCCGCTGCCGTTGCAGCCCTACGCCGACAACCGCGTCGGCGGTGCGCTGATCGTCGTCGATCCAGCGAGCCATCGCACCAGCGGTGCACTGCTGGTGCGCGAGGCCACGCCGGTTTCCTGAGCCGAGCGCCGCCATGCCCGCAGGAACCGTGGTCTTCGTCGGCGCCGGCCCCGGCGCGGCCGAGTACATCACGGTGCGCGGTGCGCGCTGCCTCGCCCAGGCCGACGTGGTGCTGCACGACGCGCTGACCGACCCGGCGCTGCGCCAGTGGGCACCGCTGGCGCGCTGGATCCACGTCGGCAAGCGCGGCTACCGCGACTCGACCGTGCAGACCGAGATCAACGCGTTGATGGTCAAGCACGCGCTGGCGGGTGCACGCGTCGTGCGGCTCAAGGGCGGCGATCCCAGCGTGTTCGGCCGCCTCGAGGAGGAGTTGCAGGCGCTGCACGCGGAGGGCATCGCCACCGAGGTGGTGCCGGGCATCACGTCTGCGCTCGCGGCCGCCGCCGCCACCCAGCGCCCGCTCACGCGCCGCGGCAGCGGACGCAGCGTCAGCTTCGCCACCGCGGTCACGCAGTCGGGCGAGTTGCGGGCGGGCCGCCGCGCCGACACCGAGGTGTTCTACATGGCCGGGGCGCGGCTGGGCGAATTGTCGCGTCGGCTGCAGGCCGCGGGCTGGCCGGCCGACACGCCGGTGCACGTGGTGTCGCGGGTGCTCTGGCCCGACCAGATCGCGAGCGACCACGCGCTCGGTGACCTGGCTGCCGCCAGCATGCTGCACAGCGGCCGGCCCGCGGTGGTCACCGTCGGCATCGGTGCCACGGCCGTGGCACCCAAGCCCCTGCGTGTTGAGCGGCATCAACCGCCGGTGCCGAGCCCCGAGCCCTAAAATCGCGTGTTCCACGCAGCGCCGGGGCCAACGCGTGCCACGGCGGCTTCCATCCACAACGCCTGCATCCAACACCATGACCCACGTCGTCGTCGAATCGTGCATCCGCTGCAAGTACACCGATTGCGTCGACGTGTGCCCGGTCGATTGCTTCCGCGAAGGCCCCAACTTCCTGACCATCGACCCCGACGAATGCATCGACTGCGCGGTGTGCATCCCCGAGTGCCCGGTCAACGCGATCATGCCGGAGGAAGACGTGCCGCAGGAGCAGCAGCACTTCATCGCGCTCAACGCCGAGCTGGCGAAGAAGTGGCCCAGCATCACCAAGCGCAAGGCGGCGCCTCCCGATGCCGACGAGTGGAAGGACCGCAAGGACAAGCTGTCGCAGCTGATCCGCTAGACCCTGCAACCCGCCCGCCATGGACCAGAAAGTGGAAGACGCTGCCGTGCAAGCCACCGATGCGGCCGCAGGCCCGATCGAGGCCGACGCCGTCATCATCGGCGCCGGGCCGGTGGGCCTGTTCCAGGTGTTCGAGCTCGGGCTGCTCGAGATCAAGGCGCACATCATCGATTCGCTGGCGCATCCGGGCGGCCAGTGCATCGAGCTGTACCCCGACAAGCCGATCTACGACATCCCCGCGGTGCCGGTGTGCACCGGCCGCGAGCTGACCGAGAGCCTGCTCAAGCAGATCGCGCCGTTCAAGGCCACCTTCCACCTCGGCCAGGAGGTGAGCGTCGTGCGCAAGCGCGACGACGGCCGCTTCGATGTCGAAACCAGTCGCGACACGCGCCTGATCGCCAAGACGGTGTTCATCGCCGGCGGCGTCGGCTCGTTCCAGCCGCGCACGCTGAAGGTCGAGGGCATCGAACGGCACCGCGGCACGCAGCTGTTCTACCGGGTGCGCGACCCGTCGCTGTTCGCGGGCAAGCGGCTGGTGATCGTCGGCGGTGGCGACTCCGCGCTCGACTGGGCGCTCAACTTCGCCGAGGGCACCCACAAGGCCCACGTGACGCTGGTGCATCGGCGCGACGGTTTTCGCGCCGCGCCGGCCAACGTGGCGCGCATGCACGAGCTCGTCGCGGCCGGGAAGATGAAGTTCGTGATCGGCGAGGTGAGCGCGTTCCACGAGGTCGACGGCCGCATCGCGTCAGTCAGCGTGAGCAGCGGCGGCTCCCCGGTGGGCAGCGTGCCGTGCGATGCGGTGCTGGTGTTCTTCGGCCTCAGCCCGCGGCTGGGTCCCATCGCCAACTGGGGCTTGACGATCGAGCGTCGCCAGCTCGCCGTGAACACCGAGCGCTTCGAGACCAACGTGCCGGGAATCTTTGCGGTTGGCGACGTCAACACCTACCCCGGCAAGAAGAAGCTGATCCTCTCGGGCTTTCACGAGTGCGCGCTGGCGGCGTTCGCCGCCGCGACCTACGTGTTCCCCGACAAGCGCATCGCGCTGCAGTACACCACCACCAGCCCCAAGCTGCACAAGGTGCTCGGCGTCGAGACGCCAGTGTTCGATTAGCGCACCCCCCAAGCGGCCTGGCGTTGCCCCCTCTAGGGGCGCAACGCCAGCGTACCGGCGGAGCCGGATCCGCGGCGTTCGCCTGAAACTCGCCCGCTCCGCGCGTCACCTGTTGGGTCGCGCATAATCCACCCGCTGCGCGTGCGAACGCGTGGCAATCGCTAGGGGTGCTGAGTCGGCAGCGGCTTGGCTGAGAAAGTCCCTTTGAACCTGAATGAGGTAATCCTCGCGCAGGGAAGCACTCTGATGCAGCGCTCACGCTCGCGTTCCGGTTTGCCGACCTGCCATCGAACCGAGGTTCGCAGATGGCATCGCATTCGCACGTCCTCATGCTGCTCGCGGCCGTGTCCTTCGCAGCTGCAGCCCAGGAAACCCAGACCGTCACCGTGACCGGACGCGCGCCGCCGAGCGCCGCGGTCGCGGGCTTCGACGACGCGCCGCTGGCGCGCTCGCCGTTCAGCGCCACCGTGATCGGCCCGTCGCAGCTGAGCGACGCAGGCATCAGCAACCTGGCCGACGTCGCGCGCGTGAGCCCGGGGTTGAGCGACGCCTACAACGCGATCGGCTACTGGAGCAACTTCAGCGTGCGCGGCTTCGCACTCGACCAGCGCAACAACTACCTGCGCGACGGCCTGCCGATCAACGCCGAGACTGCGCTGTGGCTCGGCAACAAGCAGCGCATCGACGTGTTGCGCGGCACCAGCGGCATGCAGGCCGGGGTGAGCGCACCGGGCGGTCTGGTCGACCTGGTGGTCAAGCGGCCCGACGGCATGCACCGCGACGTGACGCTCGGCTACGAATCCGACGGCACCTTCGGCCTCTCGCTCGACCTCGGCGGCCGCGCCGGAGTCGACGGTGCCTTCGGCTGGCGTCTGAGCGCCGAGGCCACTCACCTCGACCCACCGCTGAACGACGCACGCGGCCACCGCGAAGGCATCGCCGCCGCCGGCGAATGGCGCATCGACGCCGGCAAGTTGCTGGAGGCCGAGCTCGAGCTCAATCACCAGTCGCAGCCGAGCCAGCCGGGTTTCAGCATGCTCGGCAACCGGGTGCCCGATGCGCGCGACATCGATCCCCGCACCAACCTCAACAACCAGCCGTGGAGCCTGCCGGTGGTGTTCACCGGCGAGAGCGCGTCGCTGCGCTGGACACAGCGGCTGGCTCCGGAGCTGACCTTCGTGGCGCACGCAATGACGCAATGGCTGCGCACCGACGACCGCATCGCGTTCCCGTTCGGCTGCAGCGCGGAGAGCAATTTCGACCGCTATTGCAGCAACGGCAGCTTCGACCTCTACGACTACCGCAGCGAAGGCGAGCACCGGCGCAACGATGCGCTGGACCTGAGCCTCGGCGGGCGCGCCACGCTGTGGGCGCAGGAGCACCGCTGGCGCGCCGGCGTGCTGGCGGCGCGCCAGCGTGCCGACATCCCGCACGGTGCCTTCAACTTCGTCGGCACCGGCACCATCGACGGCCTGACCGTCGTGCCGCCCGACGCCACCATCACGGCCGAGGGCTCGACCCGCGACGAGAAGAGCCTCGAAGCCTACGCGCGCGACCAATGGCTGCTGACGCAAGACGCGTCGCTGTGGCTCGGCCTGCGCTCGACACGCCTCAAGCGGCACAGCGTCGCCACCGACGGCACCGACGCGATGGATACCGACCAGACCTTCACCACGCCGTGGCTCGCCGCGTCGTTGCAGGCGACCCCGGGCACGCTGGTGTACGCCAGCGCCGGCGAAGGCATCGAGGCGGCGGTGACGCCGAATCTGCCCACCTACACCAACGCCGGCCAGGTGTTGCCGGCGCAGAAGAGCCGCCAGGCCGAGGCCGGCGTCAAGTTCGACGACGGCGCCGCGTGGAGCGCCAGCGCGGTGCTGTTCGACATCCGCCGACCGTTCATCAACGACCTGTGCTCGACAGGCGGCGATTGCACCCGCGTGATCGATGGCCAGCAACGCCACCGCGGCATCGAGCTCGATGCGGCATGGCGCGGCGGCCCTTGGAGCGCGCAGGCCGGCGGCACGTGGCTGTTCGCCAGGCGCGAACGTTCGATCGAACCCGCCGACGATGGGCTGCAGCCCACCAACGTGCCCGAGCGCAGCCTGCGGGCGGCGCTGGCCTACCGGCTGGCCACCGTGCCCGAGCTGACGCTGCAGGGCACGGTGTCCAACGAGAGCGCCCGCTTCATCCTGCCCGATAACACGGCGAGCGTCCCCGCGTGGACGCGCCTGGACCTGGCGGCGCGCCTGGTGCAACGCCTGGCCAACCAGACCCTGACGTGGCGGCTCGGCGTCGACAACGCGACCGACCGCCGCGCGTGGCGCGAATCCCCGTTCCAGTTCGGCCACGTGTACCTGTACCCGCTGGCCCCGCGCACGTGGCGTGCGTCGTTGAGCGCGGCGTTCTGAGCACGAGAGGGTCGCTCGCTATAATCGCCGGCTCTGATCCCCGATAGCTCAGTCGGTAGAGCGCCGGACTGTTAATCCGTAGGTCCCTGGTTCGAGCCCAGGTCGGGGAGCCAAGCAAATCAAGCACTTAGCGCATCCGGGCGCAACAAGAACAAGCGGGCAGTGTCCGACCGGTGTCCGAAAAATCTCCCGCTCACCCCCCACGCACCCTACGAATGGTGGTTCCGTCCACTCAGAGATGCGGTTTGGTTGGTTGAACCTGCAAGAAGATCCGCAGGTCCGTCGTCGCAAGCAGCGCTGTGTCATCGGCGCGGCCCAGACTGTTCTGCTCAGCCGGGGCACACGATTTGATGACGCCACATTGGCGTCGGGGTAGTCGATCTCCTCGCGGGTGAAGGCCAGGCAGTAGATCGTCTCGCCGTCCTTCTCGTAGGTGTGGTTGCGCACCCGCTCGACGACGTTGACGTGGCTGCCCTTGCCGAGGAACTTGGCGGCGTCATCGGCCTGCACGCCCCACAGCGTCCACAGGATCGCGGTGGCCTCCTCTTCTCGGGCCTCACCGCTGCCCCAACGCACGTTGCTGATGGCGGTGAGCTGGGCCTTGGCAACGGGGCCGTCGCGGCCGTTGACCTGTTCGAGC
>DATJYZ010000037.1:0-4629 GCA_035499355.1 Burkholderiaceae bacterium | reverse complement strand
CATCACGATCGACATCGCGCACGGCCACGCCGACAGCGTGCGGCGCACGATCGACCACATCAAGCGCAAGCTGCCGCAGGCCTTCGTGATCGCGGGCAACGTCGCGACGCCGGAGGCGGTGATCGACCTCGAGAACTGGGGCGCGGACGCGACCAAGGTCGGCGTCGGCCCGGGCAAGGTCTGCATCACGAAGCTCAAGACCGGCTTCGGCACCGGCGGCTGGCAGCTTTCGGCGCTGAAGTGGTGCGCGCGCGTCGCGACCAAGCCGATCATCGCCGACGGCGGCATCCGCGACCACGGCGACCTCGCCAAGAGCATCCGCTTCGGCGCGACGATGGTGATGATCGGGTCGCTGTTCGCGGGCCACGAGGAGAGCCCGGGCCAGACCGTCGAGGCCGACGGCAAGCTCTACAAGGAGTACTACGGCAGCGCGTCGGACTTCAACAAGGGCGAGTACAAGCACGTCGAGGGCAAGCGCATCCTCGAACCCATCAAGGGCAAGCTCGGCGACACGCTGCGCGAAATGCGCGAGGACCTGCAGAGCTCGATCAGCTACGCCGGCGGCCGCGTGCTGGCCGACCTGCGCAAGGTGAACTACGTGATCCTCGGCGGCGAGAACGCGGGCGAGCACCTCTTCATGTAGCGCGCGGTGGCGCCAACCCGGCGCCGCCCGAAGCCGCGCTCAGCGCGCAATCATCGCCGGCCGCTCGCCTTCGACGCTCAGGGCCCGCTGCCGCTGCAGCGCCCCGAGCGGCCGCTGGCGCGTCGACGCCGGCACCGCCGGGCAGGCGATGCCGTCGGCGTCGTTGCGTGCCGTCGCCAGCAGCGGTTCGTCGAGCGCGCCCAGCGGCTTGCCGAAGTCCTCGGCCACCACGCATTGCGGCGCCAGGCCATCGAAGTAGCGGCCCTGGTTGCTGGCGTTGACGGTCTCGAAGTTGATGACGGCGTAGGTTTCGCCGCAGCCGTCGTCGACCGGCTGGAAGCCCAGTGGCTTGCCGCAGCTGGTGTCGCCGATCTGCACCACGTCGACGAACGGCTTGAGCGCATTGACCACCTGCTCGGCGGCCGAGCACGTGCGCGGGCCCTGCAGCACGTACACCCGCGTCAGCGCGAGGGCGCTGCCCGGTGTGCGGAAGACGTAGGTCGTGTTCTGGTCCGAGCGTTTGTCGCTGTAGCGCAGCGCCGCGTAGGTCTGGCCCGCGGTCAGCCCCGGGTTCACGTACGACGCCAGCAGGCGGCCGACCGAGACGAAGCCGCCGCCGTTGTAGCGCAGGTCGAGCACCAGCTCCTCGACGCCCTGGCTGGTGAACGTCGCGAACGCGGCAGCCAGCGGATCCGCCGCCTGGTCGAGCATGTCCTTCACCACCAGGTAGCCCATCTTGCGTCCCCCCGGCGACGTGACGACGGTGGCCGTGGGCACCGGCGTCAGCGCGAACACGCTGGCCACGATGTCGACGTTGCGCTGGACGCCGCCGTTGGCGAGCACCACGTGGATCGTGTCGCCGGCCGCCGCCGGCGTGAAGACCGAGAAGTCGTTGGCGGCGATCATGTCGGATGCGAGCCGGCCGTTGACCGACACCACCTGGTCGCCGCGCACCACGCCGGCAGCCGCCGCCGGCGACTGCGACTCGACGTAGCGCACCCACAGCGGCGCCGCCGGCTGCGGCGTCGGCGTCGTCACCTCGAGGCCGGCGACCGCAAGGCCGTAGCCGAGCGTCTGTGCGAAGCCGAAGTAGTTCGCGAAGCTGTTCGTGCTCTGGTGAAAGCTCCAGCGGTCGGCGGGAAAGTTCGGGTCCGTGCCGGTGTACAGCAGCGAGTCGAAGTACGCATCAAGGGTCGGCTGCGTGCCAGGCAGCGGAAACGGACTCAGCGCGTACCAGAAGTACCAGTCGAAGAAGTAGTCGTGCAGGCCACTTTGCCGTGACACCACGTCGCACGACACCGTGTCGTTCGAATAGCCACCGCATGCGACCACCAGGGCCAGCAGCGTGGCCGAGCCGCCGCGCGCCAGCCAGCGCCCCACCCGAGCCCACGCCGACGAGGCACGACGCGACTTCATCGGAACCTCCTTCGCTGCACCGCGCATCGAGCTTACGCCCGGCCCGCGCGGCCTGCCACCTAGAATCCCACCGTCCACCGCGAAAGTCACCCGGCGTTACCGAAGCATGAGCGAACCCCTTGCCAAGTCGTTCGAGCCCGGCCCGATCGAGGCGCGCTGGGGGCCCCTGTGGGAAGGCAACGGCACCTATGCGCCGACGCTCGACCCGGGCAAGCCGTCGTTCGCGATCCAGCTGCCGCCGCCCAACGTGACCGGCACCCTGCACATGGGACACGCGTTCAACCAGACGATCATGGATGCGCTGACGCGCTACCACCGCATGCGTGGCTTCAACACGCTGTGGGTGCCGGGCACCGACCATGCCGGCATCGCGACGCAGATCGTCGTCGAGCGCCAGCTGCTGGAGGCCGGCCTGTCGCGCCACGACCTCGGGCGCAAGAATTTCGTCGCCCAGGTGTGGGACTGGAAGCACAGCTCCGGCGCGACCATCACGCGCCAGATGCGCCGCATGGGCGACAGCGTCAGCTGGGCGCACGAGTACTTCACGATGGACGAGAAGCTCTCGTCGGTGGTCAACGAGACCTTCGTGCGCCTGTACGACGAAGGCCTGATCTACCGCGGCAAGCGGCTGGTCAACTGGGATCCCGTGCTGAAGTCGGCGGTGTCCGATCTCGAGGTGGTGTCGGAGGAGGAAGACGGCTCGCTGTGGCTGATCCGCTATCCGCTCGTCGACGGTGGCGGGCACCTCACCGTGGCCACCACGCGGCCCGAGACCATGCTTGGCGACGTCGCGCTGATGGTGCACCCCGACGACGAGCGCTACGCCAGGTTCGTCGGCACGCGCGTGCAGCTGCCGCTCACCGGGCGCGAGATCCCGGTGATCGCCGATGCCTACGTCGATCGCGCGTTCGGCACCGGCGTCGTCAAGGTGACGCCGGCGCACGACCCCAACGACTATGCGGTGGGCCAGCGCCACGGGCTGCCGATGCTCGGCGTGCTCAACCTCGACGCCACGCTGAACGACAACGCGCCGCCGGCCTACCGCGGGTTCGATCGCTTCGTGGCGCGCAAGAAGATCGTGGCCGACCTGCAGGCGCAGGGCCTGCTCGAGGAGACGCGCAAGCACAAGCTCACCGTGCCGCGCTGCGAGCGCACCGGGCAGATCGTCGAGCCGATGCTGACCGACCAGTGGTTCGTCGCCGTCAGCAAGCCCGGGCGCGACGGCGAGTCGATCGCGGGCAAGGCGATCCGTGTCGTCGAGACCGGCGAGGTGACGTTCTACCCCGAGCAATGGGTCAACACCTACAACCAGTGGATGCACAACATCCAGGACTGGTGCATCTCGCGCCAGCTGTGGTGGGGCCACCAGATCCCTGCGTGGTACGGCGCCAACGGCGAACTGTTCGTCGGCCGCGACGAGGGCGAGGCCCGCGCCCGCGCCACCGCGGCCGGCTACAGCGGCGCGCTGACGCGCGACGAGGACGTGCTCGACACCTGGTATTCGAGCGCGCTGGTGCCTTTCTCGACCCTCGGCTGGCCGGCCAGGACGATCGAACAGGATCTGTTCCTGCCGTCGACCGTGCTCGTCACCGGCTACGACATCATCTTCTTCTGGGTCGCCCGGATGATCATGATGACGACCCATTTCACCGGCAACGTGCCGTTCCGGCACGTCTACATCCACGGGCTGGTGCGCGACTCGCACGGCCGCAAGATGAGCAAGAGCGAAGGCAACGTGCTCGACCCGGTGGACCTGATCGACGGCATCGCGCTGGAGCCGTTGCTGGACAAGCGCACCGCCGGGCTGCGCAAGCCAGAGACCGCGCCGGCGATCCGCGAGGCCACGAAGAAGGAGTTCCCGCACGGCATCCCCGGCTACGGCGCCGACGCGCTGCGCTTCACCTTCGCGGCGCTGGCCACGCTGGGGCGCAACATCAACTTCGACAGCAAGCGCTGCGAGGGCTACCGCAACTTCTGCAACAAGCTCTGGAACGCCACCAAGTTCGTGTTGATGAACTGCGAGGGCCAGGACTGCGGGCTGATGGAGCACACCAAGGCCGATTGCCGACCGCCCGTCTATGCGGAAGACGGGCGACTCGTGAGTCCCGGTGGCAAGGCACACGGCTACGCGACGTTCTCGCCGGCCGACCGCTGGATCACCGGCGAGCTGCAGCGCGTCGAGGCTGCCGTGGCCGCGGGCTTTGCCGAGTACCGGCTCGACAACGTCGCCAACGCGATCTACCAGTTCGTGTGGGACGAATACTGCGACTGGTACATCGAGATCGCCAAGGTCCAGTTGGCGCACGGCGGCGCCGCCGAGCAGCGCGCCACGCGGCGCACGTTGATCCGCGTGCTCGAAACCGTGTTGCGCCTGCTGCACCCGGTGGCGCCGTTCATCACCGCCGAGCTGTGGGACCGAGTCGCGGTGGTCGCCGGCCGCCGCGTCGCCGACGACGCCGCGACGGTCGCGACCGCGCCCTTCCCCAGCGCCCTGCCCGAGCGTATCGATGCCGATGCCGACGCCTGGGTCGCCAAGCTCAAGGCGCTGGTGCTGGCCTGCCGCAGCCTGC
>DATJYZ010000036.1:0-20532 GCA_035499355.1 Burkholderiaceae bacterium | reverse complement strand
TCGTCGATGAAGCCGCGCTGGTAGCGGATCTTGGCCAGGTAGAACCAGGCGCGATCGCGCACCGGCGGCGTCGCGCCCTTGTCGATCAGTTGCGCGAACACCTCGCCGGCTTCCTTGTGCATGCCGTACGAGAGCAGCATGCCACCACGCAGCAGCTCGGCCTCGTCGGCGTGCTGCGGCACGCGATTGAAGTGCTGCGACGTCATCAGCCCGGTGATGGCCGTGAAGTAGCGATCCTGGAAGAACTGGAACAGCGTGTCGCCGTAGTACGGGTCGACGATCACGTGCGCCTTGGGCGGATCGGCCGCGTGCGCGGCACCGGCCAGCGCGATCCAAGAGACGCAAGTCGCGCCGAGCCAGCGGCGAAGGCCCAAGCGAACACCACGGATCCGGCTCTGCCGGTCCGCTGGTGTCGCCCCCTCGAGGGGGAGGCGGCCGCCAGGCCGCTTCGGGGGTGGGCCCATCACTGCCACACTTTGACGTCAAACTCGGGCTGCAGCTTGCCGGTGGAGTCCTTGATCCGTAACTCGATGTACTTCGGATCGGTGCCCTTGTCGAACTTGATCGTCGTGCCGCGCTTGTAGTCGCGATCGTGCGGGCCACCACCGGTGAAGAAGGCGACGATCTCGTGCGTGCCCGCCTTCAGGTTGCCCAAATAGGCGCGCTGCACGCCACCCCGATGCAGCGCCTGCACTTCCAGCGGCGTGTAGAGGTAGTTGGTGACGACCTTGTCATCGAGCTTGATCTGCACCGAGTCGAGGTCGAACATCTTGCCGACGTCCATCGACACGAACACGGCCACCTGCGTGTTGGCCGGGTACAGCAGTTCCTCCTCGAGCACCAGCAGGTCGCGGTTGAGGCGGATGACGTCGCCC
This sequence comes from Burkholderiaceae bacterium, assembly GCA_035499355.1. Classification (GTDB taxonomy): domain Bacteria; phylum Pseudomonadota; class Gammaproteobacteria; order Burkholderiales; family Burkholderiaceae_C; genus JAEUPI01. The sequence goes on along the minus strand of DATJYZ010000036.1, from coordinate 19,657 downwards.
TTCAGTTCCTGGATGCGGCTGTCGAGGCTGGCCGGCGCGGCGGCCGGCGCCGCCGCGGCAGTGGCCGAATCCTTGGTGCCGGGCGGCGCGCTGGCCGCGGCATCCGGTGCGGCAGCGGCACTCGGAGTCGGCGCCACCGGAGAGGTCACGGCGGGTTGCGGCGTGGACTGCGCGGACGGCGCCGTGGCCGGCGCGGCATCGGCGCTGCGGGCAGTGGTATGAAGCAGCAGCGCGAGCGCCGCAGTGGCGATCAACGAAACGGTGCGTTCGGACATGGTGCGCTCTGTGGGGTGAGGCTGGCGGGATCAGAAGGTGGCGGTCACCAGCAGTTGCAGCACGTGCGCGCCGTACGAGTACAGCTGGCCGCTGCGGATGTCGGTGAAGTCGCTGAAGTTGAAGCGCTGGTACTCGTAGTTGATGTGGCCCTTGATCTCGTACTGACCGGGCACGTGCTTGTACTGGTAGGTCATGCGAAGACCGGGCGCGATGTCGTCGTACGTGCTCAGCTGGCGGTTGCGCGACACGTAGGTCGTCTCGACCGGCGCGTTGTCGTAGTAGAACAGCGCCTTGCTCTGCTTGTAGTAGCGCAGGTAGGCATCGAACAGGAACGACTCGCCGACGTAGCGGCTGCCGCCGACCTCGAACGTGTGGGCCTTGATGTCCCAGGTGTCCCAGAAGTAGCGGTAGTCGGCATGGATCGACGTGCGCGGCATGATCTCGCCGATGGCGCTGAACTTGACCGCACGGCTCGAGCGTGTGCGCGGGTTGCGTTCGGGCACCAGCGCACCGAACACCTGCGCGGCGCGGTACGGGCTGCCGAGGAATCCCTCGTCGGACACCGCTTCGAAGTTGACCGACGCCAGCCAGCTCGGCGTCAGGATCTGCGTGACGCCCAGCCGGTAGCGCCAGTGCTTGGCGTAGTCGAAGAAGCCTTCGCCCTTCTTGCCGACGTCGTCCTTGCCGCGCGTGAAGCCCAGCTTGATCGTCGTCATGCTGCCGAACACTTCCTGCGCCGCGTCGATGCTGAGGCCCTGGGCCTTGTAGTCGGGCTCGTCGCTGTTGGCGTAGCTGAGCGACAGCAGCGAATCGCGGTACGCGTAGTCGGCGCCGACGCTGTACTCGGTGCGCGTCTCCTTGAACGGGCTGGCGGTGGTGACGACGTCGATCGATGCGTTGCTGACCATGTCGACGTAGTAGGTGCCGGTCAGCGACACCTTGTCGGCCAGGCTCTTGCGCACCAGCAGCGCGGGCCCCTGCGCAGTGACGCCGCCGCCGTCGTACAGGTGATACAGCGCCTCCGCGCTGTCCTCGGGCAGGGTCATCGCGGTGGCCGGTGCCGACGGCAGCGCGCCGCCGAGCAGCCCGGCGAGTGGCGCGGCCCAGCGCGCCCAGCGCGTGCGCCCGGCCGTCGCGAGGCCCCGCACGAGCGCGCGCATCGCCGCCAGCGGGCGCTCAGTTGCAGCCACAGCCGCCCCCCTGCACGCCATTGGCCCCGCGCGCACCCTCGCGCACCTCGTGGATGTGCTCGTTGTGCTTGGCCACCAGCGCTTGCCGCTGGGTCTGAAGGATCGGATCGGCCAGGCGCTCGCGCTCGTACGGCTTGACCCACGGCTCGATCGAGCCGCAGCCGGTGAACGCGACCGCACTGGCACACAGCAGCCACGCAGACGCACGCCGCAGCCAGGTGGCCGCCGCGGATCCGGCATTGTCGGTCCGCAGGCGGTGCGCCTTGGGGGGAGGCGCCGAAGGCGCTTCGGGGGAGATCGGGTTCATTCCTTCAGCAGCTGCCGGATCTGCTGGTCGTAGGTGTTCTCGAAGCCGTTCTGGTAGCCGCGATGCAGGTAGCGCACACGGCCATCGCGGTCGATCAGCACGGTCGACGGCATCGCACTCAAGTCGTACTGGCGGCTGACGCGTTTGTCGGCATCGGGCAGCACCGGAAACGTGACCCCGAGCTTGGAGGCGACGCCCGCGGCCTGTGCGGCGTCGTCGTCGACGTTGACACCCAACAGCACGAAGCCCGACGACTTGTACTTCTCGTACAGCTTGTTCAAGTGCGGCATCTCCTGGCGGCACGGGCCGCACCAGGTGGCCCAGAAGTTGACCAGCACGACGCGGCCACGCTGCTCGCCCAGGCGCAGCTTCTGGCCGTCGAGCGTGCGCAGCGTGAAGTCGGGCGCCGGCGCCGACGGCGCCAGCGGCGTCGCGGCGGCCAGCATGGCGGCGCCGGCCAACAGCGCCGCTGCCGCGGCGCGCCAGGGACGGACAAAAGCGATCGATGCGCGATGGATCATGGGAGTGCCGTCAGCGAAGTTAGAAATAGAAGCTGATCCCGCCGGTCCACTCGAGGTTCTTGGTGCTCTCGTTCTTGCCGAGGATGTCGAGGTCGAAGATGTGCTGGCGCATGTCCATCTGCACCGAAAAGCGGTCGTGGAACAGCACGCGGACGCCGGCGCCGTAGTTGATGGTCTGCCGGTTGCGATGGTTGATCTTGTCGCTGGCGATGAAGTTGGTGTTGCCGATGCCGGCGATCACGTACAGCGCCGATGCGAACGCGGTGTTGCGACCCCAGAACACCTCGCCGGGCAGGATGTTGTAGCCGGCCGAGAGGTTGTAGTACTTCAGCGTCTCCTCCGGATGGGCGAAGATGCCGCCGGGCAGGATCTGGCGGAAGTTCTCGTCGCTGACCTTGGTCTGCCCGTACACCGCCTGCACGAAGATGTCCTCGCTGATGTGGTAGCCCAGGCGCACGCCGGCCACCAGGCTGGAGCCGAAGTTCTGCATCGCGTAGGTACCGAGGTAGGTGCCGATCTCGAAGTCCTTCGACGGGTATTTCGGCAGCTTGACCTCGCGGCGGTCGACCTGCGGTTGGATCACCTGCTCGTTGCCGGGCTGCTCCGAGGTCGTGGTCTGTGCCGCGCACCAGGAGCTGGCGGCGGCAAGGGCGAGGGCGGCGGCAATGGTGCGCATGGCGGTCAGCTCAGAAGAAGAAGGCCAGGCCGAGCGTCCAGGCCCGGTACTCGCCGGTGCGCGTGTCGCCGACGAAGGCGGTATACAGCGTGTAGTCGGCGCGCGCGATGAAGCGTTCGGTCAGGTAGTAGCGCACACCGAGCGAGGCGTTGGACAGGTTGGCGTTGGTGGGCAGTGCACCGACCAGCGTGGTGTTGGGCAGGTTCTTGAACTTGCCCACGCCGATCGAGAAGAACGGCGACAACCGCAGGTCCGACAGCGGCTCGGCCAGCAGGTTGACGTGCCAGATGTCGGTGCCCGAGAAGGTGCCCTGCACCTGGCCGATGGTGCCCTCGAGGTGCAACGTCTCCGACATGCGGTAGCTGCTCCACAGCTTGAGCATCGGCTCCTTCTTGAACTCGCCCCACGCGGCGCCCATCTGCAGCCGACGCGCCAGATAGTCGTCGAGCGCGACGTCGCGAAAGCTCTTGGCCGTGCCGGCCACCGTGAAGGTGTTGGCCAGCTGCGAGCGGTGCACCCAGCCTTCCTTGCCGCCGTCGGTGCGCACCTTGAACCAGTCGGTCGAGCGCAGTTGCACCTCGACCCACTCGTCGCGAGCCACCACGAAGAAGACCGGAAAGCCCCTTCCGGGGCCTGTGTGCAGTTCCAGGTAGGGATCGGCCACGCGCAGCCGCTCGGGCTCGTCGGCCGCACGCGCGGGCGGCGCCCCCAGCAAGCCGAACATCGCGATCGCGAGACATGCGGTGATGAAGGTCACAAGCTCCCGGCACCCCAGGGCCCGGTTCGCCAGGAGCAGAGTCATTGGGTGTTGCAGTTCGCCGGGCTCGGGGTCGGGGGCGTGAACATGCCGAAGGTCGTCGGGCTGAACTCGTCAGTCCCGTTGGCAGGGTTGTTGATCCAGTACTGGATCTTTCGGGCGTTGGGATCCTGCGCGTTCTCGAACACCAATCCGCCACCGTGGAGCACGTTGATCAGCATCGGCTTGGCGAGGATGCGCGACAGCGTGGTCGAGCCGAACACCACCTCACCTTGTGCCGAGTAGAAGTTCTTGTACATGTCGCTGGCACGGATGATGTCCGGGGTGTTGGCCGGATTGCTGAGGTCGATCGGCTGCGCGTTGCCTATGACACGAAATGCGCCGCCGGTGCCGTTGGTGTTGTCGTGGCAACCCGACGCCGCGCAGGTGTTGACCGCGGTCTGGCCGTTGGCGAAGCGGATCGGCAGCTGCAGGTTGAAGATCGGGAACACGCAGTACTGGAAGTACGCGAAGGCCAGTCGCTGCGTGGTCTGAAGGGACGGGTTCTGAAGGGTGCTCGGGTTGTCCAGCGGGTTGCTGCCGCCACCGCAACTCGAAAGTCCCAAAACGACCGCGGCCGCTGCGACGGTGCCGCGCACCGCCGCAGCGGACCGCATGGTCCGCTGCGTGAAATCCGTCATCGTCTGTTCATCCTCGCGCTGGCGGTCTGTGCCACGCATCCGCTCTGAATCCAGTTGGAGATGGTGGTGTAGTTGGCGCTGCCCAGCGGCAGCTGGGCCACCGTGCCTCCCGACGGGTGCGGCACCGTCGACGGCTTCGACAGCAGGTAGTTGGACGCCGGGTTGCAGGTGTCGGAGATCATCGACAGCGTCACGCCGAAGTCGCCCTCGACACTGCCGGTCAGCACGAAGCGGTTGCCGAGGAACGACGTGCCGGGCGCGACGGTCGAGCCGGTGCCGCCGGCCTGGTGGCACATCGCCGCGCAGGTGCTCTGCAGGATCGGGTACACCTGGGCCTCGAACGTGTCCTGGCTGAGCGGTGCCACCGCCGCGACGCCACCATCGAACGGGTTGTTGAAGTACTGGCCGCCGAGGTCCATCCACTCGGTGACCAGTCGCAGCTCAGCCTGATTGAGGATCTTGGAGTGATCCGGGGCGGTCCCGGGCGGATTGGGATACAGCGTGCGCGACTCGGCGCTCGCCATCAGGTTCTCGCCGTAGAGAATCTCGCCGAGACGGCTGGAGCGCGTCATGCCGCCGGCACCGCCGGCCATGTTCTCCACCAGCGCCGCGTTTCGCACCACCTCGGGCTCACCGTCGCGGATCTGGATCTGCGGCAGGCCCGTCACCGGATCGATGACCGGGTCGCCCACCAGCAGTTCCTCGTAGGAGGTCAGCCGGCCGGTGCCCGAGGTGGTCGAGCGCAGGTCGAGCTTGGCGGAGTCCTGGTGGCAGTTGGTGCAGGTGTTGGTGCCGCGGTCACGCGTCCAGATCGGCGCAATGTGCTGCGGGTAGTTGATGAGACCGTTGGTCGGTGCCGTGGTGGCGAGGTCGTCGGCCGGGTTGGTGTTGCCCGTGTACTTGACGTTCATCGACGCCCGCGCAACGGCACTGCTGTTCGCCGAGTCCGCCCAGATGTCGCTGTAGACCATATCGGGCCCCAGCGTGATCGGGTCACGCGCTTCGCCGAGCGGGTTGCCCGTGCTGTACAGCCGGGTGCGCAGCGCCGCCATCGTCTCGCCGGAGGCGTGCTGGCCCCACAGCGAGCTCGGCACGCCGGCCGGGGTCGCGTTGACCACGTTGCCGGAGTTCAGCGAGCCGCCGCGACGCGGGCTGTGACAACCATCGCAGGTGCGCCGCTCGCCCGGACGCACCTGGATCCAGTTCAGGTGGGTCTGGATGCTGCGGCCCTTGGCGTCGACCACCGACAGCGCCAGCGGCGTGTCGGCGGGCACGTGCAGCTTGAACGAGCCGTCAGGCTCGACCGGCGCGTAGCCGAGGATCTGCACCTGCTCGAACTCGGTCTCGCCGATCGCGCTGCGCAGGCCCATGCCGCTGGACGGCGGGGCCACCGCGCGGGTCGCCCGCACGAAGCGCGCCGGCGCGCAGCCGTAGGCCTGCTGGGCCGGGTCCTTGATCTTGGCGAGGTCGGCGACCTGCGCCCGCGTGTCCAGCGGATCGGCGGGCGTGGTCATCGCGATGCCGCGCGCACACCCCGCCGGCAGATCGGCGGCGGCGAGCATGCTTTCGGACATGCGGCCCAGCCCATCGGTGTCGTAGACGCTGCGCACCTCGATCAGCGCCAGGTTCTGCGCGGCAAGCGCAGGATCCGTCAGCGTCGGCTGCGCCACCTGCGGCTCGGGCCGAGGCTGCAGCGCGACCGGATCAACGTACATGAACCCGGCCGGCGGCGCGGCAACGATCTGCTGCGTCTGCTGCACCGGGTCGAACATGTAGATCGCGTACGAGGCCGGCACGTTGTCCTGCACCGGGTCGGCCGCCGCGTCGGTGGTCAGGCGATTCATGTCGCCCAGCCGCGCGATCTCGGCCTGCGTCAGCGTGGCGCACGACACCACCACCGGCGGGTTCGGCGGCACGGTGCGCGTCACCTCGCACGGGCGGTACGAGATCAGGATGCGGTTGGTGCCGTCCCACAGCGGGTACGGCGTGGTGATGCGGCCGAAGGCCGAGAACCCGCGGCTGTCGTTCAGCGCCTGCTGCGTGAACTGCCGCTGCCCGCCCTGGGGCGGCACCTGCGAGCTGGCCGGGGTGTTGTTCTCGGAGTAGTTCGCCGAATCGATGATCATCAGCGCGCCACCCTCCTGCGAGCGCGACAGCGGCATCAGGTCCGAGGCGATCTGGCCCTTGTACGGCCCGTTGGGATCCATCTCGCGCGGATGCAGGAAGCTGTTGCCCGGGCTCTGCGCGCCGTAGAAGACGAACATGTCGGTGCCGTCGGGCTTGACCTGGAACACCGCGAAGCGGTTGCGCGGGCCTACGTGCTCCCAGCGCGAGAACATGATGTTGCCGTTGGCGCGTACCACCGGATTGCGGTCGTGGCTCTGGTTGGCCGAGATCTGGGTGATGTTGTTGCCGTCGCTGTCCATCGTATGGATGTTGGACACCCGCTCGCGCTCGTACTCGTCGAGCGCGAAGTACGGCTGCGTGCCCACGGCCTGCGTGGCCTTCGTCTTCGTCTGGCGGTTGGACGCGAAGACGAAACCCTTGCCGCCGGGCAGGTAGTAGGGGTCGAAATCGTCGTCGCTGGTGGAGCTGGTGAGGCGGCGGTACGTGCCGCCGGTGAAGCCGCTGGCCGGCAAGGTGTACTCCCAGATGTTCCAGCGCCCCGTGCAGACGTTCTGGCCGATGGTGGCGTTGTTGCCGGTCGGGCAGTTCATCGCGAAGACGATCTTCTTGGCGTCGTACGACACCTCCGGATCCGACACGTCGCCCCGGCCCTGCGTGTACTGCGACGTCAGGTTGTGCTCGGGCGCGCTGGGGGAGGATTTCTCGCGCAGGATCAGGTCACCGCCGGCGGCGAACGGCGCCGCGTCGGTCGGGTTCAGACCCAGCGTGTTGACGCGCTTGGTGTAGACGATGGCCACGTCGCCATTGACCGTCACCGTGTCCTGGCTGTCGCCCGAGCCGGAGCAGCCGGCCAGCGCCAGCAGCGTGGCCGCGGTGATGGGCACCAGCTGCGATCGGTTGATGTTGCGCGATGTCATGACCGCCTCCTTGAGTGTTGTCTGGCTCTTCTGTTGTGCGAACTCACTGCCGGGTAACCCCACCGAGCGGCCGCTCTGCGGCGGCCAATCCAGCGGAGAAATGCAAGGTCCCGGCAGCGTCGACGACGACGGCGTCGACGCCCGGCTGCGACTCGACCAGTCGCAGGCCGCGCTGAAGGCCCATCACGAACACGCACTTCGAGAGGGCCTCGCTGGTCAGTCCGTCGGCGGCGAGGATCGTCACGCTGTGCAGCGCACGCGGCGACGTTCCCGTCTTGGGATCGATCAGATGGTGGTGGCGCACGCCGTCGCGCTCGAAGAAGCGCTCGTAGTCGCCCGAAGTCGAGATCGAGGTGTCCTGCAGCGGCAGCACGGCCACCACGCGCTCGCGGTCGCGCGGGTCGCGGACCGCGATCGACCACGGCCGCCCGCAGCGATCGCCCATCACGTGGCTGTCGCCGCCCGCGGCCACCACCGCATGCACGACGCCCAGGTGGCGAAGGATCTTGATGCCGTTGTCGACCGCATGACCCTTGGCGAAGCCACCGAGGTCGATGCGCACGCCGTCGCGTGCGAAGCCGATGGTGCGCGCAGCGGCGTCGAGCGTCAGGTGCTGCCAGCCGACATTGCGGCGCGCCCGCTCGAGCGTGGCTGCATCGGGCGCGACACCCCGGCGGTAGTCGTACAGATGGCCGACGCCCGCATAGGTGATGTCGAAGGCGCCGTCGGAGAGCCGCGAGAAGTGCAGCGACCGCTCGACCAGCTCGAACATCTCCGGGCACACCGGCACCGCGCGACGCGCGGCCTCGCGGTTGACGAGCGACAGCTCCGACTCCGGCTTGAACGGGCTCATCAGGTGGTCGATGCGGTGCATCTCGGCCATCACCGCGTCGATCGCCTCCTCGGCTTGCGCCGCGTCGTCGCTCCACAGCTCCACGTGGATCGCGGTGCCCATGATCGCCTCGTCGCGGCTGAACCAACGCGCGGGCACGGCGGCGGCCACCGGCGGCAAGCCGGCGTGGGCGCGCGAGCGCAGCGAGGGCAAGGTCAGTCGCATGGCGAAGGTCCGGTTCGGTTCCTCGTCCCATGCAGCAGGGCACTGCGCCCGCCGCATGAGGCCGGGCCATCATCGCCGTGCCCCTGGCGCCAATTGCGTCAAGAAGTTGGCAAACCGCTACCGCCTTACGAGCGGACGCAGAAGAAACGGCGACCCCCGTGATCGAGGGGGCGGTGGGCCCGCGCGACCAAACGCGTCAGCTCTGTGAGCGAAGGTTCGAGTCGTGCAGGATGCCCGGTTCAAGACGGTGCATCGCGCACCCGAGTGAGCCAGGCTCAGCGCTGCAGTTCGCCGCCGGCCAGCCAGGCCGAGCCGCGCCGGTAGAGCGCCTCGACGGCCGCACCCTTGAGCATCGGCATGTCGAGCTTGACCGCATAGCCGATGCGCTGCTGGATGTAGGCCAGATGGCGATAGCCCTCGGGCAGCGCCGCCAGCGCCTGCGCATCGAGCCTCGGCGTCGTGCCCGGATCGACCGCGTCGATGCGGTCCTTTTCGTAGATCGGCTGCCGGTGCAGCAGCTTCCACTGGCCCTGGTGGCGCACGACGAAATCGTAGAAGCGGCCCGTGCACACCACGTCGCACAGCACGCCCTCGACCGGCCCGCGCTGCGAGATCGTCATCTTCGTCTGCGCGATCGAGCGGTCGCCCGCGACCTCGATGGCCGAGCCGCCGAGGAAGTGCAGGATGCTGACGCCACGCGCCCAGCCTTCGCGGGTGACGCGGATGAACTCGGCGAAGGGGCCCTGGAACCAGGTGGCCATCATCACGCCGTCGGGGTGCCAGACGGTGGCGAAACGGTCCCAGTCACCGGCGTCGCGCCACACCGCCCAGCGTTCGATCAGGCGGCGGATCTGCAGTTCATCGTCGTCGCTGTCGCGCATGGCTCAAGTCCCCGGCGAGAATGGGCGAGTATCGCCGCCGTCGCGGCGGCGCGGGACCGATTCGTGCTTGCAGCGGGTTGCTTCGACGCGATGAACCAAGGGGAGGCGCCAGCCATGCAAGCGGTCCTGTACGATCTCCACGGCACGCTCGTCGATACCGCGCCCGACATCGCCGCCGCGCTCGACACCACGTTGCGCCGCGGCCGCCTGCGCGGCGCCACCCTCGAGCAGGTGCGCAGCTGGATCGGCGACGGCACGCGCGCCACGCTGGCCAAGGCGGTGCGTGCCGCCGGCGTCGACGACGACGCGGTGGACCTGCAGGTGGGTGCGTTGTGGCCGAGCTTCGAGTTCGACTATGCCCAGGCCTGCGGCGAGCGCGGCCGCCCGTATCCGGGTGCGCGGCGCATGCTCGAGCGGCTCACCGGCGCCGGCATCCAGGTGGGCCTGGTCACCAACAAGGAGGCCGCGTTCGCGCACCGTCTGCTGGCGCGGCACGACCTGCATACGTGCTTCGACCTCATGGTGTGCGGCGACACCCTGCCGGTGCGCAAGCCCGACCCGCTGATGCTGCAGCACGCGCTGCAGGCCCTGCAGTGCGCGCCGGACGACGCGCTGTACGTCGGCGACTCGGCGCTCGACGTGCGCACCGCCCGCGCCGCCGGCGTCGCGGTGTGGGCGGTGAGCCATGGTTACGGCGGCGCGCTGCGCGGCGCCGCCGCGCCCGACCGCCTGCTCGACGGTCTCGATGAACTCGCGCGTGCGCTCACGACGCACAGCGGCCTGCGCGTCAGCATCCTCTGAGCGCAGGCTCAACGGTCACGCGCGCCAAGAGGCGTCGTTCCGCGCATCGTCGTCACCCTGATCGTCAGGTCAGGGGCTCGGAGATCTCGATCAGGTTCAGGTCGGGGTCGCGCACATAGACCGAGCGCAGCCTGCCGGTCGCGCCGGTGCGCTCCACCGGCCCTTCGACGATCGGCCAGCCGGCCTGCTGCAGGCGCTCGATCACCGAGGCCAGTGGCTGGTCGGCGATGAAGCACAGGTCGAGCGCGCCGGGCACCGGCAGGTGTGCCTTGGGCTCGAACTCGTGGCCGCGGCGATGGAGGTTGATCTTCTGGTTGCCGAAGCGCAGCGCCTGGCGCCCGCCGGCGAAGGTCTCGAGCCGCATGCCGAGCACGCGCGTGTAGAAGTCGATGCACGCCGGCGCGTCGATGGTCGTCAACACCAGGTGGTCGAGATGATCGATCATGCGGCCGAATCGTGCCATTGCAGCCCCGCCCGCGCCTGCGGCCGAACCCGGAGGCGGCACTTGCCGATCGACACAGCGGCTGACAGCACCGTCATCTTGTCGACAGCGTGGCGGACCGGTGCGCTGCCTAGAGTGCCCGCATGTGCGCTGCCGCAGCACCGGCCTGCCGCCGGCCGATCGCGTTCGCCGCCGTGGCACTGGCTGCCATGGTCGCGGGGTGCGCCGTCGGCCCCGACTACGTGGCGCCGGCGATCGCGGCGCCGGCCGCCTACAAGGAAGACGGCTCGTGGAAGACGGCCGCGCCGCAGCCTGCAGACAGCCAGGCGCCGTGGTGGGCGATGTTCCACGACCCGGTGCTCGATGCATTGATGCAGGAGGCCGGGCAGGCCAACCAGAACCTGCGCGTCGCCGAAGCGCAGTACCGCCAGGCGCGCGCGCTCGCGGACCAGGCCCGGGCGGCGCTGTATCCCAGCGCCGGGGCCAATGCCGCCGCTCAGCGCGCGCACACCAACACCAATGGCCTGCTGACCGCCGACGCCTACACGCTCGGCCTCGCGGCCAGCTGGGAGCCCGACCTGTGGGGCGGCGTGCGACGCGGCATCGAGGCGGGTTCCGCCGCCGCGCAGGCCAGCGCCGACGACGTCGCCGGCGCGCGCTTGAGCATCCAGGCCGCGCTGGCACAAGACTACCTGGTGCTGCGCGTCACCGACCGCCAGCGTGACCTCTATGCCGCGACGATCGAAGCCTATGCCCGGGCGTTGAAGCTGACCCAGGCGCAGCACGGCGCCGGCGTCGCGCTCGGCTCCGACGTCGCGCTGGCCGAGACCCAGCTGGCGAGCGCGCAGGCGCAAGCGGTCGACCTCGACGCGCAACGCGCGTTGCTCGAACACGCCATTGCCGTGCTGATCGGCCGCGCCCCCGCGGCGTACAGCCTCGCGCCAGCGAGCGCGGCACAGCCGTTCGAACCAGTGGTGCCGGTCACGCCGCCGGGGCTGCCGTCGACGCTGCTGGAACGGCGGCCCGACATCGCCGCGGCCGAGCGGCGCGCCGCCCAGGCCAACGCGCAGATCGGCGTGGCGCGCGCCGCGTACTACCCTTCGTTGACGCTCGGCGCCTCGGCGGGACTGCTCAGCACGAGCATCGGCACGCTGTTCGAGACCCCGAGCCGCGTCTGGTCGCTCGGCGCGACGCTGGCGCAGACGCTGTTCGACGGCGGCCTGCGCCAGGCGCGCGATGCGCAGGCCGTCGCGGCCTACGACGCCGCCGTGGCCACCTACAAGCAGACCGTGCTGGCAGGCTTCCAGGCGGTCGAGGACAACCTCGCCACGCTGCGCCTGCTGGCCGACGAGTCGGTGGCGCAGGACCGCGCGGTGCAATCGGCACAGCGCGCCGAGCAGCTCGCGCTGGTCCAGTACCGCGCCGGCACCGCGACCTACCTTGCCGTCGTCACCGCGCAGACGCTCGCCTTGTCCAACCAGCGCAGTGCGGCGCAACTGCTCGGCCGGCGGCTCGCGGCCAGCGTCGCGCTGGTCGCGGCAACCGGCGGCGGCTGGCACATCGACAACCCCACCGAGATCGCCCAGGCATCCGCATCGAGTGCGAAACCATGACCACCGAATCGCCTTCCACGCAAAGCGCGCGAGCACCGACTCCTCGGCCCCGCACGGCGCGCATCGCGGCAGCCGGGATCGTCGCGCTCGTGGTGGCCGCTGCCGCGGTGTGGGGCCTGCTCGGTCCGCGCGCCGGCGCGGTCGAGTCCGCGACCAAGGCGCGTGCCGCCGCACCGGTGGTGGCGACGACCACGCTGGTCGCGCAACGCGACGTGCCGATCTACGAGGCCGGCATCGGCACCGTCGCCGCGACGCAATCGGTCACGGTCAGGGCGCGCATCGACGGCCAGCTCGATCGCGTCGCCTTCTCCGAAGGCCAGGACGTGAAGGCCGGCCAGCTGCTCGCGCGCATCGACCCGCGCGCGCTGCAGGCGCAACTCGCCCAGGCACGTGCGCAACTCGCCAAGGACTCGGCACAGCTCGCCAACGCGCGCGTCGACCTGGAGCGCTACACCTCGCTGGTGGGACAGGACGCGGCCACCCAGCAGCAGCTCGACACGCAGAAGGCGCTGGTCGCCCAGCTCGAGGCGGCGGTGCAGTTCGACGACGCGCAGATCAACTTCGCGCAAGTGCAGCTCGGCTACACCGAGATCACCGCGCCGATCGCCGGCCGGCTCGGTGCGCGATTGGTCGACGTCGGCAACATCGTGCACGCCGCCGACCCCGGCGGGCTGGTGGTGATCAACCAGATCGATCCGATCTCGGCGGTGTTCACGCTGCCCGAGGAAAACTTCCAGCGCATCAACCGGGCGCTGCACGCCAGCAGCACGCCGCTCGCGGTGCTGGCCTACTCGCGCGATGGCAGCGAGCTGCTCGGCAGCGGACGTCTCACGCTGCTGAACAACCAGATCGACACCGCCACCGGCACGGTGCAGCTGAAGGCGAGCTTCGACAACCCGCAGCACAAGCTGTGGCCCGGCGAGTTCGTCAACCTGCACCTCGTGCTCGGCGAGCGCAAGCAGGCGCTGACCGTGCCCGCCGCGGTCGTGCAGCGCAGCCAGGACGGCACCTACGCCTACGTGGTCAAGCCGGATCACACCGTGCGCACGCAGCCGATCAAGGTGGCGCGGGTGCAGGACGGCATCGCGATCGTCGACGAAGGCCTGGCTGCCGGCGAGCGCGTCGTCGTCGACGGCCAGTTCAAGCTCAAGCCGGGGGTCAGCGTCGTCGAGGCCGGGGCCGCGGTGGCGCGTGCGTCGGGGGCGGCGAAGTGAGCATCTCGGCCAACTTCATCAAGCGCCCGATCGGCACCTCGCTGCTCGGCATCGCGATCATGCTGGTGGGCATCGCGGTGTTCCCGCTGCTGCCGGTGGCGCCGCTGCCGCAGGTCGACTTCCCGACCATCCTGGTGTCGGCCAACCTGCCCGGCGCGAGTCCGGAAACGATGGCCTCCAACGTCGCGCAGCCGCTCGAGCGGCAGTTCTCGCTGATCGCCGGGCTGACGCAGATGACCTCCGTCAGCGGCATCGGCTCGACACAGATCACGCTGCAGTTCGACCTCGCCCGCCCGATCGATGCCGCCGCGCTGGACGTGCAGGCGGCGATCACCGCCTCCGCCGGGCAGCTGCCGAGCAACCTGCCGAGCCCGCCGAGCTTCCGCAAGGTCAACCCGGCCGACTCGCCGATCCTGCTGCTGGCGGTGCAGTCGCGCACGCAGCCGCTGATCCAGGTGAACGACTACGCCGACAACGTGCTGGCGCAGCAGATCTCGCAGATCTCCGGCGTCGGGCTGGTCAACATCAACGGCGCGCAGAAGCCTTCGGTGCGGGTGCAGATCGATCCCGCGCGGCTGGCCGCGGTGGGGCTGTCGCTGGAGGACATCCGCGGCGTGATCGCCAACGCATCGGTCAACCAGCCCAAGGGCACGATCGACGGCCCGGCGCAGAGCTACACCGTCTACACCAACGACCAGCTGCTGAAGGCGGCGCCGTGGAACGACATCGTGCTCGCCTACCGCAACGGCGCGCCGATCCGCGTGCGCGACGTCGGCGTCGCGGTCGACGCCGCCGAGAACACCAAGATCGCGGCCTGGGCCTATCCCGGCGCGGCAGCACCGGCCGACGACGCGGTCGACAGCGGCCGGGCGATCGTGCTGGCGGTGTTCAAGCAGCCGGGCGCCAACGTGATCGAGACCGTCGACGCGATCAAGGCCGCGCTGCCGCGGCTGCAGGCGGCGATCCCGCCGACCATCGAGGTGCACACGCTGGTCGACCGCACGCAGACGATCCGCGCCTCGGTCAGGGACGTCGAGTTCACGCTCGGCCTGACGATCGCGCTGGTGGTGATGGTGATCTTCCTGTTCCTGCGCAATGTCGCGGCCACGCTGATCCCGAGCGTGACGGTGCCGCTGGCGCTGATGGGCACCGCCGCGGTCATGTACCTGGTGGGCTTCAGCCTCGACAACCTGTCGCTGATGGCGCTCACGATCTCGGTTGGCTTCGTCGTCGACGACGCGATCGTGATGCTGGAGAACATCTACCGCCACGTCGAGGCCGGCCAGAGTCCGCTCGAGGCCGCCTACCGGGGTGCGGGCGAGATCTCGTTCACCATCGTGTCGATCTCGGTGTCGCTGGTGGCGGTGTTCATTCCGCTGCTGCTGATGGGCGGCATCGTCGGGCGGCTGTTCCGCGAATTCGCGATCACCGTCACGCTGACGATCGCGGTGTCGGTGGCGGTGTCGCTGACGCTGATCCCGATGCTGTGCTCGCGCTTTCTCAAGGAAGGCCACGCGACGCGCCACGGGCGGCTCTACCTGCTGTTCGAGCGCGGCTTCGACGCGCTGCTGGCGGGCTACAAGCGCGGGCTGGATCTGGTGCTGCGACACCAGTTCGCCACGCTGATGGTGTTCTTCGCCACGCTGGCGACGACGGTGGCGCTGTTCGTGGTGATCCCCAAGGGCTTCTTCCCGCAGCAGGACACCGGCTTCATCTTCGGTTCGGCGCTGTCGGCGCAGGATTCGTCGTTCGAGTCGATGAACCGTCGCATGCTGCAGTTCGCCGACATCGTGCGCATGGACGCCGACGTCAGCGGCCTGGCGATGTTCGGCAACTCGTCGACCTACAACACCGGCAACTTCTTCATCGTGCTCAGGCCCAGGGACGAGGGCCGCACCATGAGCGCCGACCAGGTCATCGCGCGGCTGCGCCCGAAGCTGGCCGCCGTCGAGGGTGCGACGCTGCTGATGCAGGCCGGGCAGGACATCAACGTCGGCGGTCGACTGGCGCGCACCCAGTACCAGTACACCATCACCGACGCCAACCTCGACGAGCTGAACGCCTGGGCCCCGCGGATCCTCGAGCGCTTCGAGCAGCTGCCGCAGTTGACCGACGTGGCCTCCGACCTGCAGAACGCGGCGAACACCGCCACGCTGTCGATCGATCGCGACCGCGCGTCGAGCTTCGGCTTCTCGCCGGCGCTGATCGACGCCACGATCTACGATGCCATCGGCCAGCGCCAGGTGGCGCAGTACTTCACGCAGATCAACAGCTACCACGTCGTGCTCGAGGTGACGCCGCACCTGCAGCGCGACCCCGCGCTGTTCGACAAGCTCTACCTGACGTCGCCGCTCAGCGGGCAGCAGGTGCCGCTGTCGGCGTTCGTGCACGTCGACACCTCGAAGACGGCCTACCTGTCGATCAGCCATCAGAGCCAGTTCCCGGCAGTGACGCTGTCGTTCAACCTGGCGACGGGCGTGGCGCTCGGCGACGCGGTGCGCGCAATCAACCGGGCCAAGGCCGAGCTCGGCCTGCCGCAGGCGCTGACCGGCTCGTTCCAGGGCACGGCACAGGCGTTCCAGGACTCGCTGCGCACCGAGCCCTACCTGATCGCGGCGGCGCTGGCGGCGGTCTACATCGTGCTCGGCCTGCTGTACGAGAGCTACATCCACCCGCTGACGATCCTGTCGACGCTGCCGTCGGCCGGCGTCGGCGCGCTGCTGATCCTGATGCTGGGCGGCTACGAGCTGACGGTGATCGCGCTGATCGGCATCATCCTGCTGATCGGCATCGTCAAGAAGAACGGCATCATGATGGTCGACTTCGCGCTCACCGCCGAGCGCGAGCAGCAGATGGCGCCGCTCGACGCGATCCGGCAGGCCTGCCTGCTGCGCTTCCGGCCGATCATGATGACGACGATGTGCGCGCTGTTGGCCGGCCTGCCGCTGATGCTCGGCCACGGCCAGGGCTCCGAGCTGCGGCGGCCGCTCGGCTGGGCGATGGTCGGCGGGTTGGTGCTGTCGCAGGCGCTGACGCTGTTCACCACACCGGTGGTATACCTCTACCTCGATCGCCTGCACTACTGGTACGTCAACC
This sequence comes from Burkholderiaceae bacterium, assembly GCA_035499355.1. GTDB lineage: Bacteria > Pseudomonadota > Gammaproteobacteria > Burkholderiales > Burkholderiaceae_C > JAEUPI01. Next base: position 3,102 of record DATJYZ010000036.1, on the reverse strand, counting down.
GCAAGCAGGCGCGGCGGGCACGCAAGGCGGCGCGCAGCGCCCAGGCCGCGCTGGCACTGCCGGACGTGCACTGAAGGACCAACGAGCACGCGAGCGCACGGCGGCGGGCAGACGATGAAGCTGTTGATCGTCGAAGACGAACCCAAGACCGCGGACTACCTGCACAAGGGCCTCACCGAGCAGGGCTGCGCGGTCGACGTCGCGCGCAACGGCATCGATGGCCAGCACCTGGCGCTGGTGCACGACTACGACGTGATCGTGCTCGACGCCATGCTGCCCGGGCTCGACGGCTTCGAGCTGCTGCGCGCGCTGCGCCAGGTGAAGCAGACGCCGGTCATCATGCTGACCGCGCGCGACCGCATCGAAGACCGCGTGCGTGGCCTGCACGACGGCGCCGACGACTACCTGGTCAAGCCGTTCTCGTTCATCGAGCTGCTGGCCCGGCTGCACGCGCTGCAACGGCGCGGCCGCAGCCAGGAGCCGACGCAGCTGCGCATCGCCAACCTCGAGGTCGACCTGATCGCGCGCAAGGCATGGCGCGGCGGCACGCGCATCGACCTCACCGCCAAGGAGTTCGCGCTGCTGGCGGCATTGGCGCGGCGGCATGGCGAGATCCTGTCGAAGACGGCGATCGCCGAGCTGGTGTGGGACATGAACTTCGACAGCAACACCAACATCGTCGAGGTCGCGATCAAGCGGCTGCGCGCCAAGATCGACGGGCCGTACGCGCCGAAGCTGCTGCACACCATCCGCGGCATGGGCTACGTGCTCGAGCTGCGCGACGACGCCGCCGACACCGGCACCTGAACCCAGGACGACCGTGCGACCCTCGATCACCAACCGGCTGGTGCTGATGTTCGCGTTCGCCGCGCTGGCGACGTTCTCGCTGATCGGCGCTGCGCTGTACGGCGTGCTCGGCAACGAGCTGCGCCGCCATCAGGACGACGAGCTCACCACCAACCTGCAGAACCTGCGCTACTCGATCGAGCGCACCGGCGAGCTCGAACGCTGGGCGCGGGTGCAGACCAAGATGGACACGCTGACGCCGAGCGACGGCCGGGTGCGCTTCTGGGTCCTGAGCGACGACCCGCACTACCGCTACGGCATCGGCTCGGAATCGCTCGAGCGCTTCGACGCGGTGCCGCTGGGCAGCGGCGAGCTCGCGCTGCCGGGCGCCGGCGAGCGGCGCTACCGCACGCTGTCGCAGCGCATCGAGCCGTTCGGCATGCGGCCGGCGGTGCGCCTGATCGTCGGCGTCGACGCGGCGCCGTTCGCACACACGATGCGCGCCTTCCTGAGCGCGCTGGCGCTGGTCACGCTCGGCGCGATGGCGCTGGTGATGGTGCTCGGCCGCTGGATCGCGCGCGTCGGCCTGCAGCCGCTGCAGCAGCTGTCGCGCGAGGCCCAGGCGCTGCGGCCGAAGCGGCTGTCGCAGCGGCTGCAGGTGGCGGCGCTGCCGGTGGAGCTGTCGGACCTGACCGATGCCTTCAACGGCGCGCTCGGCCGCCTCGAGGAGGCGTACCAGCAGCTCGAAGCCTTCAACGCCGACGTCGCGCACGAGCTGCGCACGCCACTGGCCAACCTGATCGGCGGTGCGCAGGTCGCGCTGTCACGGCCGCGCAGCGCGGCGGAGTTCCAGGATGCGCTGCAGTCCAACCTCGAGGAGCTCGAGCGGCTGCGCTCGATCATCAACGACATGCTGTTCCTCGCCCGCGCCGACCAGGGCGAGGCGGCGACCGGGCTGGTCGAGGTCTGCGTGGCACAGGAGGTCGAGAAGACGATCGAGTTCTTCGAGGTGGTGCTCGACGAGACCGGCACCACGGTCGGCGTCGAGGGTGAGACGCAGGCGCGTGCGGCGATGAACGTGGCACTGTTCCGCCGCGCGCTGTCGAACCTGCTGCAGAACGCGATCGAGCATTCGGCGGCGGGCGCGCGGCTGGTCGTGCAGGTGGCGCAACAGGCGGGCGCGGTGTGGGTGCGCGTGTCGAATCCGGGCGCCGAGGTCGAGCCGACGCACCTGCCGCGGCTGTTCGACCGCTTCTACCGCGTCGACGCCGCGCGCCACGACGACGGCGAGCGCCACGGCCACGGCCTCGGCTTGGCGATCGTCAAGGCGGTGGCGACGATGCACGGCGGCGCGGTCGCCGCGGCCAGCGCGCACGGCGTCACGACGATCGGCTTCAGCCTGCGCGGCGGTGCCGCGCCGGGCCACCGGCGACGCTAGCCGCGCGCGGCGGACCCGCGCACCCGCGCCGCGCGCTTCAGCCCGCAACGGGCAGCAAGCGCGGCACGGTGGCGGCGTCGGCCAGCGACCAGACGCGCGCGATCACGCCGCGCATCTCGGCGGCGCTGGCACCGTTGCGGTAAGCGGCCAGCGCGATCGCCTTGTCCTCGAGTTCGGCGCGCGTCAGCGTGTTGCCGGGGTCGCCCTTCGGCTCGTCGACGCGGGCGCCGAAGCGCCGGCCATCGCGCGTGGCGACGTCGACCTTGCCGATCCAGCGCGCCGGATAGGCGGTGTCGACCTCGGCGTCGAGCACCATCTGCACGCGGTCGCGAAAGGCGATGGTCGCAGGGTCGCGGAAGTGGGCGTCGAACTCGGCCAGCCCGGCGCGGCCATGCAGCGCCACCATCGCCAGCACGGTGCCCATCGAGAACTTCGACTGGTGCACCGTCTGCGGGTCGGTCACCGGCCCGAGCACGTCGATCGCGCCCTGGTGCACGCGCGCGGTGACGCCGGCGATGTCCGACGCCGTGAGGCGCTGCGCCTGCATCAACGCGAGCAGCGCGTCGGCGGCCGGATGCGTGTGGCGGCACGATGCATGGAACTTGAACGACGTCTCGGCTGTGGCCCAGCGGTTGCCGAGGCCCGCGGTCAGCTTGCCGGCGTCGGCATCGCTCGACATGCCGGCGGCCATGCCGCGCGTGCCCTCGAGGATGCGGCTGGCACCGGTGAAGCCGTCGGCGGCCAGGTAGGCCGCGGTCAACCCCGCCGCCGAAGCGTGCGCGGTGTGCAGCTGCTTGGAATCGGCGGCCTCGCGCAGGAACTCCCACAGACCAGCCGCCTGGGTGCCGGCCGAGCCGAACGCATGCACCATCTGCGCC
>DATJYZ010000035.1:0-2107 GCA_035499355.1 Burkholderiaceae bacterium | reverse complement strand
TTTGTCGCGTTGCGGCTGCCGCCGGCCTACTTGGGCGATCAGCGGCAGGCCTTCGGGGGCGCGCTGCACTTCGAGATCCGCGCGCTGTCGAACTTGGTGATGCCGTCACGGTTCGATCGCGCCAGCGGCCAGGTCGTGCTGCGTGCGCGGCTGTCGGGCGAGCGCAGTTGACATGCAGGACTGAGCCGATGAAAGGAGTCGCCATGCAGCGCACCGTTCTCGTCCTTGCGACTGGGTGTGCAGTCGGGTTGGCCGGCTGCCAGACCATGCAGTCATCCGATGCGGCCGCGGTCGAGGTGGGCGCTGCCGGGCGCGCCTGGGCCGAGGCGTTCAACAGCTGCAATGCCACCGGCGCAGGTGCCTTGTACCAGCCCGATGCCGTGCTGTGGGGCACCTTCGCGCGCACGATCATCTCGGGTCGCAGCGGGGTGCAGCAGTACTTCGAGCGTGTCTGCCAGGCCAACCCTCCGCCCAAGGTGGCGCTCGGCGAACAACCGCTGCTGCGGGTGTACGGCGACACCGCGATCGCCTCCGGCACCTACACGTTCAACGCCGTGTCGCAGGGCCAACCGGTGGCGATACCGGCGCGCTACAGCTTCACCTATCGCAAGGTGAGCGGCCAGTGGCTGATCGCCGACCACCATTCGTCTGCATTGCCGGCAGCGCCCGCTGCGCCACCCGCACGCTGACGGTCGTCGCTAGACGACGCTGCGGTGCCGCTCGACGCAGGTGTCGAGCACCTCGTCGCCGGGCCTGCTCCACCAGTGCTCGGAGAAGATCTCGACCTCGGCGAAGCCGCGGTAGCCGGCGTCTTCCATCCAGCCGCGCGCCTTGCGGAGCTCGATCACGCCGTCGCCCATCATGCCGCGATCGTTGAGCAGGTCGCGCGTCGGGGTGAGCCAGTCGCAGACGTGGAATGCCAGCAGCCGCTCGCGGCCGGCACGGGCGATCTGCTGAGCGAGCTTCGGGTCCCACCACACGTGGTAGAGGTCGACCGCGACGCCGAGCGCGCCGCGGCGCGCCGGGTCGAGCTCGTCGCACAGGTCGAGCGCCTGCTCGAGCGTGTTGATGCAGGCACGCTCGGCGGCCTGCATCGGGTGCAGCGGCTCGATCGCCAGCGGCATGTTCACCTGCCGTGCCACCTCGAGCGTCGCCGCGATGCCGTCGCGCACCTCGGCGCGCGCGCGCGCGATGTCGCGGTGCGCCGGCTTGCCCTCCAGCGCGCCCGGCAGCGAGCCGACCACCAGCACCAGGCAGGGTGCCTTCAACGTGCAGGCCTCGTCGAGCGCACGCCGGTTGTCGTCGAGCGCGGCCTTCAGGCCGGCGGCGTCGGCGGCCGGGAAGAAGCCGCCGCGGCAGTAGCCCGACAGCACGATGCCGGTGTCGCGCAATTGCGCGGCGATGGTCTGCAGGCCGACCGCGGCGACCTGGTCGCGCCACGGCGAGATGGCGCGGATGTTTCGTTTCGCACACTCGTCGACGATGCGGTCGAGACGCCACTGCTTGCGCACGGTGGCGGTGTTGATCGACAGCCACTCGTGGCCTTGCGAGAAGTCGCGCATCGTCGCTCTCGCCGCCGAAGGTCAGCCTTCGATGCCGTGCAGCGCCAGCACGGTCTTCATGCGCGCTGCCGCGCGCGCAGGGTCGGCGAGCAGGCCGGCGCGGTCGGCCAGCCGGAACAGCTCCACCAGGTGCGGCAGCGAGCGCGCGCTGTGTTGCCCGCCGACCATCACGAAGTGCTCCTGCAGGTCGTTGAGGTAGGCCATGAAGACGACGCCGGTCTTGTAGAAGCGGGTCGGCGCCTTGAAGATGTGGCGCGACAGCGGCACCGTGGGCTCGAGGATGGCCTCGAAGCGCGCCCGGTCGCCGGCGGCCAGCGCACCCAGCGCCGCGGAGGCCGCCGGCGCGATGGCGTCGAAGATGCCGAGCAGCGCATCGCTGTGGCCCCGGGCATCGCCGGCGATCAGCTCGGCATAGTTGAAGTCGTCGCCGGTGTACATGCGCACGCCGGGCGCGAGGCGCCGGCGCATCGCGATCTCCTTGTCCTTGTCGAGCAGCGAGATCTTGACGCCGTCGACCTTGGCCGCGTGCGCGTTGATGACGCCCA
>DATJYZ010000034.1:0-3040 GCA_035499355.1 Burkholderiaceae bacterium | reverse complement strand
AACTTGATGTGCCGGTTGCGCTGCACCAGCTCGATGATGCGTTGAGCGTCGACCGGCGGGTTGGCCTTGAACGTGATGTTCATCGACTTCGGCCCGGCGTCGACCTTGAGCACACCATAGGTCCTGGCCAGCACACGCAGTCGGTGGGTGTCGAACAGCGTCTGCCCCTGCGCCGGCAGCTTGCCGAAGCGGTCGGTGATCTCCTCGAGCAGCGTGTCGAGCTGCTCGGCCTTGTCGGCCATGGCCAGGCGCTTGTAGAGGTTCAGGCGCGCGTGCACGTCGCCGCAGTAGACGTCGGGCAGCAGCGCGGGCGCGTGCAGATTGATCTCGGTGGTGGCGGCCAGCGGCGACAGCAGGTCGGGCTCGCGGCCGGCTTTCAGCGCGCGCACCGCTTCGGCCAGCATGTCGTTGTAGAGCTGGAAGCCCACTTCCTGCATGTTGCCGCTCTGGTGCTCGCCGAGCAGCTCGCCGGCGCCACGGATCTCGAGATCGTGCATCGCCAGGTAGAAGCCCGAGCCGAGCTCTTCCATGCTCTGGATCGCGTCGAGCCGCGCCTGCGCCTGCTTGGTCAGCGAGCGCGTGTCGGGCACCATCAGGTAGGCGTAGGCCTGGTGGTGCGAGCGGCCGACGCGGCCGCGCAGCTGATGCAGCTGCGCCAGGCCGAACTTGTCGGCGCGACTGATCACGATGGTGTTGGCGCTGGCGACGTCGATGCCGGTTTCGATGATCGTCGAACACAGCAGCAGGTTGACGCGCTGCGCCACGAAGTCGCGCATCACCTGTTCGAGCTCGCGTTCGGGCATCTGGCCGTGGGCCACCGCGATGCGCGCCTCGGGCAAGAGCTCCTCGAGCTGCTTGCGGCGCTGCTGGATCGACTCCACCTCGTTGTGCAGGAAGTAGACCTGGCCGCCGCGCTTGAGCTCGCGCAGCACCGCCTCGCGGATCAGGCTCGAGCCCTCGTTGCGCACGAAGGTCTTGATCGCCAGCCGGCGTTGCGGCGCGGTGGCGATCACGCTCAAGTCGCGCAGGCCTTCCAGCGCCATGCCGAGCGTGCGCGGGATCGGGGTGGCGGTGAGGGTCAGCACGTCGACCTCGGACCTCAGCGCCTTGACCGCCTCTTTGTGGCGCACGCCGAAGCGGTGCTCCTCGTCGACCACCAGCAGTCCGAGGCGCTTGAACTGCACGTCCTTGCTCAGCAGCTTGTGCGTGCCGACCACGATGTCGATGCTGCCGTCGGCCAGCCCGGCCAGCGCCGCGGCGGTCTCCTTGCCGGTGCGAAAGCGCGACAGCTCGGCCACCTTGACCGGCCACTTGCCAAAGCGGTCGCTGATGGTCTGGAAGTGCTGCTCGGCCAGAAGCGTGGTCGGCGCCAGCAGCGCCACCTGCTTGCCGCCGAGCACCGCGATGAACGCGGCCCGCAGAGCGACCTCGGTCTTGCCGAAGCCGACGTCGCCGCACACCAGGCGGTCCATCGGCTTGGGGCTGATCATGTCCTGGATCACCGCATGGATGGCAGCGCGCTGGTCCGGGGTCTCGTCGAAGCCGAAGCCGGCGGCGAACGCCTCGTAGTCGTGGGGCGAGAAGCGGTGCGCGTGCCCTTCGCGCGCGGCGCGACGCGCATACAGGTTGAGCAGCTCGGCCGCGGTGTCGCGCACCTGCTCGGCCGCCCTGCGCTTGGCCTTGTCCCACTGGCCCGAACCGAGCCTGTGCAGCGGTGCTTCGGAGGCGTCGACGCCGGTGTAGCGGCTGATCAGGTGCAACTGCGCCACCGGCACGTAGAGCGTCGCATCGTCGGCGTAGCCCAGGTGCAGGAACTCGCTGGCACCGTCGCCGAGGTCGAGGTTGACGAGGCCGCGGTAGCGGCCGATGCCGTGGTTGGCGTGCACCACCGGGTCGCCGACCGCCAGCTCCGACAGGTCCTTGATCAGCGCCTCGACGTCGCTCACCGCCTCCTGACGGCGCCGCCGCCGCAACGCCGGCGTCGCCGCGAACAGTTCGGCCTCGGTGATGAAGGTGATCGACGACGGCTGCCCCTTGGCCGCCGCTTCGCGGCGACTGTCCCCCGAGGGGGTCAAGGCGAGTGGCCGAGCCACATCGCCTTGACCACCGTCGCGCCGCCATACGAAGCCGCGTGCCAGCGGCGCCGCCGCGATCGCCACGGGCTCGTCGGCCGACTCGAATTCGGCGAGCGTGGCGACGCTCGGCACGTCGATGCGGTGATCGCGCAGCAGCTCGAGCAGGCTCTCGCGGCGGCCCTCGCTCTCGCCGATCAGCAGCACGCGCGTGGTCTGCGAGTCAATCAGGCCGCCGAGTGCGGCCAGAGGTTCCTGCGAGCCGCGCTCGACACTGACATCGGGTGCGGCGGCCGCCCACGGCAGCGCCGCCGCGTCGCCGGTGGCGCCGCGCAGCGCCAGCGTGGCGTAGGGCGCAGCCAGCGCGAAGAACTCGTCGACGCGCACGAACAGGGCTTCCGGCGGCAGGATGGGCCGTTCGGGGTCGTGTTGCAGGAAGCGGTGCCGTTCGCGCGTATCGGCCCAGAAGCGCGACAGCGCGGCATCGAGATCGCCGTGCATCACGAGTCCGGCCTGCGCACCGATGTAGTCGAAGATGGTGGCCGTGCTGTCGAAGAACAGCGGCAGGTAGTACTCGATGCCGGCGCCGGCCAGGCCCTGTGCAATGTCCTTGTAGATGCGCGAGCGTGTCGGGTCGCCTTCGATCCGCTCGCGCCAGCGCGCGCGAAAGCCGGCTCGCGCCGTTTCGTCGAGCGCGAACTCGCGTCCTGGGAGCAACCGCACCTCGGGCACCGGATAGAGGCTGCGCTGCGTGTCGGGGTCGAAGGTGCGGATCGAATCGACCTGGTCGTCGAACAAGTCGACGCGGTACGGTACCGCCGAGCCCATCGGAAACAGATCGATCAAGCCGCCGCGCACCGCGTACTCGCCCGGCGACACCACCTGGCTGACGTGGCTGTAGCCGGCCAGCGTGAGTTGAGCCTTCAGCGCGGCCTCGTCGAGCCGCGTGCCCTGCTTGAAGTGAAACG
>DATJYZ010000033.1:0-13285 GCA_035499355.1 Burkholderiaceae bacterium | reverse complement strand
GGTGGCGGTGTCCGACACCGGCATCGGCATCGCGCCGGAGGACCAGGCGGTGGTGTTCGAGGAATTCCGCCAGGCCGGCGGCGACGTGATGCGCAAGGCCGAAGGCACCGGCCTCGGGCTGGCCCTGGTCAAGCGGTTCGTCGAACTGCACGGCGGCGCGGTCAGCCTCGACAGCACACCGGGGCGCGGCTCGACATTCCGCTTCACGCTGCCGCAGCGCGAAGTACGAGTCCTGCAATGAGCGCGCGTAAGGCCACGCCATGAGCACGATCCTGATCGTCGAAGACAACGCCAAGAACATGAAGCTGGTGCGCGACCTGCTGCAGCACCATGGCCACCGCACGCTGGAGGCCGAAACGGGGGAGGCGGGCTTGAAGCTGGCGCTGCAGGAGCGCCCCGACCTGGTGCTGATGGACATCCAGCTGCCCGACATCGACGGTGCCACCGTGCTGGCGCGCATCCGCGAAGACCGATCGCTCGACGCGATGCCGGTATTGGCAGTATCGGCGTCGGTGATGCCCGAGGAACAGCAGCGCGTCGTGCGCTCCGGCTTCGATGGTTTCATCGCCAAGCCGATCTCCGTCAAGCCGTTCCTGGCGGCGGTGAGCAAGGTGCTCATCGAGGGCCGCGCGCGGTGAGCGCCGCCCGGCTGCGCCGAAGGTGCCCGGGATGACGCCGCAGCACATCCTGGTCGTCGACGACGTCGAGAAGAACGCCCGCCTGCTGGCCGACGTGCTGGCGGCCAGGGGCTACCGCACCAGCAAGGCGGCCTCCGGCGAAGAGGCGCTGCGCGCGATCGCCGCCGAGCCGCCGGACCTGGTCCTGCTCGACGTGATGATGCCCGGGCTCGACGGCTACGCGGTGTGCCGCGCGATCCGCGACGACGCGCGCAGCGCGATGCTGCCGGTGGTGCTGGTGACCGCGCTCGACCCGGCGCAGGAGCGCATCAAGGGCATCGAGGCGGGCGCCGACGACTTTGTCAACAAGCCGGTCAATCAGGCCGAACTGCTGGCGCGCGTGCGCTCGCTGCTGCGCGTCAAGGCCTACCACGACGAGATCCAGCGTCAGAAGTCGGAGCTCGCCGACTGGAACCGCACGCTGGAGCAACGCGTCAGCGACGGCGTGGCACAGCTCGAACGACTGGGACGGCTCAAGCGGTTCTTCTCGCCGCAGCTGGCGCAGGCGATCGTCGGCGGCGATGCCGACGACCCGCTGAGGAGCCACCGCCGCGAGATCACCGTGGTGTTTCTCGACTTGCGCGGCTTCACGGCATTCACCGAGACCGCCGATCCCGAAGAGGTGATGGGCGTGCTGCGCGAGTATCACGCCGCGATGGGCCGGCTCATCACCGAGCACGAAGGCACGCTCGAGCGCTTCACCGGCGACGGCATCATGGTGTTCTTCAACGACCCGGTGCCGGTGCCCGACGCCGCCGAGCGCGCCGCGCACATGGCGCTGGGCATGCAGGCCGAGGTGGCGCGCCTGGCCGAGGGCTGGCGGCGGCGCGGCTACGAATTGCGGCTGGGCATCGGCATCGCGATGGGCTTCGCCACCATCGGGGCCATCGGCTTCGAGGGCCGCATCGACTACGGTGCGATCGGCACCGTGACCAACCTGGCGGCGCGCCTGTGCAGCGAGGCCTCCGGCGGCGACATCCTGGTGGCGCCGCGCGTGGTGGCGGCGCTGGGCGACGGCTTCGTCACCGCGCCGGCGGGCGAGTTCTCGCTCAAGGGCATCCAGCGCCCGGTGCCGGTGGCGCGCGTGCTGGGCCTGCGCTGAAGACAGCCCGCGGCTGCTCCAGCACGGGTGGAGCGCGGCTCGGCTTGCGGCATCATGCGCGTCGATGGACGCCGCTCCGCACCACGAGCCGACATCGCCGAGCGCGCTGCCGCACGAGCTGCTCGAGGCGCTGGCGCGGCTCGGCCACGTGCGAGCCTATGCCAAGGGCACGATCGTCGTCACCGAGGGCGAGCCGGCGCTGTCGATGTACCTCGTGCACGAGGGGCAGCTGCGGGTGTTCGTGTCCGACGAGGACGGCAAGGAGGTGGAGCTCAACACCATCGGCCCGGGCGAGTACTTCGGCGAGCTGATGCTCGGCAGCCAGGTGCGCACGGCCACCGTGCAGACCACCACCAAGGCCAGGCTGACGATGGTGACGCGGGCCGAGTTCGAGCAGGCGCTGGCGGCGCAGCCGACGCTGGCGTTCCACGTCATCCAGCACCTGATCGGCCGTGTGCGACAGCTCAGCCGCAACGTGCAGGGCCTGGTGTCGATGGACGTCTACGGACGCGTTGCCAGGCTGTTCGGCGAGCTGGCACGCGACGAGGACGGCCTGCGCGTCGTACCCGGCCCGCTCAGCCAGCAGAAGATCGCCGACCGCGTCGGCGCCTCGCGCAGCATGATCAACCGCATCCTGCAGGACCTGGCCGCCGGCGGCTACATCGAGGCCAGCCGCGAGCGCATCGTGCTGCGCAAGCCGCTGCCCAAGCGCTGGTGAGGCCGTGGGTGAGCCGCCGTCCGGCGCGGCGTCGCGCGCCCTGAGCGCGCTGCACCGCAGACGTCTGCGCGAGATCTGGCGCTCGGCCGGCTGGCCGTGTCAGGACCTGGTTGAAGTGGAGCTCCTTGCGGCCGGCCTGCTGCAGCGCCAGCGCGACGGAAACGGACGCGAATCGCTGCGCGTCACCGACGCCGGCATCGCGCTGCTCGCGGCCACGCTGCAGAAGAACCGCGCCGTGCGCGATGCGCACGAGGCTTTGGTGGCACGGGTGGCGCGCGAGATGCAGCGTGCCGGCCGCGTGGTGTGGCGGGGCCTTGCGCTGCGCGCCAAGGTGGGCGCCGGCGACGACGCCGCGTGGGCGATGGCGATGCCCGACGTCTACTCGATCCGCCACACCACGGTGGAAGACTACGTCGAGCCGGTGGCGCACGAGATCAAGGTGCACCGCGCCGACCTGCTGGCCGACCTGCGCCGGCCCGAGAAGGGTCAGGCCTATCTGCAGAACAGCAGTCAGTGCTGGTACGTGCTGCGAGAGGGCATCGGCGAGGCCGACGAGGTGCCGGCCCCGTACGGCGTGATGGTGGCGCGCGAGTCGGCACTCGAGGTGTTGCGCCCCGCGCCGAAGCGGCCGCTGAAGCTGCCCTTTCCGGTCTGGATGGTGCTGGCGCGCGCGACGCCCGAGCCGCTCGACGACGAATCGCAGGGCTGGCTCGGCGCGCCGCCCGACGCGGCCTGATCAGCCCTTTTGCAGCGCCGCACCCTTGCGCCACAGCGCCGGCGAGGGGCTGAGCAGCAGATACAGCAGCGGGCCGATCGAGCCGAGCGCCAGCGTGAGCACCGCGTAGGGCCAGAAGCGGCGGCCGGTGACGCGGGCGTCGTGCCAGATCCAGCTCAGCACCATCGTCAGCGCGATGGCGATGTCGGCGAAGATCTGCCAGCCGGCCGGGCCGGACAGGAGCTGCTCGTAGAACCCGACCAGCCCGGTGCGGCTGACGACCCACGACGAGAACGCCGCGAACGCGGCGGTGACGATGACGAGGAGCGAACGCATGACAATGACCTCCGGTGGGGTTGCGATGGGTGCGGTGCAGTGTCGACAGGCGAGCGTGCTGCCGGCAATGACCTGCGAGGTCATGGCGTTGTGCCGACGGCTGCGGCACGATCGGCGGCGATGACTGCCGCCCCCCATGCCGGCGGCGCGCTGCGCGAGTTGCGCGCGACGCGTCGCATCAGCCAGCTCGAGCTCGCACTGCGCGTGGGGGTATCGCAGCGGCACCTGTCTTGCATCGAGACCGGCCGCGCCGCTCCCAGCCGCGCGATGCTGCACGCGCTGCTCGATGCGCTGGAAGCGCCGCTGGCGCAGCGCAACGACGCTCTGCTGGCCGCCGGCTATGCGCCGGCGTTCACGCGGCGTGCGCTGGCCGAGGCGGCAATGGCGCCGATCCGCGATGCGCTGACGCGCCTGCTGCACGCGCACGACCCGGCTCCGGCGTTCGTGCTCGACGATGCCTGGGACATCCTGCAGATGAACCGCGGCAGCGCCGCACTGTTGGGGCTGCTAGGCCTCGAGCCGACCTTGCTCGGCGAGCAGCCCAACTTGCTGCGCGCGCTGTTCACTCCGGGCGGCCTGGCCGAGCGGCTGATCAACGCCGACGAGGTGCTGGGCGAGGTGTGGTCGCGCGCGCAACGCGAAGCGGCCGCCAGCCCAGCGCTGCGGGCGATCGTGCAACTGCTGCGCGCCGTGGTGCCGCGTCGCCTCGGCGCGGCTTTGCCGGCGGCCGCCAGCACACCGCTGCTGTTGACGCGGCTGCGCGCGCGTGGCGGCGACGAGCTGACGTTCTTCTCGGCGTTCACCAGCTTCGGCGCGCCGCTGGACGTGACCGCCGCCTCGCTGCGCGTCGAGCACTTCTTCCCAGCCAACGACGCGACGCGGACGGCGCTGGCCGCGGCCCTCGACGCGGCGCCGGCGACGTCGGCGTAGGGCGGCAACATGCGGCGGCGGCAGGTGCCTCAGCGTGCGGCGTCGCCGTCGCGCTGCTCGGTCGCATAGGCAGCGTGCAGGTGCGCCGGTCGCGACGCGCGCTTGCGCAAGCGGATGTTCAACAGCTCCACGCACACCGAGAAGGCCATCGCGAAGTAGACGTAGCCTTTGGGCACATGGTGGTCGAAACCTTCGGCGATCAGCACCACGCCGATCACCACCAGGAACGACAGCGCCAGCATCTTGATCGTCGGATGGTCCGACACGAAGCGGCCGATCGGGCCGGCGAACCACATCATCAGCGCCACGCTCAGCACCACGGCGGCCACCATCACCTCGATGCGGTTGACCATGCCGACCGCGGTGATGATCGAGTCGAACGAGAACACGATGTCGATCAGCATGATCTGCACGATCACCGCTGCGAAGGTGGCCTTCACGGTGCTCGACGCGTGACCCTCCTCGCCCTCGAGCGACTGGTGGATCTCGCTGGTGCTCTTCCAGATCAGGAACAGTCCACCGACGATCAGGATCAGATCGCGGCCGGAGATCGCCTGGCCGAGCACGCTGAACAGCGGCGCCACCAGGCCGACGATCCACGACAACAAGAGCAGCAGCCCGATGCGCATGAACATCGCCATGCCCAGGCCGATGCGCCGGGCCAACTCGCGCTGCGCGAGCGGCAGCTTGTCGACCAGGATCGAGATGAAGATCACGTTGTCGATGCCGAGCACCAGTTCGAGCGCGGTCAGCGTTGCCAGCGCGATCCAGGCTTGTGGGTCGGTCAGCAGTTCAGTCATGGCGGTCCTTCCGGGGCGGGCCGGGGGCGATTCTGACGTTGCGGGGGCCGGCGCCGCCGCGCTATCGCGAACCTCGATCGACAGCGCCGCCCGAGTGTGGGACGTCTGGCCCACTGCATGGGTGATCCGGTGCGCGCACAATGCGACGACGATGAGAAGGACACCCATGGCTGCCCGATCCACCGCCCTCATGCGCCTGTGCCTGCTGGCCGTCATCGCGGCCCTGGTCGGCGTCGCGCGCGCGAGCGACGACGGCGTGGCGTGGCAGAGCGCCGCCAACAACGCCGACATCGAGCGCGCCTTTGCGCAGGCGCGTGCGGCCGACAAGCCGGTGCTGCTGTACTGGGGCGCCAAGTGGTGCCCGCCGTGCAATCAGCTGAAGGCCACGCTGTTCAACCGCCACGACTTCATCGAGCGCAGCCGCTCGCTGGTGGCGGTGGACATCGACGGCGACCTGCCCGGCGCGCAGAAGCTCGGCGCGCGCTTCAAGGTCAGCGGCTATCCGACGATGGTGCTGATGCGCAACGATGGCAGCGAGCTGATGCGCCTGCCCGGCGAGGCCGACGCGCCGCAGGTGCTGCAATTGCTGGAGTTCGGCTTGAGCGGCGGCCGCCCTGCGAAGGACGTGCTGTCCGACGCGCGCGCCGGCAAGCCATTGCCCGGGCCCGAATGGCGCATGCTGGCGTTCTATTCGTGGATCAGCGACGAATCGCAGCTGCTCAGCGCGACCGAGCGGCCCGGTGTGCTGGCCAGCCTCTCGGTAGCCTGCCCGCGCACGGAAGCAGAGAGCGCCACTCGCCTGATGCTGAAGGCGCTTGCCGACAGCGACGACGGCAAGGGAGTGAAGGCCGACGCCGCGCTGCGCCGGCGCTTGCGCGGCTGGCTCGCGGACCCGACGGTCGCGCGCGCGCAGATGGACGTGTTGACCAACGCCGCCCCCGAGATCACCAAGGCCGTGTCGGCGCCCGGCAGCGCCGACCGCAAGGCGATCGTCACGGCCTTCGACGCTGCGCTGCAGCGTCTGCAGGCCGACGCCACGCTGTCACGCGCCGATCGTCTGACCGCGCTGGGCGCGCGCGTCGATCTGGCGCGCATCGACCAGCCGAAGACCGAGCGCCATCCGCGCATGCCGGCCGCCCTGCAGCAGCAGGTGCGCGATGCCAGCGCGGCGGCCGATCGCGAGGTCACCGACGGCTACGAGCGCCAGGCGGTGATCACCGCGGCGGCGTACATCCTCGCGCAGGCGGGGCTGTGGACGGAGTCCGACGCGTTGCTCAAGGCCAACCTCGCCAAGAGTCACTCGCCGTACTACCTGATGAGCCAGCTCGGCGGCAACGCGCGCAAACTCGGGCGCAACGACGAGGCGTTGGCTTGGTACGAGCAGGCCTTTGCGCGCAGCGAAGGGCCCGCCACACGGTTGCAATGGGGCGCGCAGTACGTGAGCCTGCTCATCGAGTTGGCTCCCAACGACGAGGCTCGCCTGGAGCGCGCGGTCAAGGGCATGATCGACGACGCGGGGCTCGACAAGGGCGCGTTCGACGGGCGCAGCGCCCGCTCGTTGGCGCGGGTGGACCAGCAACTTGCCAAGTGGAACCGCGATGGCCGCCACAACGCGGTGCTGGCGCGTCTGCGCACGCAACTCGAGCCGGTGTGCGGCCGGCTCGACGGTGCCGCCGAGCGTGCCACCTGCGACCGCACGTTCAAATCGGCGGCCAAGGCGAACGCCTGAGCGAGCGCCTGGCGGCGGCACGCCGCCGTGAACCCTACTTGAGCAGGCCTTCGGCCTTCAGCGCCTCCTGCACGGCGGGCCGGGCGGCCATCCGCTTCTGGAACCCCTGCACGTTGGCCAGATCGGTGATGTCGACGCCGATGCGCGGCGCCCAGTTGGTCACGGTGAACAGGTACGCGTCCGGCACCGAAATGGCGTCGCCCATCAGATACGACCTGCCCTCGAGCTGCTCGTTCACGAACTTGTAGCGGTTCTTCAGGCGCTGGCGAAAGACTTCCTTGCCCTCCTCGGGCATGGCCGGATTGAACAACGGCGAGTACGACTTGTGCAGTTCGGTCGAGATGAAGTTCAGCCACTCGATCTGCCGGTAGCGGGCCATGGTGCCGGCGGCCGCGATCAGGCCCTTGGCAGGCGCCTGGTCGGCCAGGTACTGCACGATGGCCGGGCCTTCGCTCAGCCGCTGGCCGTCGTTCAGCTCGAGCAGCGGCACGTAGCCTTTGGGGTTGATGGTGTAGTAGTCGGTGCCATCGACCAGTTTGTGCGTCTTGGTGCTCGCCAGCACCGGCTCGAACGGCAGACCCAATTCACGCAACACGATGTGCGGACTGAGCGAACAGGCACCGGGGCTGTAGTAGAGCTTCATGACGGGTCTCCTGATGGGTGGCAACGCGCGCAACAGCATAGCGTGCAGGCATTTCGGGGCAGGGTGCTCGGGAATGCCGGTGGCGTCGTGGACAATGCGCGCCGATGACGCCGCCGTGGAGCTCGCCCTGGGTCGCAGCGCTGATCGGGCTGGCGTTCGGCGTGGCGGCGCAGGCAGGCGAGCTCAAGCCGTGTCGGCTCAAGGGTGTGACGCACGAAGCGCTGTGCGGCAGCGTGCGCCGGCCGCTCGATGCCGCCAAGCCCGCCGGCACCGCGATCGACGTGCATTTCGCGGTGTTGCCCGCCCTGGCGCAGCACAAGCTGCCGGACCCGGTGTTCTTCTTCGCCGGTGGCCCCGGGCAGAGCGCGATCGAGCTGGCCGGGCCCGTGGCCGCACAGATGGGGCGCCTGAACAATCGGCGCGACCTGGTGTTCGTCGACCAGCGCGGCACCGGCCGCAGCGCGCCGCTGCGTTGCGACAGCGATCGCCAGGTGCCGCGCTCGCTGGCCGAGCAGCTCGACCCGCAACGCCAGCTGGCGCAGCTCGCCGCCTGCCGCGAGCAGCTGCAGCGCTTGCCGTACGGTGACCTGCGTCGCTTCACGACGACGATCGCGATGGCCGATGTCGATGCCGTGCGCAGCGCGCTGGGTGCGCCGGCGATCGATCTCGTGGGCGCGTCGTACGGCACGCGTGCGGCGCTCGAATACATGCGGCAGTTTCCGCAGGCGGTGCGTCGTGCGGTGATCGATGGCGTGGCGCCGGCCGACATGGTGCTGCCGGCGTCGTTCTCCGTCGACAACCAGGCTGCCCTCGACGCGCTGTTCGACGCGTGCGCGGCCGATGCGGACTGCCAGGCGCGTCATCCGCGCCTGCGCGCGCAATGGCAGGACCTGCTCGACGCCATGCCGCGCCAGATCCATGTGACGCAGCCGCTGACCGGGCAGGTCGAGGCGGTGCTGCTGACGCGCGACGAGCTGCTCGGCATGGTGCGCTCGCCGCTGTATGTCCCCGCGCTGGCCGCGGTGCTGCCGGCAGCGATCAGCGAGGCCGCGGGCGGCAGGTTCGAGGCGCTGGCAGGACTGGCCGCGGCGATGTCAGGGCCGGGCGCAGCGCTGTACACCGGCATGCACTTCTCCGTGGTCTGCGCCGAGGATGTGCCGCGGCTGGGCATCGCCCGCGATGCGGCCGGCGCGCAGTTCGGCGACGCCTTCGCGCAGCTCTACGCACAGGCATGTGCGTCCTGGCCGCGCGGCGAGGTCGACCCGGCGTTCTATTCGACGCCGCCGGCGCCCGCGGCCACCTGGGTGCTGTCCGGCGCGGCCGATCCGGCGACGCCGCCGCGGCACGGTGAGCGAATCGCGCGCGCGCTCGGCCCGAAGGCGCGACACACGGTGGTGCCCAATGCCGGCCACGGCGTGATGGCGCTGCCATGCGTGCGCGACGCGGTGTTGCGCTTCATCGAGGCGAGCGACGACGCGTCCGCACTCCAGGTCGACGCGTCCTGCGCGGCCGCGGTGCCGAGGCCGCGCGCGTTCGTCCCGCTCGGGCAAGCCCAGTCGGCGCCGGCACGATGATCCGCATCGAGGGACTGCACAAGCGCTTT
This sequence comes from Burkholderiaceae bacterium, assembly GCA_035499355.1. Taxonomy (GTDB): domain Bacteria; phylum Pseudomonadota; class Gammaproteobacteria; order Burkholderiales; family Burkholderiaceae_C; genus JAEUPI01. The sequence goes on along the minus strand of DATJYZ010000033.1, from coordinate 4,032 downwards.
GCGCACGGCCGGGGGCGCAAGGCGCGCGTGGTGGAGGCGGTGCGTGGCGTGACGCTGCAGGCCGCCGACGGCCGCATCACCGCCGTGCTCGGCCCCAACGGGGCCGGCAAGACCACCACGCTGCGCATGGTGGCGGCGCTGCTGCAGCCCGACAGCGGGCGCATCGAGGTGGATGGCATCGACGTCGTCGCGCGGCCGCGCGAGGCGCTGGCGCGACTCGGGGTGCTGTCGGATGCGCGTGGTCTGTATCCGCGGCTGACCGCGCGCGAGAACATCGTCTACCACGCGCAGCTGCACGGCATGGCGTTGGAGGCGGCGAACGCGCGCGCACGAGCGCTCGCCGAGCGGCTGGAGTTCGCAGACCTGCTCGACCGGCGCACCGAGGGCTTCAGCCAGGGCGAGCGCATGAAGACGGCGCTGGCGCGCGCGCTGGTGCACGATCCGCCCAACCTCATCCTCGACGAGCCGACCAACGGACTGGACGTGCAATCGATCCGCGGCTTGCGCCAGGCGCTGCGTCAGCTGCGTGACGAACACGGCAAGTGCATCGTGTTCTGCACCCACATCATGCAGGAGGTGCAGCGCTTGTGCGACCACGTGGTGGTGATGGCCGCCGGGCGGGCGGTCGCCGAAGGCAGCGTCGACGAGCTGTGCCGGCGCAGCGGCCACGACGATTTCGAGCAGGCGTTCGTCAGCCTAGCCTTCGGCGGCGCCGCGGAAGGCGCCCGATGAGGGATGCCTGGATCGTGTTCGTCAAGGAGGTGCGCGACGCGCTGCGCGATCGCCGCACCTTGCTGGCCGTCGTGCTGTCGTCGGTGCTGATGGGGCCACTGCTGCTGTTCGGCCTCTCGGTCCTCGTCGCCAGCAGCGAGGAGCGCGCCGAGTCGCGCGAGATCGTGGTCGCCGGCATCGAGCGCGCACCGAGCCTGCGCAACTTTCTCGAACGACAGACACTGCAGATCAGGCCGGCGCCGGCCGACTACGAGCGCGAGCTGGTCGAGCGGCGGCTCGCCGATCCCGTGGTGGTGGTCGGCGCGGATTTCGAGGGCGAACTGGCGCGCGGCGAACGTCCGCTGCTCGAAGTGGTCACATCGAGCGCGAACACGCGTGCGAGCACCGCCGTGCGCCGGGTGCAGCGCGTCCTGCTGGCGTTCAATCAGGAGCTGGCGTTGCAGCGCCTGGCCTTCCGGGGCGTCGCGCCGGCGCTGCTGCAGCCCGCGCAGATCGAAGAGCGCGACCTGGCCGACCCGCGCGCCCGGGCCGCGCAGCTGACCGGCATCGTGCCGTTCTTCGTGTTGATGGCCGTGCTGTATGGCGCACTCAACGCGGCGCTCGATACCACGGCGGGCGAACGCGAGCGCGGCTCGCTGGAACCGCTGCTCACCACGCCGGCGTCGCGGCTGGCGCTGGTGCTCGGCAAGTGGGGCGCGGTGGCCAGCGTGGGCATGCTGATCGCGGTGCTCAGCTGCCTGAGCTTCATGCCGGCGCAAGGACTGATGCGCAGCGACACGCTGTCGGCGCTGTTTCGCTTCGGCCTGCGCGAGGCCGGCCTGTTCCTGGCCTTGCTGTTGCCGCTGGCGGCCACCCTGTCGGCGCTGATGATGGCGATCGCGATCCGCTGCAAGACCTTCAAGGAAGCCCAGGCCAGCAACACCGTGGTGATCCTCGTGGTGTCGCTGCTGCCCATGGTGACGCTGTTCAACGACAGCGGCGAGCGCCCTTGGCATCTGTGGCTGCCGGCGCTGGCGCAGGTGACGCTGATGGGCCGCGTGTTGCGCGGCGACGCCTTCGCGGTGGCCGACCTGCTGGTGCCGCTGACGGTGGCGGCGGCGCTGGCGGCCGTGTGCCTGGGCTACATCGCGCGCCACCTGCGCGTGGCCGCGATTCGATGAACCGGTGCTGGGGAAGCTCTAGGCGGCTTGTGCGTTGACCGCCAGCACCCGCTCGACCTCGTCCTGCCACGGCAAAGCGTGCACCACCTCGTTGAGATGACGCAGCGACTCCAACGCGCTCAACGCGTCGCCCTCGGCGCTGACCAGGCGCAGGTTGGTCACCACCGACAAGGGGTCGGCCATCGCCACCACGCCGACGGACAACTGGATCCAATCCCAGGCCATGCCGGCCTGACCGTCGTCGGCGACGGCCGCCCAGATGGTCTGGCCGGACGTGCGCGAGACCTGGTCGCCGGGGTTGGTGACGCGCGTGCCCAAATGCCGCAGCAGATGCAGCCGCAGCTTGTCAACCTGCCACAATAGCGGCGGCCAGGCGCGGACGGTCCAGGGGGGACAGGCGTGGGACTTGGATTGCATGTTGCGGCTCGTCGTCGTTTGTTGTGTCGACTAGTGTTCGGCAACTGGCAAGGGTTTGAAATCTGTAAGACCTTCCAGGTCAGCGGGCGTCCGTCACACTGACGCCGACTCGATCACATGCTGCAAGGCGGGTATTCATCGGTGCTGCAAGCCCGGAACCGTGACGAGTTCCGGGACGAGGTTGTCCGCTTCGGCCGCGCGTTGGGGTTCGAAACGGTTTCCGCCATCGCGGTGATCGACCGCGGCATCGGGCGCAGCGACTTCGTCGTCGTCGACAACACGCCACAGGAGTGGCGTGGTGCGTTCAACGACGCGCGCGCGATGCAGCGCGATCCGGTGATGCAACACTGCAAGCGGCAGAGCCTGCCGATCATTTGGGACCAGGGCACCTACACCTCGCAGGGGCAAGGCGAGCTGTGGGAGGAGCAGGCGCGCTACGGCTATCAGACCGGCATCGCGATGGCACTGCATCTGCCCGAGGGAAAGCACTTCATGCTCGGTGTCGATCGCGATCGCGCGCTGCCAAGCGATCGCCACGAGCTGACGCGCGTGGTGGCCGATCTGCAGTTGTTCGCCGTGCACGCACTGGACGCCGCGATGCGCGTGCTGGTGCCGAGCGCGACGTCACCGGAGGCCCCATCGCTCACCCCGCGCGAGCTCGAGGCGCTGCGCTGGACGATGGATGGCAAGACGGCGTGGGAGGTGGGCTCGATCCTCGGGATCACCGAGCGCACCGCGGTCCTGCACTTGAACAACGCGATGCGCAAACTCGGCTGCGTCAACAAGCACCAGGCGGTGCTCAAGGCCCTGCGGCTGGGGATGATCCGCTGAGGCAAATCCGCCCGATTGGGCCCGGGTTCGCTGCCCCTGTCACCCTGTAAGAGTTGACAGTTTCATGGTTGGGCAACCGCTGCTGCAATCTCCGTCATGCGCCAGAGGCCAGGCGCGACATCCCGAACGGAGACCAACATGCAGCAAACCCGCAAGACGTCGTTCCTCAAGACCCTGTTCACCGGCAAGCGCCGTGAGGCGATCGAGCCCAAGAAGGCGCTCCAGCCCCTCGATCAGCGTCAATTGGCGCAAGTGGTCGGCGGCGAAAGCCTGCCCAAGGGCGGCTGGCAGTAACCCAGGTTCCCTCGACGCGCCGGCGCTTCCCCCCTCCGGCCGGCTAGTCGGCGGCCCGGTACACCCGGGCCGTTCTGCATTTCTGGGAGCTCGTTCGCCATGACGCCGTTGTTCCGGCGCGAGGCCCTCGAGGCGCATCGCCAGCAGTGGATGGGTGAGGTGCGTCTGGTGCGCCCGGTGTCGCTGTCGGTGTTGGTGGTGGTGCTGCTGGGTGTGGCGATTGCGGTGGGTGCCTGGCTGGTGCTGGGCGAGTACACCCGCAAGGCCCACGTGCGCGGCGTGCTGGTGCCCGATCGGGGCTGGATCCGCTTGGTGTCACCGCAGGTGGCCACGGTCACCGAACGTCGCGTCACGCAAGGCCAGGTGGTTCGCTCTGGCGATGTGCTGTTCGTGCTGGCGCTCGACCAGCACCTGGGCGATGGCACGGCGCAGCAGAGGGTGCAACGCAGCCTGCGCGCGCGCCAGGAGAGCCTGAGCGAGACGCTCGAGACACGCCAGCGCCTGAGCCGCGAGCAGGAGGCGGCGCTGGCGCAGCGCCTGACCGGCCTGCGCCAGGAAGTGGCACAGATCGACACCGAGTCCGAACTGCAGCGACAAC
>DATJYZ010000032.1:0-3703 GCA_035499355.1 Burkholderiaceae bacterium | reverse complement strand
CAGATTGGAGCGCGACCGGCGCCGTCGCCTTGATCGAGCCCAGGTGATCTGCCGCAGTGCCATCCTTCTCGGCGAAATGGAATGCAGCCGACGTCGCGGAGTCGAACACGCCGGCGGTGCTTTCGCTGGCCGCCTTCTCATTGCCTGCGTACAGGTACAGCGTGTTCTTGTCGGTGCCCGGGGCGACGACCGGCACCTGCACCCAGACGATCGCGAGCTCGTTGGTGCTGTCGTAGCGCTCGATCGAGAACTTCAATGGCGTCTTGTCGTCACCGGCGATGGCGCGCAGGTCTGAGCCGTCCGGCTTGGCCTGCAGAAAGTCGAAGTTGCCCGAATGCAGCCGCACCGGGATCGTCACCGCGCTCAGCGCCTCCTTCGTCTCCACGCCGACCGCGGAGGTGTTCAGTGTGATGCGGGTCCGCTGCTTGAAGTCCTTGCTCCACCACGCGTGGCCATGCAGCGGCACCGACAAGAGCGCGCCGACCAGGGCCGCGCGCCAGGTCCATCGCCTGGGGTCTTGCGCGCGCTTGGCTGCCGCGCGCGTCAGCCCGTCAGTTCGAGCAGGACTGGTCATCACGCACCAGCTCGCTCGTCGTGGTCCCTGGGCGCAGCCTCTTCGCGTGTCAGCAGGTTGAGCGCCATCGCCTTGGCGACCGCCTGAGCCCGATTCGCGGCACCGAGCTTCTGCAGGATCTTCTGCACGTGGTTTTTGACCGTCAGCACACTGATCCCCAGGTGATCGCCGATCTGCTGGTTGCTAAGGCCCTCGCGTACCCAGGACAACACCTGCGCTTCGCGCTCGGTGATGGGTGCGCGATGAAGCGGCTGGCGCGGCAGCGAAACGACATCGCGGCTGCCGGCCAACTCGCGCTCGGTGGCCTGCACGCGCAACCAGGTCGCGTGCAGGTAGGGCAGGATCAAGTCGAGGTGGGACTTCTCGAGCGCCGTGTGAAGACGGTCCGCGGCCGCGAAGACGAACAGTGACTCGAGTTCGGCGGGCCGCTGCGGCCGGGCCACGCCATGCACCAGCAGTTCCTCGAAGCCGGCCCGGAGCAAGACTTCCTCCTCGGCGGCGCTGACCGGATCGGATCCACCGTTGAGCCGGAACATCACCGGACGGCCGTTGGCGGCGACCCAGCCGTCGATCAGGCTGCGCATCAGCCGCGAGTTGCTGCTGGTGGTCATGGCGATCAACTGCGACGGCACCACGATGCTGTTGAACGCCTCGAAGACCAGATCGCGCCGCGCTCGCTGATAGGCGCCGCAAACCACCAGATGGTTGCGCACCAGCGGGTGCAAGTGGCTCTGGACCCAGCCGAAGAACTGGAACCGCCTGCGTACCTCGACCGATGCTTCGAGCGCTCGAACGAGGGCATAAGGATGCTCGGACAGCAGCTCCTCGCTACCGATGCGTCCCTCGCGACTGAGCTCCCGATCACGAATCATTGGTGTTGTCGGCGAAAGAGAAACGCTAAGAATCGCGGTGGCCGTCGGTCGGCGCCATGACGTGCAGCGTGGGCCGAACGGACTAGCGCGCAGAGCGCGCCGCCGGCCTCGTGCTGTCGAGCGAGCGCGGTCGACCGGCGCATCGCCAGCGATGACGCGGCCGCGCACGGGTCTGGTGCGGCACGGTGGATTGCGGGTCGCACGCCGCGGCACGCTCCCCAGCAACACAGTCATCTTCGAGATCGCACACCGTGCGATGCCCTCCGCTCCGTCCCCGATCGCGCCGAGAGTAGGGGGGGCCAATGACGAGTCCGTTAAACCCGTCAGCGCGCGCACGGTGCCGGCGCGGCGGGCCGGCAGACCGCAGCGCAGCGCGACCAATGTCGATGGTTCTTTCAGCGCATGCGGGCGCGGCCGAGTCGACATCATCTTTCACGCCGGCGCGCTAGCGTGACGGCGCAATGAATCGACCGATCGCCAGCGGTGCACCGGGTCGCCGCCGCGTGGCACAGGCCCTGGCGGGTGCCTTCCTCGGCTGCGTCGCGGTCGGCAGTCGCGCGTTGATGGCGGGTGTCGCACCGGACTCCGCCGCGGCCCACGTCGATCCCAACACATTGTCGTCGCGCTGGTCCGGCGTCGTCAGCGTCGTCGTCGACGGATCACCCTACAGCGGTGTCGCGATCGGACCGCGTCACGTGCTGACGGCATCGCACGTCGTCAACGGACGCACGCCCGCGCAGGTGCAAATCACGCTCAACCACACCAGCCCGGCGCAGTACGCCAGCGCGGCGGCGATCGCGATCTACCCCGGCGCGACGTTTCCCTACGACGACCTGGCGCTGGTCGTGCTGCAGCAGCCGCTGCCGAACGGAGTGTCCACCTACCCGGTGCTCGATGTCCCGGAGCCGACGGGCACGCTGATCACTCTGGTCGGCTACGGGGCGTCCGGTAACGGTGACGTCGGACCCACTGTGTCCGCCAGCGCGACCGTGAAGCGCAGCGGGGTGAACGTCATCGACCAGTTCACCGACCACTTCGACGCATCCGGACGTACCAGTCCGTTCTTCGTCTACGACTTCGACGGCCCGACCGGCAACGGACCCGTTGGCGGCCCCACTGTGGGCAACGCACTGGAGACCGTCGTGGCCGGCGGCGACTCCGGTTCCGGCTCGTTCGTCATCCTCGGCAATGAGCCGATGCTGTATGGCTTGAACACCGTGGCACTCGGCTTGAACGGTGCGACCCTGTCGACCTTCGGCAGCGGAGGAGCTGGTCTGATCCTCGGCCACCGGCCCTATGTCGATTGGATGCAGGCCCAGACCGGCGAGGCCGTGGCGCTGTTCTCGAAGCGCCAGCCCGACAGCATCCCCGCCATGCCGATCTGGGCACTCGCGGCCATGGGCGGCGGCTTGTGGTGGAGTCATCGCAAACGGGCTGTCGCCCTCGCGATGCGCAGCGGATCGGGCTGACATGCCAGCCACGGCGCCGTCGACCGGGCCACGCCATCACACCCCGGCTTGGCCGACCACCGGGGCCGCGCGTGCGTTGCTCTTTGCGTCGTTGTTCGCTGCCTTGCAATTGGCCTACCACGCGCTGTCCGGCAGCACCTGGATGGTCCCGGTGGTGCAGGCCACCACTGCCGCCCCTGCGGCCGCGTTGCTGCGCTGGCTTGAGCCGGCGCTGCCGACCCATGCCAACGGCGCGCATTTGCAGTGGCTCGGCGGCCAATTGGCCCTGCTCGCGGGCTGCGACGGGGCCGATCTGCTGCTGCTGTACCTGCCTGTCACGATGATCGCGCCGACATCGTGGCCACGCCGTGGTTTGCTGGCGGCCTGCGGTACCGTCGCCATCTGGCTGCTGAACCAGGTGCGGGTCGTCGTCCTGGTCCAGATGTATCGACGGTCTCACGGCGCGTTCGACGCAGCGCACACGGTCTGGGCGCCGCTGGCGTTGGCGCTGTTGGTGGCGTTGCTGTACGGATGGCTGCTTCAGACGTGGCGCACCAACCCGTGAGCGGCTCGCGGCGCGCGAGCGCCGCCGCAGTGCTCACCCTGGCCGCCTGGTCGGTGTTGGCGTGGGTCTCCGACACTGCTCTTACGCTTTTGGTGCCGTTGCAGCGGGCGGTCTACGGGACGTTGATGCCCGGCTTCGACGTCGAGCAGTTCGTGTTGAGCCGCACCCATGTGCAGCTGTCCCTGGCCGCGTCGGCGCGATCGCGCGGACCGATCCCGTTGCCACAAGGAACCGCGGCACCGGG
>DATJYZ010000031.1:0-27344 GCA_035499355.1 Burkholderiaceae bacterium | reverse complement strand
GCGGCTCATCATTGAAGTGGTCTCGCGCTCGCTGGTCGGGTGAAATGTACTGCGTCGACCAAGCGAGCAAGGCCGCGGATGGGCAGGCCCGCGCGCGCTACCGCCGGCGCCTCGGCCCTGCCGGCCGAGTCCCCTGTGCTGCTCGCGCGCCGAGGGCGGCTCCGCCCCTCGCCCACCCGCGGCCTTGCGGGCGACGCCGTCGCTTCCCGAACGATCAACCCATCTGCGGTCAATCGTCGAACATCGGCGGCGGTTTGAAGCCGCCGAATTCGCGCTCGATCAATTCCGCGAGCTTGATCGGGGTGCGGTCTTCCAGCCACGGTCCGACGATCTGCACGCCGAGCGGCAGGCCATCGGGCGAGAAGCCGGTGGGGATCGCGGTGGCAGGCAGGCCGGGCAGCGTGGCGATGCCGGGCCACGCCAGCTGGTCGGGGTAGACGTACGGCTTGCCGTCGACGTGGATGCGGCGGCTCTCCTGGTCCGGCGAATGATCGTGCTTGTAGGCCGGGGTCGGCATGATCGGGCAGATTACGGCGTCGACCTGTTCGAACAACTTGCGCCACTGCGCGCGCAGCGCCGCGCGTGCGCCGTCGGCCATCACCCAGTCGCGGTGACTCATCGCGATGCCGCGCAGCCGCTGCGCGCCGAGGCTGGTATCGCCGGGCGCGATGCCTTGCGCGGCGGCCTGCAGGCGGGCATAGACCTCGGGCGGGAACGATGCCGCGAGAAACGACATCAACATCCGCATGTAGAGCGAGCTCGAGGTGGCGAAGTCGGGCAACAGCGGGGAACGGCGCTCAACCTTCACGCCGGCCCCGCCGAGCTGGCCCGCGAGTGTCTCGATCGATGCGCGCACCGCCGAATCGGTCGGCATCACCGGATGCGTGTCGATGACGAGCACGCGAAAGTCCTTCAGCGCGTCGTGGCGCGGCGCCGGCAGTTCGAGCCGATAGGCCTTGCCGTCTTGCAGCGGATCGGGGCCGGCGATGACGTCGAGCAACAGCGACAGGTCGGCCGCGCAGCGCGCCATCGGGCCCACCACGGCGAGGTCACGGTCGAGCGGCAACGGCGGCAACGGCGGCGGCGTGTGGCCACGCGAGGGCACGAGCGCGTAAGTGGGCTTGTGCGCGTAGACGCCGCAGTGGAACGCCGGCACGCGCAGCGAGCCGCCGATGTCCGAGCCGAGCGACAGCGGCCCGTAGCCCGCGGCCAGCGCCGCGGACGATCCACCCGAAGAGCCGCCGGGCGTGCGGTCGAGGTCCCAGGGGTTGTGGGTGACGCCGTAGATGTCGTTGTAGCTCTGCCAGTCGCCGAGCCCGAGCGGCACGTTGGTCTTGCCGAGGATGACGCCACCGGCATCCTTCACGCGGGTGACCGACAGCGCGTCTTCGTTCGGCGTGAAGTCCTTGTGCTGCGGAAAGCCCCAGGTCGTGGGCAGGCCGGCGACGTTGTACGACTCCTTCACCGTCATCGGGATGCCCAGCAGCGCCCGCTTCTCGCCGCGCGCGAGCGCCGCATCGGCCGCGCGCGCAGCCTGCAGGCCGCGCTCGAAGTCGCGCACGCAGACGGCATTGATCTTGGCGTCGTGCCGCTCGATGCGGGCGATCGCGTCGTTGGCCAGTTCGACGGCCGACACCTTCTTCGCGGCCAGCGCCGCCGACAGGCTGACCGCGGTCTCGAAGCTCCATTGCGATTTGGCCAAGGCGCCCTCCTGCGTTGTCGCTGCCGATGATGACGCACAGTGTGCCGCACACCCGCTACGATCCGCCCCATGCTCGACAAGACCGTCGCCTCGCTCGCCGACGCCGTCAAAGACGTCCACGACGGCGCTACCGTCCTGGTGGGCGGCTTCGGCGCCTCCGGCATCCCCACCGAACTGCTGCTGGCGCTGCTCGACCAGGGCGCGCGCGACCTGACGATCGTCAACAACAACGGCGGCAACGGGCCCATCGGCTTGTCGCAGTTGTTCCTCGCCGGCCGCGTGCGCAAGCTGATCTGCTCGTTCGCGCGCTCGGCCAATCCGGCGCAGCCCAGCGCCGCCGCGTTCGCCGAGGTGTACCGCGCGGGCAAGGTGCTGCTCGAGTGCGTGCCGCAGGGCATCATGGTCGAGCGCATGCGCGCCGCCGCGGCCGGGATGGGGCCGTTCTTCTCGCCGGTGGGCGTGGGCAGCAAGCTGGCCGAGGGCAAGGAGACGCGCGTCATCGACGGCCGCACCTTCGTGCTCGAGCAGCCGCTGCCGGGCGACTTCGCGTTCGTCAAGGCGCACGAGGCCGACCGCTGGGGCAACCTCACCTACCGCTACGCGCAGCGCAACTTCGGTCCGGTGATGTGCATGGCCGCGCGCGTCACCGTCGTGCAGGTCGATCGCATCGTGCCGCTCGGCTCGATCGCGCCCGAGCAGGTGATGACGCCCGGCATCTTCGTCAAGCGCGTGGTGCAGACCGAGGGGAGCGCGTCGTCATGAGCACCTACACGCCGCTGTCGCGCGAGCAGCTCGCGCAGCGCATCGCGATGGACTTTCCCGACGGCACGTACGTCAACCTCGGCATCGGCATGCCCACCACGCTGGCGCGCTGGCTGCCGCGAGACCGCGAGATCATCCTGCACAGCGAGAACGGCATCCTCGGCATGGGGCCGGCCGGCGAGGTCGAGGATGTCGACCTCATCAACGCCAGCAAGGAGCAGGTGAGCCTGGTGCCCGGCGCGGCGATCTGCGACCACGTGGTGTCGTTCACCATGATGCGCGGCGGCCACATCGACCTCACGGTGCTGGGCGCCTACCAGGTCTCGGCCGGCGGCGACCTCGCCAACTGGGACACCGGCGCGCCCGACGCGATCCCCGCGGTCGGCGGGGCGATGGACCTCGCGGTCGGCGCGCGCGCAGTGTGGGTGATGATGGAGCACACCACCAAGAAGCGCGAGCCCAAGATCGTCGAGCGCTGCGCGCTGCCGCTGACCGCGGCGGCGGTGGTCGACCGCATCTACACCGACCTGGCGCGCATCGACGTCACGCCGCAGGGCCTGCTGGTGCGCGCGATGGTGCCGGGGCTCGATGCCGACACGCTGCAACAGCTCACCGCGGCGCCGCTGCGCTTCGACGAGCGCGTGGCGGTCTTCAGCGTCTGACGTCGCCTGCCACCGCGTTCAGGCGGACATCAGCGGCTTGTAGAAGTAGGTCGTCGCGCAGGGTTCGCCGGTGGGCAGCAGCGCATAGCCCGGGATGCGCCCGCACTCGACCCAGCCGGCGCGCGCGTACAGCCGCTCGGCGTCGTCGGAGGCGGTGTCGAGCACCAGCAGCGTCTTGCCGGCGGCCCGCGCCTCGCTTTCGGCGGCGCGCATCAGCGCCTGGCCGAGGCCGCGGCGGCGCGCGCGGCGGTGCACCAGCATCTTCGACACGTCGCCACGGTGCGGCTGGTTCTCCGGCTGCGCCAGCACCACTTGCACGGTGCCGCCGATGCTGCCGTCGGCGTCTCGCGCCACCAGCACGATGCGCTCGCCGCGCGCGGCCGAGTCGAGCACGCTGCGCCAGAACGCGAGCGCCTTGTCGCGCGCCAGCGGCGCCATGAAGCTGACCGACGCGCCGCCGTCGACGCAGTCGATCAGGATGTCGGCCAGTGGCGGCAGCATCGCGTCGGCATCGGCCGGCTCGATGCGCTCGATGCCGGGCACCGTGGTCTTCAGCATGGGTCGGTTCGCCCTAGCGTCGCTGCTTCAGGATGTTCCCAAGCACCTCGTCCACCATCTCCTGCTGCGACTTGCGCGTCAGCGACGTGTGGTACGAATTGCCGGTCGCCAGCATGGCGTCGGTCTTCGCGTCGCGCAGCGTGATCGTCAGCTCGATCATGTACATCGTGAGGTCCCACATCCATTTGTCGACGTAGGTGACGACCGCATCGGGTTGCCCCATCGCCTCGGGGTCGGCAGTCACCGTGAAACCGCTGGCACGCAGCCTGTCGGCGATCAGCCGCTTGGTGCTGCCGTCCTCGCCCTCGAGCTGCTTCACGTGCAGGGTCTTGACGGCGTCCCAGCGCAGCGTGTCGTCGGCGTTGGCCGTCGCGCGATTGACTGCGCAGCCGGCCAGTGCCATCGCGCCGAACGTGGCGGCGACGATGACCCATCTCGAGATCGATGACATGGCGGTCCTCCTGGGTCGCTGTGGGTTCGGGATAGCGCGCGGGCCGCTACGGGTTGGTGAGAAAGCTCGCCAGCGCACCGTCGGCCCGGATCCGACTGCCGAGATCCCTCAGGCACGCGCCCAGCGACTTGGCGATCACGTCCTCGCTCGGCCAGGCGTAGGTTCGCTCCGTGCAGCGGGCCTGGTAGCTGGCCGCCTGCTGCCGGCCGTCGGGGCGCTTTGCGTCGACCTCGAGGTCGACCGCGCCGTTGACGTCCCAGTAGACCGCGGTGGCGGGCGTCTGCACCTCGAAGCGCGTCAGTCGCGCCGACAGCTGCACCGGCGCCCCGCCGTCGGACAGCGTGAAGCCGAGGCCGCGCAGTTCGGTCTGCAGCACCGAGGTGACTGTCGCCGTGGGCGCCGGACTGACCTCGATCTGGCCCATCGACATGCCGCCGAGCCCGGTGCGCTGGCCCACCAGTCGCCCCACGGCGTCGCGGCGCGCGTCGCGCACCGGCTCGACCTGCACCACGCCCCTTGTCGCTGCGACCGCCGGCGCAGCCGGGTAGGCTGCCAGCGGCACCTGCACGTTTCCCGGTCCGACGGCGCAGCCGAGCAACAGCCAGCACGGTGCCGACGCCACCAGCGCGCGGACCCACACGGCCACCCGGGTCGTCGATGTGTCCACGGTCACCTCCCTCGCGATTCGAAGTCGACATCTTCCCGCAACTCGGCGCGGCAAGCCGGTGCCTGCCCCCACGCTCACCCTGACCCGGGCGAGGCATCCCACGCGTACCATGCCGCTCGACGAAGCTCCTCGTCCGCTACCCGTGGCCACCACCCCCGCCCGCGCGCCCGCCGGCGCTCCCGACGACCTGCTGCTCAAGGTCACGCCGCCGCGCGTGCCGCGGCACCAGGTGACGCGCGCGCGCCTGAAGGCCGACGACGAACCGCTGCGCGATGCGCCGGCCATCCTGGTGCAGGCGCCGCCGGGCTTCGGCAAGACCTCGCTGCTGGCGCAATGGCGGCGCGAGCACCTGGCGCGCGGCAGCGTGGTGGCGTGGCTGTCGGCGCAGGCGCACGACGACGTGTCGCGCTTCGTGCAGGCGCTGGCGATGGCGGTGCGCGCCGGCGCCGGCCGCCCGACCTTCGGCCACACGCTGCTGCAGTCGCCTGCCGCCGCCGGCCTCGAAGGCGTGACCACCTGGCTGGCCGAGGTGGCGCAGAGCGCGCTCGACATCGTGCTGATCGTCGACGAGGCCGAGCGCCTGCCCGCGCCGACGCTCGATGCGCTGGCCTACCTGATGCGCAACGCGCCGTCGAATCTGCGCACCATCGTCGCGGCGCGCGCCGACCGGCCGCTGCCGATCGACGACCTGGTGGCCTACGGCAGCTGCACCGTGGTCGGCCCGACGCAGCTGCGCTTCCGCCTCGACGAGACGATCGAGCTGGCGCGGGCGCGCTTCGGTGCCCGCATCGACCGCGATGCCGCGGCGCGCCTGCACGACCTCACCGAGGGCTGGCCGCTCGGGCTGCAGCTCGCGCTGTCGGTGATGGCCGCGAGCGCCGACCCGCAGGCCGAGGTGTCGGCGCTCGCCGGGCGTGGCGGCACGTTGCGCGAGCAGTTCGCGCACCTGCTGCTGGCCAACCTCGACCCGGCCGACGTGGCGTTCCTCACGCGCATCGCGGTGCTCGATCCGTTGCACCCCGACCTGTGCCGCCAGATCGTGCGCGACGACGGAGCGCCCGAACGGCTGGCTCGGCTGGCGCGCGACACACCGGTGTTCGCCGCCGGCGAGGCCAGCGAATGGCTGCGCATGCACTCGCTGGCGCGCGACGAGCTGCGGCGCCGCTTCGCGCAGCTGCCCGAGGCCGAGCAGGCGCAGCTGCACGCGCGCGCCGCCGACGCGCTGGCGGCGATCGGCCTGATCGAGGCGGCCGCGGTGCATGCGCTGGCGGCCGGCCAGCGCGAGCTTGCCTATGACCTCGCCGAGCGCAGCCTGTACGACTCGATGATGTCGCGCGGCCACCAGGGCGCCGTGCTCGAGTGGCTGGCTCGGTTGCCCGCCGGCGAACTGGACCGCCGTCCACGCCTCTTGCTGGCGGCCGCATGGTCGCTGGCGGTGAGCCAGCGCCACCAGGAGGCCAGCGCCTACGTCGAGCGCATCCGGGCGCAGCCCGAACTGGACGACGCGCTGCGCTGCGAGTGCGCGCTGATCGAGAGCGGCGCGGCCGCGTTCGCCGACGACCCCGACCGCTTCGCGGCGCTGCACGACCCGTGGGCGAGCGACCCGCCGCTGAAGGACCCGACGCTGCTGCACATCCACGCCAACCGCTCGGCGTTCCGCACGCTGCTCGACGGCGAGCCGGCGCTGGCGCGCTTGCGGCAGCAGCAGGCACCGCGCGGCTCGTTGGGGCTGACAGCGAGCTACCTCGATCACTGGGGCAACTTCATGGTCGCTCTCACCTACGTGTGGGAGGGCCAGGTGCTGCTGACGATCAATCTGCTGCGGCCCACGCTGGCGCAGGCCGAAGCCGACCTCGGCCGCCGCAGCCCGTTCGCCTGCATGCTGGCCAGCCTGCTGGCCGCGGCACTGTGGGAGCACAACGAGCGCGACGAGGCCGCGGGCCTGCTGGCCAACCGCCTCGACGTGCTGGAGCACGACGCGCTGCCCGAGGCGGTGATGCTCGGGTTCCGCACCATGGCGCGCATCGCCAGCGCCGAGGGCACCGAACACCGCGCGCTCGAGCTGCTCGATGCGCTCGACGCGGTCGGCGTGGCGCGACGCTGGCCGCGCATGCGCATCGTCAGCCTGGTCGAGCAGGTGCGGCTGCACGCGCGGCGCTTTCGCGCCGAGACCTGCCGCGGCCTGTGCGCGCGCATCGACACCCTGCTCGCCGACCCGGCGACGCCGCGGGGGCCGTTGTGGCGCCACAGCGTGATGGTGCTGCGCGACGTCGCGCAGGCGCATGCGGCGATCGCCGCGCAGGAATGGCGGCGCGCCGCCGACGCGCTGCAGCAGGCCGACGGCGGGGCGCAGGGCCTGCGCCAGGGCCGGTTGCACCTCGAACTGCTCGGCCTGCGCGCCTATGCGCTCGACCGCTGCGGCGAGCGCGGCGCATTGCCGCTGCTGCACGAGGCCGCCGACCTGGCAGCGGCCTATGGCCTGGTGCGCGTGTTCGACGACGCCCATCCGGCGCTCGGCGAGTGGATGCGCCAGAACCTGCCGGGTGCCGCGGCCGCGCCGGGCGCCGCGGCGGCGCCACGCACGCCGCCGCCGGCAGCCGCACGGGCGCGCAGCAACCCGACCATGGCGCTGACGCCGAAGGAGCGCGAGGTGCTCGAGCTGGCCGCGCGCAACCTCTCCAACAAGGAGATCGGCCTGGCGATGCAGGTCGGCGAAGAGACCGTCAAGTGGCACATGAAGAACCTGTTCGCCAAGCTCGACGCCGGCACGCGTAAGCAGGTGGTGCAGCGCGCGCGCATCCTCGGGTTGCTCGAAGCGAGCTAGGGTGCGCGTGCCCTGACGCTGCGCGCCGCGACGCCGAAACGACCGCGATGCCAGCGCGCGAAGGCACTCGGCGCCGAGAAGCCGAGCAGCGCTGAAACTTCGCCCAGCTGGCGGTCGCGCTCGCCGAGGTGGCGCGACAGCAGGTCGTCGCGCAGGCCGTTGACCAGCTCGCTGAAGGTGGTGCCTTCGGCCGCCAGACGCCGCGCCACGGTGCGCCGGTCGATCCCGAGGTGCTGCGCTACCACCTCGACACGGCAATGGCCGCGCGGCAGCAACAGCACCACCAATTGGCGCACGCGCTCGCTCAGGCGCGCGCTCGGTCCGAGCTCGCGCTGCAGCAGCCGCTGCGAGTAGCGCGCCATCACCGGGTCGGCCGCAGGGTTTGGCGCGTCGAGGTTGGCCGCGTTGCAGACGATGCCGTTGAACTCGTGGCCGAACTCCACCGCGTCGCCGAAGAACGCACGGTGCGCGCGCAGGCTCGCCGGCGCGCGGTGCGAGAAGCACACCAGCCGCGGCCGCCACGCCGCGCCGAGAAACAGGCTGAGCACACGAAAGGTCACCCCGACCACCAGTTCGGTGGCCTGGCGCAGCGGCTGGCCGCCCTCGCCGGCGAGTTCCTCGCGGATCACCACCAGGCTGCCGGACTGCTCGGCGCGCAGCGCCAGCGCCTCGTTGTGCAGGTGGATGTGCTGGATCAGCGCGTCGAGCACCGCGCGCAGCGTCGGCTCGTCGCGCACCAGCAGGCCGAGCGGGCCCAGGTTCGACAGGCGGCGCGACTGCGCCATGCGCAGCCCCAACGCGGGCTCGCGGCCGCGCTCGGCGGCCAGCTCGAGCAGCCGGCCCACTGCGCGCGCCGGCACCTTGAGGTCGGGATCGTCGAGGCAGCGCGACGGCAGGCCGACCTCGGCCACCAGCGCCCGCGCGTCGAGCCCGCAGGCAGTGGCCACCTCGGCGAAGTGGGTCAGCGCGGCGCTGCGGACGAGGGCCGACATCGGGCTTTCACGGGTTGTCCCGAAATGGTAAGTCCGTGTCCCGAATCGTCAAGTCGTTCGGCGCCCCGACGCGAACAATCGCGCTCCATTCGAAACCGCACGAGGACCCAATGAGCACCGACACCGTCGCCGACACGCCGCTGTGCAACCGCCTGCGCGCGAGCGGCCAGTGGAACCCGAACTGGAGCCCGTTCTACGAGCTCGACCCGGCGTGGACCGAGCGCTTCATGGCGATGGGGTTGAAGCCGATGACCTCGGGCGCGCTCGATGCCAAGACGATCGAGTTCATCGCCATCGCGGTCGACGCCTCGTGCACGCACCTGTACGCGCCGGGCGTGCGCCGCCACATCCGCCGCGCGCTCGAGCTCGGCGCCAGCAAGGAAGAGATCACCGCGGTGCTGCAGTGCGTCAGCGTGCTGGGCATCCACACGATGAGCCTGGGTGCACCCATCCTGCTCGAAGAACTCGCCGCGCAAGAGCGCGCCTAGCCCTCGAATCCGCCGAAAGGACCCACCATGAACTTCCTCGACGACTCGCTGCTGCCCGAGAACCAGCAACCGCTGGTGATCCAGGCCGCCCCCTACGGACCCTCGTTCCTGCCCGGTGATTCCGACGACATCCCGCTGACGATGGCCGAGCAGGTGCAGAAGGCCGTGGACTGCTGGAACGCCGGCGCCACCGTGCTGCACGTGCACGTGCGCGAGGCCGACGGCAAGGGCAGCAAGCGGCTGTCGATGTTCAACGAGATGCTGGCGCGCCTGCGCGACGCGGTGCCGAAGATGGTGCTGCAGGTCGGCGGCTCGATCTCGTTCGCGCCGGAGAGCGAAGGCGCCGAGGCCAAGTGGCTCGAGGACGACACGCGCCACATGCTGGCCGAGCTGAACCCGAAGCCCGACCAGGTGACGATCGCCATCAACACCAACCAGATGAACGTCTGCGAGCTGCTGAGCGAGGAAGACATCGCCGGCACCTCGATGGCGCAGCCGGCGATGCGCAACGCCTACCGCGAGATGTGGATCCCGTCGGGGCCGGCATTCGTCGACGAGCACCTGCGCCGCCTGCAGGCCGCCGGCATCCAGCCGCATTTCATGCTCGGCGACACCGGGCAGCTCGAGAGCGTCGAGCGGCTGATCCGCCGCGGCGCCTACACAGGCCCGCTGGTGCTCAACTGGGTCGCCATCGGCGGCGGCGCCGACGGCCCCAACCCGTACAACATGATGGAGTTCATCCGCCGCGTGCCGCCCGGCGCCGTGCTGACCATCGAGGGCCTGATGCGCAACGTGCTGCCGCTGAACACGATGGCCATCGCGATGGGCCTGCACGTGCGCGTCGGCATCGAAGACAACCTGTGGGGCCGCAAGGGCCAGCGCATCACCAGCGTGCAGCAGGTCGAGAAGGTGGCGCGCATCGCCCGTGAGCTGTACCGCGAGGTCGCCACCGGCGACCAGGCCAAGGCCATCTACCGCATCGCAGAGCGCTATCGCAACGCCGACGAGACCCTCGCGCGCCTGGGCTATGCGCCGAACCGCCGCCCTGGCGAGCGCGGCATGCCGCTGCCGCTGGCCGCCTGAACGGTCCGACCGAGACCGCACCGAGGAGACACCGACATGCGCTGGAAAGACCATCCCCAGGCGGTGCTGTTCGCGCTGCTGGCGATCCACGTGGTCGCCCACATCGACCGCAACATGCTGCTCGGCTTCTCGCCGCAGATCACGCGCGACCTCGCGCTGAGCAACGCCCAGTACGGCTTCCTCGCCGGCGCGGTGTGGGTGCTCAGCTTCGGCGTGATGGCGGTCTTCATGGGCACGCTGGCCGACCGCTTCAGCCGCACGCGGGTGATCGCGGCGGGCATCCTGATCTGGAGCGTGTGCACCGCCGCGTCCGGCGCGGCGCAGGGCTTCGGCCAGATGGTGGCGGCGCGCTTTCTCGTCGCCTCGGGCGAGGCGGCGCTGGTGCCGGCGGCGGTGTCGCTGCTGATCGAGCTGTTCCGGCCGGCCCGCGCGGGCACCGCGGTGGGCATGTTCTTCACCGGCATCCCCCTGGGCATCGGCCTGGCGTTCGCGCTCGCCGGCACGGTCGGCGCCTCGGTCGGCTGGCGCGACACGTTCTTCGCGCTCGGCGCGGTCGGCGTGCTCATCGCGCTGCCGCTGCTCGCGTTGCGCGACCGCCGCGACGGGCTCGGTGACGGGCACGGCGGGTCCGACCGCGGGGCGCCGTTCGTGGCGCAGGTGCGCAACGTGTGGGCGTCGCTGCGCGCCAACCCGACCGTGCTGCACACGATCGTCGGCTTCGTGCTGGTGCACATGGTGTTCGCCGGCCTCGCCTTCATGCAGCTCTGGCTGGTGCGCGAGCGCGGCCTCGACGCGGCGACGATCGCGCGCCAGATCGGCGTGCTGCAGATCGCCTTCGGCGTGCTCGGGGCGCTGGTGGGCGGCGTGCTCAGCGACCGGCTGGCGCGGCGCATCCGCGGCGGCCATGCCGGCTTCGTGGTGCTGTTGATCGCCGGCTGCGGGCCGCTGATGGTGGCGTACCGCTTCGCCGAGCCCGGTTCGGCGCTGTTCTACGCCGGCATGTGCGCGGGCTTCTTCCTGCCGCTGGCGACCTACGGGCCCTCGCTGGCGGTGATCCAGGGCCTGACGCCCAACGCGATGCGCTCGACGGTCACCGGGTTCACGATGCTGCTGCTCAACGTGTTCGCGATCGCGATCGGCAATCTGGCGGTCGGGGCCTTCAGCGACCGCATGGCCGCCGTCGGGTCGGACCACGCGCTGACGACGGCACTGCTGGCCACCGACCTGCTGGCGATCGCCGGCGCGGTGTTCTTCGCCCAAGCGGCGCGCGGCCCGCGCGTGGCCGCCGCGCCGCGGGGGCTGCCGGCGCACTGAAACGGCCCCTGGACGGGCCGATTTCCCCGCCTTCCGAGCCCCCGCGCGTGACGGCTCCCCCGCGGCGGCCCCCTCCACGATGGGGGGCTCCGGGCGCACCCCCGTTCCTACTCTTCGCATCCAAGCAGGGAAGCCCCGAGGCCTCCCGCACACACGGAGACGAAGACAATGACCCTCGCCACCGCGGCCGCCCCGGCGGTCGTCCGCAGCACCTCGCTGCCCGACTCGATCGGCGTCGAGCCCCTCACCTGCGCCATCGGCGCCGAGGTTTCCGGGGTCCACCTCGGCGTCGCCTCGCGCTCGCCGGAGCTGGTGGCCGAGATCCGCGCGCTGCTGCTCAAGCACAAGGTGCTGTTCTTCCGCGACCAGGACATCACGCGCGCCGAGCACGTGGCGTTCGCGCGCCACTTCGGCGAGCTGGAGGACCACCCGGTGGCCGGCAGCGACCCCGAGCACCCGGGTCTGGTGCGCATCTACAAGTCGCCGGATTCGCCCAACGACCGTTACGAGAACGCCTGGCACACCGACGCCACCTGGCGCGAGAAGCCGCCGTTCGGCTGCGTGCTGCGCTGCGTCGAGTGCCCGCCGGTGGGCGGCGACACGATGTGGGCCAACATGGCGCTCGCCTACGAGCGGCTGCCCGACGAGATCAAGGTGCAGATCGCGGGCCTGCGCGCCCGCCACAGCATCGAGGCCAGCTTCGGCGCCGCGATGCCGATCGAGCGTCGCCTGGCGCTGCACGCCCAGTTTCCGGACGCCGAGCACCCGGTGGTGCGCACGCACCCGGACACCGGCGAGAAGGTGCTTTTCGTCAACGCCTTCACCACCCACTTCACCAACTTCCACACCGCCGCCAACGTGCGCGTCGGCCAGGACTACACGCACGGCGCCAGCGACCTGCTGCGCTACCTGATCAGCCAGGCCTTCATTCCCGAGTACCAGGTGCGATTCCGCTGGAAGCGCAACAGCGTCGCCTTCTGGGACAACCGCGCCACCCAGCACTACGCGGTGATGGACTACCCGCCCTGCCACCGAAAGATGGAACGCGCCGGAATCATCGGCGACGCCACCTGCTGACCTCTTCGCCTCGACGCCTTTCCCACATTCCCAAGGAACCCGCCATGAATTTCCTCGACGGCTCGCTGTTCA
This sequence comes from Burkholderiaceae bacterium, assembly GCA_035499355.1. Classification (GTDB taxonomy): domain Bacteria; phylum Pseudomonadota; class Gammaproteobacteria; order Burkholderiales; family Burkholderiaceae_C; genus JAEUPI01. Next base: position 14,692 of record DATJYZ010000031.1, on the reverse strand, counting down.
CCGAGAACCAGGACAAGCTGGTCATCACCGCCGCACCGTACGGACCCGAGTGGGTCCCGGCCGACTTTCCGGCCGACATTCCGGTGACCATGGAAGAGCAGATCCAGAAGGCGGTCGACTGCTACAACGCCGGCGCCAGCGTGCTGCACCTGCACGTGCGCGAGCTCGACGGCAAGGGCTCCAAGCGGCTGAGCAAGTTCAACGAGCTGATCGCCGGCGTGCGCAAGGCGGTGCCCGACATGGTGATCCAGGTCGGCGGCTCGATCTCGTTCGCGCCCGAGAGCGAAGGCGCGGCCGCCAAGTGGCTGTCGGACGACACCCGCCACATGCTGGCCGAGCTCGACCCGAAGCCCGACCAGGTGACGGTGACGGTCAACACGTCGCAGATGAACGTGGTCGAGCAGATGGACGCTGCCGACATCGCCGGCACCTCGCTGGCCGAGCCGGAGAACTTCCGCGCCTACGCCAACATGATCGTGCCGTCGACGCCGAGCTTCTTCGAGGAGCACGTGCGGCGCCTGACCAAGGCCGGCATCCAGAGCGCGTTCCAGTTCTACAACGTCAACAGCTTCGAGACCGTCGAGCGCCTGATCCGCCGCGGCGTCTACCGCGGCCCGCTGGTGTGCAACTGGGTGGCGATCGGCGGCGGCATGGACCAGCCGACCATCTACAGCCTGTCGAACTTCCTGCGCGCGATCCCCGACGGCGCGATGCTGACGGTGGAAAGTAGCATGCGCAACGTGCTGCCGATCAACATGATGGGCATCGCGATGGGCCTGCACGTGCGCTGCGGCATCGAGGACAACCTCTGGAACCAGTCGCGCACCGAGAAGATGAGCACCGTCAAGCAGATCGAGCAGCTGGTGCGCATCTCGCGCGAGTTCGGCCGCGAGGTGGCCAACGGCAAGGAAGCGCGCAAGATCTGCAAGATCGGCGTCTTCTACGACACGGTCGAGGAGACGCTGGCCGCCAACGGCTTCGCGCCCAACCCGAAGGGTCGCCAGCAAGGCTACCTGCGCAAGGCGGCCTGACGATGCGCGCCACCGCACGGCCGCTCCGAAGGGGGCGCAGCGTCCCTCCCGGAGGGACCGCGCGCGGCGCGAGGGAGCACCAGTGATGGTTGCCGCCATGCCGACGGTGCTGATCGTGCCGGGGCTGCGCGACCATGTCGACGCGCACTGGCAGACGCTGCTGGCCAGCGACCTGCGCCGGCGCGGCCGCGCGGTGCGCACGGTGCCGCCGATGGGCCGCGCCGATCTCGATTGCGCGGCCCGCGTGGCGGCGATCGAGCGCGAGGCGCGCGCGGTTGACGGCCCGCTGGTGATCGTGGCGCACAGCGGCGGCTGCATCATGGTGGCGCACTGGGCGCACCAGACCACGGTCGACGTGCACGGCGCGCTGCTGGCCACGCCGCCGGACTTCGAGAGCCCGCTGCCCGAGGGCTACCCGACGATCGCGCAACTGCGCGCTCACGGCTGGCTGCCGGTGCCGCGCCAGCGGTTGCCGTTCCCGAGCCTGGTGGCCGCCAGCCGCGATGACCCGCTGGCGCGCCATGAGCGCATCGAGCAGCTCGCGCGCGACTGGGGCTCGCAGTTCATCGACCTCGGCTACGTCGGCCACCTCAACCCGGCGTCGGGCTACGGCCCGTGGGCACGCGCCGAAGACCTCATCGACGACATCTGCACCACCGCGTGAGCGCGGGCGGCCAGCAGAACCACAGGAGACCATGATGGCACGCGCCATTCGCCTGCACGAGACCGGGGGACCGGAGGTGCTCAAGCTCGAAACCGTCGACGTCGGCGCGCCAGGCCCCGGGCAGGCGCGTGTGCGGCACAGCTACGTGGCGGTCAACTACATCGACATCTACTTCCGCACCGGGCGCTACCCGCTGCCGCTGCCCAACGGAATCGGCTCCGACGCGGTGGGTGTGGTCGAAGCCGTCGGCGACGGCGTCACCGACATCCGCGTCGGCCAGCGCGTGGGCTACCTGCTGGGCCCGCAAGGCGCCTACAGCGACGTGCGCGTGATGCCCGCGGACGTGTTGATCCCGCTGCCCGACGGCATCAGCGACCGCACCGCATCGACGCTGATGATGAAGGGCATGACGGCGCAGTACCTGTTCCGTCAGGTCCATCCGCTCGAGGGCGGCGAGACCATCCTCTACCACGCCGCGGCCGGCGGCGTCGGGCTGGTGGCGTGCCAGTGGGCACGCGCGCTCGGCGTCACGATGATCGGCACCGTCAGCACCCACGAGAAGGCCGAGATCGCACGCGCGCACGGCTGCGCACACACCATCGTCATCGGCGGCATGACGCCCAACGACATGGCGCGCGAGATCCCCAAGCGCGTGCGCGACCTCACCGGCGGCAAGGGCGTGCCAGTGGTCTACGACTCGGTGGGCAAGGACACGCTGATGGCCTCGCTCGACAGCCTGCAGACGCGTGGCACGCTGGTCAGCAACGGCACCACGTCCGGCCCGGTGCTGATCGACACCACGCTGCTGGCGGTGAAGGGCTCGATCTGGGTGACGCGGCCGGCGATGGTGCACTACGCGACGCCAAGGGCGCACATGCTGTCGATGGCCGCCGAGCTGTTCGCGCACGTGCTGGCGGGCCGCATCACCGGCGAGCCGAAACAGCAGTTCGCACTGGCCGACGCGGCCGACGCGCACCGCGCGCTCGAGTCGCGCCGCACCACCGGCGCCACCGTGCTGGTGCCCTGACCGGAGATCCGCCATGGACCTGCACGCCGCGGCGCGCACGCCGAACGACGACCGCTACCTCTTCGGCCCCGGTGCCGCCTGGTTCGCGTTCGCGATGACCGTCGGCCTGATGGTGTTCGACTACGTCGATCGCCAAGTCATTGTCTCGCTGTTCCCGCACCTGAAGGCCGAGTGGAACCTGTCGGACAAGCAGCTCGGCGCGCTGGTGTCGATCGTGTCGATCACGGTGGCGATCGGCGGCATCCCGGTGGCGCTGTTCGCCGACCGCGTGAGTCGCGTCAAGAGCATCGTCGCCATGGCCGGTGCCTGGAGCCTGGCGACGATCTCGTGCATGTTCGCGCCGGGCTACGGCGCGCTGTTCGCCGCGCGCGCGGTGGTCGGTCTCGGCGAGGCGGGCTACGGCTCGGTCGGCGCGGGGCTGATCGCGAGCCACTTCCCGTCGCGCATGCGCGGCACGCTGATGGCCGGCTTCTTCGCGTCGGCATCGGTCGGCTCCGTGCTCGGCGTCATTCTCGGCGGCGTGATCGCCGACCACTGGGGCTGGAAGGCGGCGTTCGGCGTGGTCGGCATCCCGGGCCTCGTGCTCGCGCTGCTGTACCTGTTCGTGCGCGACTACAAGACCGTGGAGCTGACGCCACGCCTGGAGCAGGCGCGCCAGTCGGCGGGCTCGGTCGCGCGCCACATCGTCCACGTGCTGACGCGCTCGCGCACGATGCTGTGGGTGTGCATCGGCGCGCCGGCGCAGCTGATCGTGGTGGCGGCCGTGTGGGCGTGGCTGCCGAGCTTTCTCGTGCGCACCCAGGGCATGACCCCGCAGGCCGCAGGCGTGAAGGCCTCGCTGGTCGTGCTCGCCGGCGCCATCGGCAGCATCGTCTGGGGTGCGGTGATCGATCGCATCGGCCGTCGCGGCCCCGGCGCTGGGCTGCGCGCGGTGGCGCTGCTGTGCCTGGCCACGCTGGTGGTGATCAGCTTCGCGTTCGGCGCGCCGCGTCTGGGCATCGCGCTGTCGGGCAACGCGCAGTTCGCGTTCATCCTGCTCGGCGGCCTGCTGATGACGTGCACCGTCGGGCCGGCGTCGGCGGCGGTGATCGACGTCACGCACCCAGGCGTGCGCTCCACCGGCGCGTCGATTCTGTCGCTGTTCCAGAACCTGTTCGGTCTCGCGCTCGGCCCCTTCATCGCCGGGGCGCTGTCCGATTCGATCGGCCTGGAGGCCGCGCTGACGATCACACCGCTGTTCGGCCTGATCGCGGTGGCGGCGTTCGTCCGCGCCGCCACCACCTACCAGAGCGACAAGGCGCGCAGCGCCCAGCCGCTGGCCGCCCCGGCCGGCACGGCCGCGCACGGCGCGCCCGCCTGAGCCATCCCTTGCGAGAGACGACCATGAACGATTCGATGATGCAGCAGCCGCTGCTGATCTCCTCCCTGCTCCGGCACGCCGAGCGCCATCACGGCGATCAGCAGATCGTGTCGCGCCGCGTCGAGGGCGACATCCATCGCACCACCTACCGCGAGCTCGCCGAGCGCTCGCGCCGCATGGCCAACGCGCTGGCGGCGATGGGCATCGCGCACGGCACGCGGGTGGCGACGCTGGCGTGGAACGGCTACCGCCACATGGAGCTGTACTACGCGGTCAGCGGCTCGGGCGCGGTGCTGCACACGCTGAACCCGCGGCTGCACCCCGACCAGGTGGTGTGGATCGCCGATCACGCCGAAGACCAGGTGCTGTTCTTCGACCTCACGTTCCAGCCGCTGATCGAGGCGATCGCCGGCCGCGTCAAGACGATCAAGGCCTTCGTCGCGATGACCGACCGCGCCAACATGCCGGCGCCGGGCAAGGTGCCGGGCCTGCTGTGCTACGAAGAGCTGGTCGCCGATGCCTCGCCCGAATTCACGTGGCCGACGTTCGACGAGAACGAGCCGTCGTCGCTGTGCTACACGTCGGGCACCACCGGCCACCCGAAGGGCGCGCTGTACAGCCACCGCTCGACGCTGCTGCACACCTACGCCGCGGCGCTGCCCGACTCGCTGAATTGCTCGGGGCGCGACACCATCCTGCCGGTGGTGCCGATGTTCCACGTCAACGCCTGGGGCCTGCCCTACGTGGCGTGCATGGTCGGCGCCAAGCTGGTGTTCCCGGGGCCGTTCCTCGACGGCAAGAGCCTGTACGAGCTGTTCGAGTCCGAGAGCGTCACGCTGTCGGCTGGCGTGCCCACGGTGTGGCAAGGCCTGCTCGCGCACGTCGAGGCCAACGGCCTGAAGTTCAGCACGATGCGCCGCACGGTCATCGGTGGCTCGGCCTGCCCGCCGGCGATGATGCGCGCCTTCCAGGAGCGCTACGGCGTGCAGGTGCTGCACGCCTGGGGCATGACCGAGATCAGCCCGCTCGGCACCGCGTGCACGCTGAAGAGCAAGCACCTCGCGCTGACGCCCGAGGAGCGGATGGCGGTACAGGCCAAGCAGGGCCGCGTGGTGTTCGGCGTCGACATGAAGATCGTCGACGACGACGGCGCCGAGCTGCCGCACGACGGCAAGGCCGCGGGCGAGCTGCTGGTGCGTGGGCCGTGGGTCATCGCGCACTACTTCAAGGGCGAAGGCGGCAACCCGCTGCAGGACGGCTGGTTCCCCACCGGTGACGTGGCGACCATCGACGCCGACGGCTACATGCAGATCACCGACCGCAGCAAGGACGTCATCAAGTCCGGCGGCGAGTGGATCGGTTCGATCGACCTCGAGAACATCGCGATGGCGCACCCCGCGGTGGCGATGGCCGCCTGCATCGCGGCGCGGCATCCCAAGTGGGACGAGCGACCGCTGCTGGTGGTGGTGAAGAAGCCCGGTGCCGAACTGACGCGCGAGCAGCTGCTGCACTTCTACGACGGCCGCATCGCCAAGTGGTGGACACCCGACGACGTGGTGTTCGTCGACGCGATCCCGCTCGGCGCCACCGGCAAGGTGCAGAAGAACAAGCTGCGCGAGCGCTTCGCGGCGCACAAGCTGCCGACCGTATGACGCCATGACGGCCGCTGTCCTCAGCGCCGGCGTCGGGCGCGCACGCACGCTGTTCCCCGGCGTCATCGCCTGCGCGGTGGTCGCCGCGGCCGCGGGCTTCCTCGGCGAGCACTACGGCGCGCCGGTCCTGCTGTTCGCGCTGCTGCTCGGCATGGCGATGAATTTCCTCTCGGATCCGGGCCCCCAGGCGACTGCGTCGCCGCCCCCCACGGGGGTCGGGTCGCCCGGCGAAGCCGGATCGACCCGAGCCGGGCCGTGCGCGCCGGGCATCGAGTTCTGCGCCCGCACCCTGCTGCGCTTCGGCGTCGCGCTACTTGGCCTGCGCATCACGGCGGCGCAGGTGGTGGCGCTCGGCTGGGGCCCGGTGGCGATGGTGGTGGTGAGCGTGGCGGTGACGATCGCGCTGTCGATGCTGGTGGCGCGCGCGCTCGGCTTCCAGAGCCTGTTCGGGCTGCTCACCGGTGGCGCCACGGCGATCTGCGGTGCCTCGGCCGCGCTGGCGCTGTCGGCCGCCCTGCCGGCGCACCCGCTGAAGGAGCGCGCCACGCTGTTCACCGTGATCGGCGTGTCGGCGCTGTCGACCTTCGCGATGGTGAGCTACCCGATGGTCGTGCACGCGCTCGGCCTCGACGCGCAGCACGCCGGCATCTTTCTCGGTGCCACCATCCACGACGTGGCCCAGGTGGTGGGCGCCGGCTACAGCCTGTCGAGCGAGACCGGCGACGCCGCCACGCTGGTGAAGCTGCTGCGCGTGGCGATGCTGCTGCCGGTGATCGTGGTGGCGGCGCTGATCACGCGCTCGCGCGCCAAGGCCGGCGGCGACGTCGGCAGCGGCAAGCGGCCGCCGTTGCTGCCCGGCTTCGCGGTGGCGTTCGCGCTGCTGGTGGCGATCAACAGCACCGGCTGGCTGCCGCACGCGGTGAGCACGCTCGGCAGCGATGCGTCGCGCTGGTGCCTGGTGGCGGCGATCGCCGGCATCGGCATGAAGACTCAGCTCAAGGAGCTGGCCACCGTGGGCATCAAGCCGGTCGCGCTGATGATCGGCGAGACTGTGTTTCTGGCCGCGCTGACGCTGGCGCTCATGCGCTGGATGACATGACCACCCCCGAAGCGGCCTAGCGGCCGCCTTCCCCTCAAGGGGGCGCCACCAGCGGCCCGGCAAAGCCGGTTCCGCGGTGTCCACTTGAATCTAGCGTCGATCGACAGAGAAGACATCATGAAGACGAATCGGTTCCTCACCCGCCGCACCGTGCTGGCTGCCGCCGCGCTGAGCGGCATCGGTATTGCTGCGCGCGCCCAGACCTTCCCCAGCAAACCGCTGCGGGTGATCGCCGCCGGACCCGCGGGCGGCACTGCGGACATCGTGGCGCGGCTGGTGACCGAGCCGCTGGCCAAGGACCTGCAGCAGACCGCGATCGTCGAGCCCAAGCCCGGTGCCGCCGGCGCGATCGCCGTCGGCGACCTGCTGCAGTCGCCGCACGACGGCCACACGCTGCTGGTGGGCGTGAACTCGCTGGTCAGCGAGATCCCGCACGCCGTGAAGCTGAAGATCGACATGGCCGCCTCGCTGCGGCCGATCGCCGAGTTGGCGCGCGGCGGCCTGGTGCTGGTGGGGAACCCCAGCTTCCCGGCCAACAACCTGAAGGAGCTGATCGCCTACGTCAAGGCCAACCCGGGCAAGGTGAACTACGCGTCGTACAGTGCCGGCACGCTGAGCCACGTGTTGGGGCTGATGCTCAACCAGGCAGCCGGCATCGACATGATGCACGTCGGCTACAAGGGCTCGACGCCGGCGCTGACCGACGTGATGGGCAACCACGTGCCGCTGATGTTCGACGGTATCGGCACCTCGCTGCCGTTGATCAAGAGCGGCAAGCTCAAGGCGTTCGCGGTCAGCACGCCCAAGCGCAGCCCGGTACTGCCCGATGTGCCGACCTTCACCGAGCTCGGCTACCCGAAGCTCGAGGCGCTCGGCTGGATGGGCCTGTGGTGCACGCCCGACGTCCCCGCCGCCGCGCAGGCGCGCGTGCGCGAAGCAGCGCTGAAGGCGCTGATGCAACCGGCGGTGCGCGAGCGCCTGCTCGAGCTCGGATTCGAGGTCGGCGCGCCGCGCAGCGTCGACGACATCGTGGCCGGCCTCAAGGCCGACTCCGACCGCGTCGGCGCGGTGCTGCAGTCGATCGGCTTCAAGCCGGAATAGTCACCGCCAGGGTCGCGCATCACGGGCCGGCCAGCAGCCGGCCCTGCACGACGCGCGATGGCACCGCGAACGCGCCGCCGCCGAGGTGGTGCAACGTGTGCAGCGCGGCGTTGTCGTCGCGGAACGACCAGCGGCCCTGCGTGAACACGCGGTCGTCGGCCTGCGCCGACACCACCTCGCCGAACACGGTGTCGTAGGCATCCTCGCTGTGCGGCTCGGCGATGCGGCGCAGCTCGAGCCAGGCGCAGCAGCCGTCGACCAGCGGCAGGCCCAGCTCGGGCCCGGCGAAGGTCGCGATGCCGTGGCGCGCGAACTTGTCGTCGCCCCCTTCGTCGACGTCGCGTCCGCTCTCGTCGCCGACGCGGTAGGTCACGTCGGCCAGCGCCGGCACCGGCAGGCTGATCGCGAAGCGGCCGCTGGCCTTGAGCAGGTCGCTGGTGAAGGTCTTCTTGTCGATCACGATGGCGATGCGCGGCGGCGTGAACTCCACCGGCATCGACCACGCGGCGGCCATGATGTTGCGCCGACCCTCGTGCTGCGTGGTCACAAGCACGGTGGGCCCGTGGTTGACGAGGCGGCTGGCGTGGTGCAGGGCAACGCTCTGGCGCATCGGCACAGTCTATGCGTCCCCGATGCGGTTGGCGCCGGCGTAAGCTGTGCAGCGATGCGCCGCCTCGACCCCGACCTGCGACGCACCTGGCTGTTCGGCCCGGGTGCCGACGCCGCGGCGCACGAAGCAATGCTGGGCAGCGGCGCCGACGTGCTGATCGTCGATCTCGAAGACTTCACGCCGGCGCCGCGACGCGTCGACGCGAGACACTTGCTGGCGGGGGTGGCCGCGCGCGGCCACCAGCGCGGCTGCCTGTTCGCGGTGCGCGTCAATCAGCTCGACCACGCCGACGGCGCGGCCGACCTGGCCGCTGCGATGGCGGCGCGACCGAACGTGATCGCCTGCCCGATGGCCGAGCGCGCCGAACAGATGCGCGTGCTCGATGCCGCGATCGGCACCTGGGAAGCAACGCTCGGCATCGCGCCAGGCAGCACCGAGCTTCTGCCGGTGTGCGAGACCGCGCTCGGCGTCGTCGATGTGCGCCTCATCGCCGCGGCCAGCCCGCGCATCCGCTGCGCGTTGCTGGGCACCGAGGACTTGGCCGCCGACCTGTGCGCCGAACGCGGCACCGACGCGGTGGAGCTCGACCATGCACGCCGGCGCTTCGTGCTGGAGTGTCGCGCCGCACGCATCGAGCCGATCGACGCGCCGTACACCTTCGCCGACGTCGGCGGCGCGGTGCGCGAAGCCGCGTACGCGCGACGCCTCGGCTACCGCTGCAAGAGCCTGGTGCGGCCAGAGCACGCCGCCGCGCTGAACGCCGCGTTCACGCCCGACGAGGCGGCGCTACGCGAAGCGCAGGCGGTGGTGCAGGCGTTCGAGGCGGCCCGCGCGCGCGGCGAGGAACGCGCGCTGGTCAACGGCCTGTGGGTCGAGGTGCCGACCTACCGCAACGCTTGGCGCCTCGTGCAGCGGGCGCAGCGGCTGCGCGGCGACGGCTGAGGCGCTGCGCCCTCAGTGCGCCTGCAGCCAGTCGCACGCCAGGTGCGCCAGCGAGCGCACGCCCAACAGCAGCGCGCGCTCGTCGACGTGAAAGCGCGGCGAGTGGTTGGCCGGCGCCTTCGCCGGATCGACCTCGGGCCGCGTGGCACCGACGAAGAAGAACAACCCCGGCACCAGCCTCTGGAAGTACGAGAAGTCTTCCGAGCCGGTGACCTTGGGGACCATCTGCACCTTGTCGGCGCCGGCCACGCGCTGCAGCGTGGGCAGCATCGCCTCGGTCAGCGCCGGGTCGTTGACGGTGACCGGGTAGTTCTTCTCGATGCACACCGTGCAGCCGGCGCGCGAGCCCTTGGCCACCGACTCGGCCAGCGTCTTGACGCGCTCGTGCACGTCGTCGCGCATGCCTTCGTCGAAGGTGCGGATCGTGCCGCGCATCTCCACCGAGTCGGGGATGATGTTCTCGCGCACGCCGCCCTTGATCATGCCCACCGTCACCACCGCGGGCTCGCGCGAGATGTCGATGCCGCGGCTGACCACGGTCTGCAGGCCGAGCACGACCTGAGCCGACGTGACCACCGGGTCGACGCCGAGCCACGGCGCCGCACCGTGCGTCTGGCGGCCGTGCACGGTGATGCTGAAGCGGTCGGAGCTGGCCATGGTCGGGCCGCTGCGGTAGCCGAGGAAGCCGACGTTCTGGCGCGAGGTGACGTGCAGGCCGAAGATCGCGTGCGGCGTCGGGTGCTGCAGCGCGCCCTCCTGGATCATCATCTTGGCGCCGCCGTCCTCGCCTTTGGGCGGCATCTCCTCGGCCGGCTGGAAGATGAACTTCACGCTGCCGCGCAACTGATCGCGCAGACCGGCGAGCACCGTGGCCACGCCCATCAGGATCGAGGTGTGGCAATCGTGGCCGCAGGCGTGCATGACGCCGACGTCCTCGCCGTTCCACACCGTGTGCACCTTCGACGCGAACGGCACGTCGACCTCCTCGGTCACCGGCAGCGCGTCCATGTCGGCGCGCAGGGCCACCACCTTGCCCGGCAGCTTGCCCTTCAGCAGGCCGACCACGCCGGTGTGCGCGACGCCGGTCTTGACCTCGTCGAAGCCGAGGCTCTTCAAGTGCTCGGCCACGATCGCGGCGGTGCGCGTTTCGCGGTTGCCGAGCTCGGGATGTTGATGGAAGTCGCGCCGCCACGCGATCACGCGCGCCTCGACGGCCTGCGCGGCTTGGTCGACGCGCTCGGTCAGCGTGGCGGGTCTGGTGGCGGTGCGGGTGTCCATGGCGGGCACGGTATCACAGGCGCCGCGGCGCGCCGCCGCCCGGCGCCTCACGCGCGCTCGCCGACCGTGATCCGATGCAGCAACCGACGGTGTCCTTGATAACCGCCGGTGGCAGAGTGCACAAGACAGCGGTTATCCCACATCACCAACATGCCCTGCTGCCAGCGGTGGCGATACACGAACTCGGGCCGGGCCTGGTGCTTGAACAGCTCGACGAGCAGCGTGTTGCCCTCGTCGTCGGGCAGGCCGTCGATGCCGATCGTGTAGCCGGGGCTGACGAACAGCGCCGTGCGCCCGGTCTCCGGGTGGCGCCGCGCGATCGGGTGCGTCTGCGTGGCCAACGCCGAGTCGTCGTAGCGGATCGCCATCGAGCGGCCGACGTCGCCTTCGCCGTAGCGGCCCTGGCGCGAGTAGCCGCGGCGCGCCGAGTGCACGCCGAGCCGGCCTTGCAAGGCGCCCTTCAGCGCCGCCGGCAGCGCGGCCCAGGCGTCGTACTGGTTGGCGAACAGCGTGTCTCCGCCGACCGGTGGGATGACGTCGCCGTACAGCAGCGTGCCGGCGGGCGGGCTGGCGAGGAAGCTCCAGTCGGAGTGCCAGTTGTCGGCGAAGATCGTGCTCGTCTCGTCGGCCTCGCGCTTGACCTGCGCCACGTGCGGATGGCCGGCGATCGATTCGAAGTACGGGTCGGGCCCGAACGGACCGATGGTCAGCGCGAAGCGCTCCAGGTCTTCCACGCTCAGCGGTTGTTCAGGAAACGCCAGCACCTGGTGGCGCAGCCACGCCGCGCGAACGGCCGCCGACTGCTGCGCGCTCAGCGGTCGGGTCAGGTCGATGCCGCGCACGATGGCGCCGCACGCCTGCGGCTGGACCGTCACCTGCAATTCCATCGTCGCCTCCACGTGCAGCGCTTGGGTGCGCGCCCGCCAAGTCTAGGCCGGTGTGCACTCGGGCACTCGCCGTGGCGGGACCCCGGCACTCGCCATGGCTTTGCATTTACCGTACGCTGGGGTCAGCCCGCGCAAGGAGGTATCCATGCATCCCGAAGCTCCACTGCCGTCGTTCCGCCTGCCGCCCGGCGTGTCGATGATCCAGGCCTCGCCGTGGGTGACCGCGCCGGTCGCGCTCGATTCGCCGGCGCTGGACGTGATGACCGACCTCACCAAGGTCAAGGCCGCCACCGTGCGGCCCGAGGCCACGCTGCAGCAGGCCGAGCAGACGATGATCTTCCAGGGCGTGCGCATGCTGTTCGTGGTGAGCGAGATGCCGGCGCTGGAAGGCCTGATCACCAGCACCGACCTGAGCGGCGAGCGCCCGATGAGCCTGGTGCACGCGCGCAACCTGCGATTCGACGAGCTGCGCGTCGCCGACGTGATGACCGAGCTGTCGACGATCGACGCGATCGACTACGAGTCGATGCCCAGCGCGACGGTGAGCAACGTGATCGCAACGCTCAAGCGCGTGGGGCGCAACCACCTGCTGGTGGTGCAGGCGTCGTCGCACGGCGCGCCCAAGCGCGTGCGCGGCGTGATCTCGCGCACCCAGGTCGAGCGCCAGCTCGGCACGCTGATCGACATCACGCCGATCGCCGGCAGCTTCTCCGAGGTCGAGCGCGCGTTGTTGTAGTGGTTCCCGCGATTGCTCAGGGCGCACCAGTCGTTGCGCCGACAATGGCGTCTCTTGGTCGATGGCGGCGCGACGCTTGCCACTCTATCGCGCAGCGCGCAGACGTTTGGCCTCGTCCTTGATCAGTCGAACGAGCCGGCCCGCCGCGGCGCTAAGCGGCGAGTCCCGCTTGATGAACAGGCTCATCGTGGTCGAGACCATCTTCTCGCGCACGCGAATCGGCTCGAGCAGTCGGTCGGCGATGCCCAGTGCCAGCAACGATCTGGGAATCGTGGCGATGAGATCGGATTGCGCGGTGATCGCGATCAGCCCTGGGACCGACTCGCAGCGGATGGTCCAGCGCGGCGTCGGCAGGCCGGCAGCCGTGAACATGTCGTCGACGACGAGGCTTGCGGTGCCGAGGCCGGCGGTGATCCACTCGGAGTCGAGCAGGTCCGCCAGCGAGCGCTTTGCGGCGAGAGGGTGGCCGCGTCGCACGACGATCGCCATCTCGTTTGGATAGAGCGGCACGCAGACGAGGTCGCCGGCCAGCGGTGCGCGCAACGACGGGCCGAGCGCGAAATCGAGCGACTCGTCGCGCACCCGCGGCAGCGTCGCCGCCGGCATGCCTTCGACGATGCGGATAGCCACTGCGAAGTCGCGCCGAAAGAGCCTTAGCGGCGCTGGCAACAGCGCAGCCGCGGCGGCGGGCGACGCGCCCAGCACGATGGGGCCGCCCGCCTGCTTCACCGCATCGGCGAGCTCGGCCCGCCCGCGCTCGACCTCGCGGCACGCACTGCGGGCGCGCAGCAAGAAGGTATGCCCGTGCTTGGTCAACTCGGTGCCGCGAGGCGTGCGGCGCATGAGCGCCACGCCGAGCTCGGCCTCGAGCGTGCGCAGGCTCTTCGTCGCCGCCGGTTGGGAGACCCCGAGCGCGCGCGCCGCACCACCGACGCTGCCGGCTTCGGCAAGCGCGACGAACTGGCGCAGCTGGGCAAGACTCAGGGCCATAACCGAATATTATGGCCAAGAAGTTTACGCCGTCTATCGCCGAGGCGGTGGCGATGCTCAACTGCCTGCACACTCATGGAGTTCGGCGTGCCGACTGCAGCAGTCAGTAAGCTTGCCCTGTATGCACTCGGTGCCGCCTGCGCAGCGATAGCGCCGGTCGCGGCGGCAGATCGCTATCCATCGAAGCCGATCCGGATCGTCGTCACGGCAACCCCCGGCGGACCGCCGGACCTTCTCACCCGCTGGCTCGCCGAGCGCCTCGCCCCGGCGCTGGGCGGGGTCATCGTGGTGGAGAACCGGCCCGGCGCCGGCGGCAATGTCGCAATGCAGGCAGCTGCGCGCAGCGCGCCCGACGGCTACACGCTGGTCGTGGCGGGCCAAGGCCCGTTCGCGCTCAACCCGCACATGTACGCCAACCCGGGCTACGACGCGATCGCCGACTTCGCGCCGATAACCCAGATCGATCACGGCGCAATGCTGCTGGCGGTGAATCCGCAGGTGCCCGTGCGTTCGGTCGCGGAACTGATCGCACTGGCGCACAAGAGTCCGGGCGAGTTGAACTACGGCTCCCCCGGTACGGGCACGCCACCGCACATGGCCAGTGAGCTGTTCATCCGCGGCGCGAACCTGAACGTCGTGCATGTGCCCTACCCCGGCGCGCCCGCAGCGATGCTCGACCTCATCGCGGGCCGCTTGACCTTCACGTTCGGCACCCTCAACGTGCAACTGCCGCAAGTCAGGGCCGGCAAAATCCGTGCGCTCGCGGTGACGAGCCCAACACGGCTCGACGCGCTGCCCGAGATACCGACTGTCGCCGAATCGGGGCTGCCCGGTTTCGAATACATCGGATGGCTCGGCATCGCGGCGCCGGCGGGCACGTCGGTGCCGATCATCGAGCGGCTGCAGCGCGAGATCGCGGCGATCCTGCTCACCGATGAGGCACGCCAGTACTTCGCATCGCAGGGCCGCGAGCCGGTGGCAAGCACGCCCGCGGCGTTCGCAGCGTTCATTCGCGCGGAGCACGCGAAGTGGGGCCAGGTCATCCACGATTCGAACATCAAGGCCGAGTAGATTCGGGAGCCAGCCATGACCGACACACGCTACGTTTTCGACAACGCGCACGGGAAGACCCGTGAGCGCTTCCCCGCGCTCTCCGATCTGTACGACGACGAGACGATCCGCTGCCTGCAAGCGATCGGCGTGGCGCCGGGATGGCAGTGCCTCGAGGTCGCTGCAGGAGGCGGCAGCATCGCCCAGTGGCTCGCTGGCCAGGTGGGCAGCGGCGGCCGGGTGCTCGCCACCGACCTCGACGCGC
>DATJYZ010000030.1:0-7390 GCA_035499355.1 Burkholderiaceae bacterium | reverse complement strand
CCAAGGTCTACATGTTCGACGAGCCCACCGCGGGCATGAGCGTCGACGACGTGCCGGTGATCCTCGACCTGATCCGCGCACTGAAGACGCGCCGCGATCGCACGATCCTGCTGGTCGAGCACAAGATGGATGTGGTGCGCGAGCTGTCCGACCGCATCGTCGTGCTGCACAACGGCCAGCTCGTGGCCGACGGCGATCCCACCACGGTGATCGCGTCACCCATCGTGCAGCAAGCGTACCTCGGCATGGCCGCCGACGAGGAGTCCGCGTGACCGACGCAGTCCTCCAGCTCGCCGGCGTCCACACGCACATCGGCGCGTACCACATCCTGCACGGCGTCGACCTGGTGGTGCCCGAGGGCGAGGTGACGATGCTGCTCGGCCGCAACGGCGCCGGCAAGACGACCACGCTGCGCACGATCATGGGCCTGTACGGCGCCAGCCGCGGCACGATCACTTTTCGTGGCGCCGCGATCCAGGGCCAGCCGACGCCCGACATCGCGCGGCGCGGCATCGCCTATGTGCCCGAGAGCATGGGCATCTTCAGCGACCTCACGGTGCAGGAGAACATGGTCCTCGCAGCGCGGGCCGCGCGCCATGCCGGCGAGTTGGACACGCAGCGGCTGGAGTGGATCTTCGGTCTCTTTCCGGCGCTGAAGAAGTTCTGGCTTTATCCCGCGGGCAAGCTCAGCGGTGGCCAGAAGCAGATGCTCGCGGTGGCGCGCGCCATCGTCGAGCCGCGCGCGCTGATCCTGATCGACGAGCCGAGCAAGGGCCTGGCGCCGTCGATCGTGCGCAACCTGATCGCCGCGCTGCGCGAGCTGAAGGCGCAGAAGACCACGATCCTGCTGGTCGAGCAGAACTTCCAGATGGCCCGTTCGCTGGGTGACACGGTGGCCGTGATGGACGACGGCCGCATCGTGCACAGCGGCCGCATGGCCGAGCTGGCCGACGACGAGGCGCTGCAGCAGCGGCTGCTCGGGTTGTCGCTGGGGGCGCATCAATGACGACGAACGCAACGATGGCGGCGGCCGCCGGCGACGAAGCGATTCCGAAGTCCAGCTTCGACTGGAAGCCGATCGCGCTGCTGCTGGCCCTGATGGCGCTGGCGCTGCCGGCGCTCGGCAGCGGAAGCACGTGGCTGACGCTGACTTTCGCCGGCCTCGCGATGGGCTTGATCATCTTCGTGATCGCGTCGGGTCTGACGCTGGTGTTCGGGCTGATGGACGTGCTGAATTTCGGCCACGGCGTGTTCATCGCGCTCGGTGCCTTCGTCGCCACCAGCGTGATCGGTGCGACAGCGGGCTGGAACGGTTTCGCCGCAGTGTTCGCCGCGATGCTGGTGGCGATGGCCGTGGCCGGCGCGGTGGGCTGGGCGTTCGAGCGCGTGATCGTGCGGCCGGTGTACGGGCTGCACCTGAAGCAGATCCTGATCACGATGGGCGGCATGATCGTCGGCGAGGAGATCATCAAGGTGATCTGGGGGCCGCTGCCGATCGCGCTGCCGCTGCCCGAGGCGCTGCGCGGCGCCTTCCTCCTCGGCGACGCCGCGATCGAGAAGTATCGCGTGCTCGCGGCGGCGATCGGCCTGTTGGTGTTCGCTGCGGTGGCTTGGACGTTGAGCCGCACCAAGATCGGCCTGCTGATCCGCGCCGGCGTGCAGGACCGCAGCATGGTCGAGTCGCTGGGCTATCGCATCCGGCGCCTTTTCGTTGGCGTGTTCGTCGCCGGCTCGGCACTGGCCGGTCTGGGCGGCGTGCTGTGGGGCCTGTACCAGCAAAACGTGACGCCGCAGATCGGCGGCCAGGTCAACGTGCTGATCTTCATCGTCATCATCATCGGCGGCCTGGGCAGCACGCTCGGCTGCTTCGTCGGCGCGCTGCTGGTGGGCCTGGTGGCCAACTACACCGGCTTCCTGGCACCGAAGGTGGCGCTGTTCTCCAACATCGCGCTGATGGTCGCGGTGCTGCTGTGGCGGCCGCAGGGGCTGTATCCGGTGGCGAATCGATGATGGAATCGCCATCAATGCCCGTCCTTGCCTCGCGCGCGTGCAAGCGGCGCGGCGGGCAGTGCCCCGGGCGGGCTCCTACTGTGGGGGTCGGCCTTGCAGGCCGACTCCGCTGTGCTTCTCGCAGCGCGCTCGCAGGGAGTGAAGCGAGTTTCCCGGCGGGCCATGCGATCGAGCAGCGCAGGGAACCCCTCGCGCAGCGAGGGGCCGCCGCATTCGAGCGCCGGCGCATACCCGGCCGCGGCTTTGCGTGCTCGATGGTCCGCAGACCAACTCGCCGCGAAGCCGGGCCAACCAGCGTGGCGCGACCCGCATGATCGAACGCCTGCTCTCGCACGATCTGCCACGCAGCCGCTGGCTGGCTGCGGCGTTGATCGTCGTCGTGCTCGCGCTGGCATTCGCGCCATTTCTGTTCCCTGGCGCGAAGTCGATGTCGGTGGTGGCGAAGATCCTGGTCTTCGTGCTGCTGGTGGCCAGCTACGACCTGCTGCTGGGCTACACCGGCATCGTCAGCTTCGCGCACACGATGTTCTTCGGCATCGGTGCCTACGGCGTCGCGATCGCCAGCGGCAAGCTCGGTGCCGGCTGGGGTGCGGTGGCGCTCGGGCTCGTGGCGGCCATCGTGGCTTCGGCGCTGCTGTCGCTGGTGATCGGCCTCTTTAGCCTGCGCGTGAAGGCGATCTTCTTCGCGATGATCACGCTGGCGGTGGCCTCGGCGTTCCAGACGCTGGCCTCGCAGCTGAGCGAGTTCACCGGCGGCGAAGACGGGCTCACGTTCCGCAGCCCCGAGTGGCTGAGTCCGTCGTTCGCGTTGTTCGACGAGCCGGTGCTCGGCCTGGCCATCGACGGCAAGGTGCTCACCTATTGGCTGATGTTCGCCGTGGTGGTGGTGCTGTTCCTGCTGATCCTGCGCATCGTCAACTCGCCGTTCGGGCGCGTGTTGCAGGCGATCCGCGAGAACGACTTCCGCGCCGAGGCGATCGGCTACCGCACGGTGGTGTATCGCACGCTCAGCAACGTGCTGGCGGCGTTGTTCGCCACCGTGGCCGGCGCGCTGCTCGCGCTGTGGCTGCGCTACGTGGGCCCGGACACGACGCTCAGCTTCGAGATCATGCTGGACATCCTGCTCATCGTCGTGATCGGCGGCATGGGCACGCTGTACGGCGCGGTGATCGGCTCAGTGCTGTTCGTGGTCGCGCAGAACTACCTGCAGGACCTGCTGCGCCTTGGGTCCGGTGCGCTCGAGGGCGTGCCGCTGCTCGGCGCGGTGGTCAACCCCGACCGCTGGCTGCTGTGGCTGGGCGTGCTGTTCGTGCTGGCCGTGTACCACTTTCCGAGCGGCATCGTCGGCAGATTACGGACCCCCCCCCGAAGCGGCCTGGCGGCCGCCTCCCCCTCGAGGGGGCGCCACCAGCGGACCGGCGAAGCCGGATCCGCGGTGTCCACTGGGGAAGACGACGCGCCTCGATCATGACAGCTTTCTCCACCTCCTCGTACCACCGCGTCGCCGGGCGCGAACTGCACGTCACCGAATGGGGCCGCGAGCACACGGAGGTCGTGGTCGCGTGGCACGGCCTGGCGCGCACCGGGCGCGACATGGACGACATCGCCGAACATCTGGCGCGGCGCTACCGCGTGATCTGCCCCGACACCATCGGCCGCGGCCTCAGCCAGTGGAGCCCGGACCCCGACCGCGAGTACTGCCTGGCCTTCTACACGCAGCTGGCCGAGGGCCTGCTCGACGCGTTGGGCATCCACCGCGTGCTGTGGCTCGGCACGTCGATGGGCGGTGCGATCGGGCTGCGCGCGGCCGCCGGGCCGCTGCGCGGTCGCATCCGCAAGCTGGTGCTCAACGACATCGGCCCCGAGCTGCCGCAGGCGGCGCAGCAGCGCATTCTCACCTACGCCGGCAGTCCGAGCGCGTTTGCGACCGTGAGCGAGCTCGAGGCCTACTTCCGCACCATCTACAAGCCCTACGGCTGGTTGAGCGACGCGCAGTGGCGGCGCCTGACCGAGACCTCGACGCGGCGCCTGCCCGACGGCCGCGTGACGCCGCACTACGACCCGGCGATGGTGCGCCAGTTCGTCGCGCACCCGAACGACTACGCACAGTGGGACGCCTGGGACTCGCTCGACCTGCCGGTGCTGGCGCTGCGCGGCGAGAGCTCCGACCTGCTGCTGCCCGAGGTGGCTGAGGCGATGCGCAACCGCGGCCCGCGCGCGGTGGTGGTCACGCTGCCCGGCTGCGGCCACGCGCCGGCCTTGAACACGCCCGAGCACTTTGCGCTGGTCGAACGCTTCTTCGCGTGACCGCGCTTCACGACGTCGCAACCCCGAACGGAGGAGACCATGACACACCGCTGGATCCATCACGCCGCCGCCTGGATGGCGAGCGCCATGCTGTGCACGCTCGCCCACGCCGGCGGCACCGTGGGCAGCACGCTGCCCGACGGCTTTCCGGCGATCGAGGACACCTCGCTGCACAAGCCGTTGATCGGCTTCGGCGCGGCGGGACCGGTGCGTCGCACGCCGGTGATCTTCATTCACGGCAACAACGACACGCCGTTTCCGACCGCCTGCAATCCGTACGGCCGCATGCAGGCGTTCGCGCAGTTCTTCGCCGACAGCGGCTACGCCACGAGCGAGCTCTGGGGCATCGGCTACGAGGGCGATCAGTGCGACCTCGGCACCGACCCGTTGCGCCGCTCCAGCATCGCGCACACCAACGCCGCCAACGTGCCCGACCTGCGCCGCTTCGTCGCCGCGGTGCTCGAGTTCACCGGCGCGCGCGAGGTCGACATCGTCGCGCACAGCCTGGGCGTGACGATCGCACGCGAGTGGATCCGCCAGGACGACGCCGCGCGCACGGTGCGCCGCTTCGTGGCCATCGACGGTCCCAACCACGGCATCATCAACTGCTCGCCCAACCCGCTGAACTACTACCAGACGCCGGCGCAGGGCGGCTTCACGCCGGACAGCGAGGTCTGCGTCGAACTGGGCTCGCCCAACACGCCGTTTCTCAAGCTGCTGAACAGGGGTGACGACACGCCGGGGCCGACCCAGTACCTGGTGATCCGCAATGCCGACACCAGCTTCGTCTACTTCTCGGCGCAGGACGGCTTCTTCCCGCCGGTGCCCGCGCAAGACAGCTTCGGTCGCCCGACCAACTTCTCGCGCAGCGCGACGCTGCGCGGAGCGATGCAGGTCGACCTCACCGGCCAGGGCGCGTACGACCCGTTCCTCGGCACCTCGCACCTGGGCATCCTGAACTCGCCGCAGGCACGCGCAGCGGCGCTCGAGTTCCTGAGCCCGCGCCACCCGCGCTGAAGCCACGGGCCTGCGTGCGCAGCGGGCCCGCTGGGCCCGTGGCGCGCCGGGCAGGCGCCTTGCCGCCGCACCCAGGTGCGCGCCGCGCCGCGGTGGCACGGCGCGTGTCGAAACCGGCGCGGCGGTTCGTCGTGTCGGCGTAGCACCCACAATGCGCCGATGCCCCGCACCCTCGACGATCGCAAACGCTGGCTGGCGCTGATGGTCTTGTGCCTCGGCGTCCTGATGATCGTGCTCGACACCACGATCGTGAATGTCGCGCTGCCGTCGATCCGCGCCGACCTGCAGTTCAGCGAGACCTCGCTGGTGTGGGTGATCAATGCCTACATGCTGACCTTCGGCGGCTTCCTGCTGCTCGGCGGCCGGCTCGGCGATCTGTTCGGCCACCGCAGGCTGTTCCTGCTCGGCATCGCGGCGTTCACGCTGGCGTCGCTCGCCTGCGGGCTGGCCCGGAGCCAGGGCTGGCTGATCGCCGCGCGCGCGGTGCAAGGCCTCGGCGGCGCGGTGGTCGATGCGGTGTCGCTGTCGTTGATCGTGCATCTGTTCAGCGAGCCGGCCGACCGTGCCAAGGCGATGGGCGTCTACGGCTTCGTCTGTGCCGGCGGCGGCTGCATCGGCGTGCTCGCCGGCGGCCTGCTCACCGGCGCCTTGAACTGGCACTGGATCTTCCTGGTCAATCTGCCGATCGGCGCCGCGGTGTGCGCGCTGACGATGTCGCTGCTCGACAGCGACCGTGGCAGCGCGAGCGGCCAGCGCCTCGACGTTGCGGGCGCGGTGACGATCACCGCGTCGCTGATGCTCGCGGTGTATGCGATCGTCGACGGCAACCGGGCCGGGTGGACGTCGACCCAGACGCTGGGCCTGCTCGGCGCGGCGCTCGCGGGGCTTGCGCTGTTCGTGGCGATCGAGGCGCGCGTGCCGCAGCCGCTGATGCCGCTGGCGTTGTTCCGGCTGCGCAACGTCGCCACCGCCAACGTGGTGGGCATGCTGTGGGCCGCGGCGATGTTCGCCTGGTTCTTCATCTCGGCGCTGTATCTGCAGCTCGTGCTCGGCTACAGCCCGCTGCAGGTGGGGCTGGCGTTCCTGCCGTCGAACCTGATCATGGCGGCGTGCTCGCTCGGCATCTCGGCCCGGCTGGTGATGCGCTTCGGGTTGCGCTGGCCGTTCGTCGCCGGGCTGCTGATGGCGGCACTCGGTCTGGCCTTGTTCGCGCGGGCACCGGTCAACGGCACGTTGTGGCTCGACGTGATGCCCGGCATGGCGCTGCTCGGACTGGGCGCGGGCATCGCGTTCAACCCGGTGCTGCTGGCGGCGATGAGCGACGTGGCGCCGGGCGACTCGGGGCTGGCCTCGGGAGTCGTCAACACGTCGTTCATGATGGGCGGCGCGCTCGGTCTGGCGGTGCTGGCGAGCCTGGCCGCCGCGCGCACCGAAGGGCTGGCTGCGGCGGGCGCGACACCCGCGGCGTCGCTCAATGCCGGCTATCAGGCCGCGTTCGCGGTGGGCGCGGTCTTTGCGCTGGTGGCCTGTGCGATCGGCGCGTGGTTCCTGCGCACGCCGGCCTCGGAACCGCGCGATCCGCACAGGACGGCCGACGCGGCGGCCTCGGTGCCCGCGCAGGGGCTGGAGCGCTAGCGCGATCCGGCGCATCCTTCGCGGGTGCTCGAACGTCTTGTCTGTGAGGCCGGCGCCCCGCCGGGCCGCAGGAGACCGCGATGAAGCAACACATGATCCGCTACACGCTCAAGCCCGACCGCGTGGACGAGAACGAGCGCCTGAGCCGCGCCGTGTTCGACGCGCTGCGGCGCCAGCGCCCAGCCGGCCTGCACTACGCCACCTTCCGCCTGGGTGACGGCGTGAGCTTCATGCACGTGGTGTCGTACGACGACGGCGCATCCGCCGACGCGCTGACGTCGATGCCCGAATTCAAGGCCTTCACCGAGGGCGTCAAGGCGCGCTGCGTCGACCCGCCGGCGCGCACCGACCTGACCGAGATCGGCTCCTATGGCTTCTTCGGTGCCTGAACGTGCTCCGGCGGGCGACGGCGACGAGCTGA
>DATJYZ010000029.1:0-7664 GCA_035499355.1 Burkholderiaceae bacterium | reverse complement strand
GTCGAGGCGCCGGCGCTCGTGTTCGATGCGCAGGAAGACGTGATGGCCGCGTTCGACCGCGGCGAGCTGCGGCGCGACTTCGTGGCCGTCGTGCGCTGGCAGGGGCCGCGCGCCAACGGCATGCCCGAGCTGCACAAGTTGACGCCGCTGCTCGGCGTACTGCAGGACCAGGGCTTTCGCGTCGCGCTGGTGACTGACGGCCGCATGTCGGGCGCTTCGGGCAAGGTGCCCGCGGCGATCCACGTCACGCCCGAATGCGTCGCCGGCGGGCCCATGGCGCGGCTGCGCAGTGGCGACATCGTGTGCCTCGACGCCGAGCACGGCGTGCTGGAGGCCGAGGTCGAGCCCGCTGCCTGGCAGGCGCGAACGCCCGAGCAGCCCGACCTCGACGCCCATCGCCACGGCACGGGTCGCGAACTGTTCGCCGCGTTCCGTGCGCAGGCGCTCGGTGCCGAGCAAGGCGCGGTGACCTTCGAGCCACCGACCCCGGCGACCACGCCGGCGCCGCATTCCATTCATGACCATTTCGCGTTTGCCGCTGGAGCCAGCACGTGAGTCGCCAACCACCACAACGACGAGTGCTGCAGCACGCAGCGCGGAGCCTGCGATGACCAAGCCCCCCGACATTCGTTTCCTGATGCGCCTGGGGCCGGTGATCCCGGTGATCGTGATCGACAAACTCCAACACGCCGTGCCGCTGGCGCGCGCGCTGGTGGCCGGGGGCGTGCGCGTCCTCGAGCTGACGCTGCGCACGCCGGTCGCACTCGATGCCGTGCGGGCGATCGCCGAGGAGGTCGAAGGCGCCGTCGTCGGCGTCGGCACGATCACGCGCGGCGACGACATTGCGCGCGCGCTCGGCGCCGGCGCCGTGTTCGGCGTCAGCCCGGGCCTGACGCCGGACATCGTCGCCGCGGCGCGTGCACACCCCGAGCTACCGCTGCTGCCGGGCGTCATGACACCGACCGAGGTGATGGCCGCGCGCGACTCCGGGTTCGATGCGCTGAAGCTGTTTCCGGCGCAGCCGGCGGGGGGCATCACGATGTTGAAGGCGCTGCACGGGCCGTTTGCCGATGTGCTGTTCTGCCCCACCGGCGGCATCGACGCCGCGACGGCGCCGCAGTTCCTCGCGCTGCCGAACGTCGCCTGCGTCGGCGGCTCGTGGCTCACGCCGCGCACGCTGCTCGAGGCCGGCGATTTCGATCGCATCACCGCGCTGGCCGCAGCGGCGACCGCGTTGCGCCCGCAAGCTGCGGTGGCGCCGCGATGACCAGCCTGCTCAGAGAACGAGACCGTGCCCCGCTGCGGCAAGCACCACCAGGCCATGCCCCGGCAGCGCGAACGCGCCACCGCCCTGGCCATGCCAGTGGCCCTTGCCGCGTGAGTCCGAGCTGTCGAACACCGCTTCCCACACGCCAGCGGGCAACACGAACGACACGGCGGCTTCGTTGCCGTTGATCAGCATCATCAACGGCGCCGCGGCGCGGCCGGGCCGACCGATCAGGCAACCCAACACGCGCCCATCGGCCTTGCGCCACTCCTCACCCTGCAGCTCCGAGCCGTCGGCACGAAGCCACGCCAGATCGTGCAGCCCGAGACGATCGGTCAGTCCGTCGTACCAGCGCGTGGCAAGAGGAAGCGCCTGGCGGCGCAGCGCCAGCGCGCGTGTGGTGAAGGCCAGCAGGTCGCTGTCGGCGCCTGCCCAGTCGAGCCAGGTGGTCGGGTTGTCCTGGCAGTACGGGTTGTTGTTGCCCGCCTGCGTGCGGCCGAACTCGTCGCCCGCCGCGAGCATCGGCGTGCCTTGCGCGAGCAGCGTGCTGGCGAGCAGCGCGCGTTGCAGCCGGCCGCGTTGTTCGTTGACGCGGGCATCGTCGGTCGGCCCCTCGACGCCGCAGTTCACGCTGTGGTTGTGGCCGTGCCCGTCAAGGTTGTGTTCACCGTTGGCCTCGTTGTGCTTGTCGGCGTAGCTCACCAGATCACGCAGGCTGAAGCCGTCGTGCGAGACCACGTAGTTCACCGATTCCGACGGTGTGCGGCCACGGGGCTGGAACAGATCCGACGATGCGCACAGGCGCAGCGCGAAGTCGCCACGTGTGCCCTGCCCCTCGAGCCAGAAAGCACGCATCGTGTCGCGGAAGCGGTCGTTCCACTCCAGCCAACCATTCGGAAAGCCGCCGAGCTGATAGCCGCCGGGACCGACGTCCCACGGCTCGGCGATCATCTTCAGGCGCGACAGCAACGGATCCTGGGCCAGCGCGATGAAGAAGGCAGCGTGACGGTCGAAGCCGTGGTGGCCGCGACCGAGCACCGGCGCCAGATCGAAGCGGAAGCCGTCGACGTGCATCTGCGCGGCCCAGTAACGCAGCGAGTCCAGCACCAGCTGGATCACGCGCGGTTGGCGCAGGTCGAGTGTGTTGCCGCAACCGGTGTGGTTCTCGTAGTGGCCGCATGCGTGCGGCGGCAGCCGGTAGTAGCTCGGGTTGTCGAGGCCGCGAAACGAGACCGTCGGGCCGTGCTCGTCGCTCTCGGCGGTGTGGTTGTAGACCACGTCGAGGATGACCTCGATGCCGGCACCGTGCAGCCGCTTCACCATGGCGCGGAACTCGTCGCGCGCCGACAGCCCGCCGGCGCCCGATGCGAGCACTGGGTCGGGGCAGAAGAATCCGATCGTGTTGTAGCCCCAGTAGTTGGACAAGCCCATGGCGACCAGGCGTTGTTCATCGAGATGTTGTTGCACCGGCAACAGGTTGACCGCGGTGACGCCCAGCCGCCGCAGATGCGCGATCGCGGCGTCGCTCGCCAGCCCCGCGTAGGTGCCGCGTTGAGCCTCGGGCACCGCGGGATTCAACACCGTGAAGCCCTTGACGTGCAACTCGTACAGCACCGTATCGGCCAGCGGCGTGTGCAGATGCGAATCGCCCTGCCAGTCGAACGAGTCGTCGACGATGCGCGCCTTCAGCGCGTGGGCCGCGTTGTCGCTGGTGTCCATGTGGCCAGCGTGGCGCAGGTCGGCACCGAAGTGCGGATCGCGCCAAGCGAAGCGGCCGACGATCTCGCGCGCATACGGATCGAGCAGCAGCTTGTTCGGATTGAAGCGGTGGCCGCGCTCGGGCCGCCACGGCCCATGAGCGCGCAGGCCATAGACCAGCCCTGGCCGGGCGCCGGGCAGATAGCCATGCCAGACGTCGTGGCTGTGTCCCGGCAACGTCAGGCGCTGCAGCTCGTGCTGGCCGCCGGCATCGAACAGGCACAGCTCGATGCGCTGTGCGTGTGCCGAAAACACGGCGACGTTGACGCCTCGGCCATCCCAATGGGCACCGAGCGGCCACGGCTGGCCCGCGCTGATCGCTGCGGTCATCAGGAGTTCGGCGTCACGCCCCAGACCTTGGTGGCGTACTCGCGGATCGCGCGGTCCGACGAGAACGCGCCCATGCCGGCGACGTTGGCAATCGCACGTGTCGCCCATTGCTCCGGTTGGCGGTACAGCGCATCGACCCGCGCCTGCGTCTCGACATACGACGCATAGTCGGCCAAGAGCAGATAGTGGTCGCCACCCCACAGCAGCGAATCGACCAGGCCGCGGTAGCGCCCGGGCTCTTCGGGCGAGAACGTGCCGTCGGCGATCGCGTCGAGCACCGCCTTGAGCGCGGGCTGGCTCTCGTACAGGCGCATCGGCTGGTACCCGCCGTGGCGCAACGCCTGAACCTCCGGCGTGCGCAGACCGAAGATGAAGATGTTGTCGTCGCCGACGTTCTGCCGGATCTCGATGTTGGCGCCGTCGTCGGTGCCGATCGTCAGCGCGCCATTGAGCGCCAGCTTCATGTTGCCGGTGCCCGAGGCTTCGGTGCCGGCAGTGGAGATCTGCTCGGACAGGTCGGCGCCCGGCATGATGACCTCGGCCACCGAGACCCCGTAGTTCGGCACGAACACGACCTTCAGCCGCCCTTCGAGGCGCGCATCGGCGTTGACCACGCGGCCGACGTCGTGCACCAGCCGGATGATGGTCTTGGCCATCGCGTACGACGACGCCGCCTTGCCGGCGAAGATCACCGTGCGCGGCTGCCAGTCGGCGCCGGGGTCGGCGAGCATGGCCTGGTAGCGCGTCACGACGTGAAGCAGGTTGAGCAGCTGGCGCTTGTACTCGTGGATGCGCTTGACCTGCACGTCGAACAGACTTGCCGCGTCGACCACGACGCCGGTGTGGCGGCCGATGTATTGCGCCAGGCGCGCCTTGTTGGCCCGCTTGATCGCACTGAACTCGTCACGGAAGGCCCGCTGCGCCTGGTGCTCGCGCAGTCTGCGCAGTTCGTCGAGGTCGAGCCGCCAGCGCGCGCCGATGCTGCGGTCGAGCAGACCGGCCAGCCCCGGATTGGCCTGCGCCAGCCAGCGCCGCGGCGTCACGCCGTTGGTCATGTTGGTGAACCGCTCTGGCCACAGGCTCGCGAAGTCGGCGAAGATGGTCTTGACCAGCAGGTCGGAGTGCAGCGCCGACACCCCGTTGACCTTGTGGCTGCCGACGATCGACAGATGCGCCATGCGCACGCGCCGCTCGCCCGACTCGTCGATCAGCGACAGCCGGGCCAGAAAGCCGTCGTCGTCGGGACGCCGCTTGGCCGCGAAGTCGAGGAACTCCTGGTTGATGCGGAAGATAATCTCGAGGTGACGCGGCAGCACGTGCTGCATCAGGCCGACCGGCCAGGTCTCGAGCGCCTCGGGCATCAGCGTGTGGTTGGTGTACGAAAACACCTGGCCTGTGATCGCCCACGCCTGCTTCCACTGCATGCCGTGCTCGTCGCACAGCAGCCGCATCAACTCGGCGACACCGATCGCCGGATGGGTGTCGTTCAAGTGGATCGCCACCCGCTCGGCGAGGTTGCTCAGCGAGCCGTGTTCGTCGAGATGGCGCGCCAGGATGTCCTGCATCGACGCAGCGACGAAGAAATACTCCTGACGCAGGCGCAACTCGCGGCCGGCCGGCGTGCTGTCGTTCGGATAGAGCACCCAGGAGATGTTTTCGAACTCGTTCTTCACGGCGGCGGCGCGCGCATAGTCGCCGGTGTTGAACGCGTGCAGATCAATGTGCGCCGGCGCCACCGCCTTCCACAGCCGCAGCGTGCTGACCTTCGGCGTGTCGTGACCGGGAATCACCATGTCGTGGGCCTTGGCCGCCACCTCGGCCGCATGGCGCCAGCGCGCCGCACCGCCGACGTGCTCGACCCAACCGCCGAAGCGCACCGGATAACTCACCCCCGAGCGCGGAAACTCCCACGGCGTGCCGTCGGCCAGCCAGGGGTCGGGGTACTCGATCTGGCAGCCTTGGTCGATCTCCTGGGCGAACATGCCGTACTCGTAGCGGATGCCATAGCCGAACGAGGGCAGGCCGAGCGTGGCCATCGAATCGAGAAAACAGGCGGCGAGCCGACCGAGACCGCCATTGCCGAGCGCCGCGTCGGGCTCCTGGTCGGCCACGTCTTCGAGCCGCTGGGCGTGCAGCGCCAGGCCGGCGGCGACGCCGTCGCGCAGGTCGAGCGCGGCGATCGCGTTGCCCAGCGTGCGCCCGATCAGGAACTCCATCGACAGGTAGTAGACACGACGTGCCTTGTTGGTGCGGTCGACGGCCTGTGTCTCGACCCAGCGGCGCGACAGCTGTTCGCGCGCCACGCGGGCCGCCGCTTGCATCAGGTCGGTCGGGCTGGCCAGCGCGGGCGCCACGCCGACCGTGTTCAGCAGATGGGCTTCGATGCCCTGGGTGGTTTGCGCAAGGCTGGCGGCAGGGGTCATCGTCATCGGTGCACTATCGTCCTGGATCGGTTGGATGCAATTTTCGCGCCGTGCGAGCCGCGTCGAGACCTGCGGCGTCACGACCCGGACTCACGCAGCGGGCTGTCGTGATCGGAGCCCGTGCAGTACGCTTCACTTCGACGACAAAACAACAGCACGGAGACAACCATGACACCGACCGAACTGGCCCTCAGTCTCGATCTTCCCAAGCGCGCAGTCGCCCTGGTGCTGGCCGGCGGCCGCGGCAGCCGGCTGAAGAACCTGACCGATCGCCGAGCCAAGCCGGCGGTGTACTTCGGCGGCAAGTTCCGCATCATCGATTTTGCGCTGTCCAACTGCCTGAACTCGGGCATCCGCCGCATCGGGGTCATCACCCAGTACAAGAGCCACAGCCTGATGCGCCATCTGCAGCGCGGCTGGGCCTTCTTGAAGAGCGAGATGAACGAGTTCGTCGACCTGATGCCGGCGCAACAACGCGTCGACGAGGAAAGCTGGTACCGCGGAACGGCCGATGCGGTCTATCAGAACCAGGACATCCTGGCGAGCTACCGCGCCGACTACATCGTGGTGCTGGCCGGCGACCACATCTACAAGATGAACTATGCGCTGATGCTGGCCGACCACGTGGCCAAGGGGCGCGAGTGCACCGTGGGCTGCATCGCCGTGCCACGCAGCGAAGCCAGCTCCTTTGGCGTGATGGCGATGGACGACAAGTACAACATCACCGCGTTCGTCGAGAAGCCGTCCGACCCGCCGGCGATGCCCGGCGACCCGAACCGCTCGCTGGCCAGCATGGGTATCTACATCTTCAACGCGCGCTTTCTCTACAAGGAGCTCGAGCGCGATATCGCCGACCCGAAGTCGAGCCACGATTTCGGCAAGGACATCATCCCGCACACGGTCGCGCTCGGCCAGGCTGCCGCGCACCCGTTCGAGCTGAGTGCAGTGGGCACGCGCCGCAACGAAGAACCCTACTGGCGCGACGTCGGCACGATCGACGCCTATTGGGATGCCAACATCGACCTCACCGCAACCGACCCGCTGCTCAACCTGTACGACACCCGCTGGCCGATCTGGACCTACCAGCCGCAGTTGCCGCCCGCGAAATTCGTGCACAACCAGGACGATCGGCGCGGCGTCGCGGTGGAGTCGCTGGTGTCCGGGGGCTGCATCGTGTCGGGGGCGGTGTTCCGCTCCATTCTGTATTCGAGCGTTCGCGTCCACTCGTATGCCAGCGTCAACTGGTCGGTGCTGTTGCCCGCTGTGCAGGTCGGTCGCCGCGCGCGCCTGACGCGCGTGGTGGTCGACCGCGGCTGCGAGATTCCCGACGACATGGTGATCGGCGAGGATGCGGCCCTCGACGCCCAGCGCTTCTACCGCACCGACGGCCATGGCATCACGCTGGTGACGCGCGAGATGCTCGCCAAGCTGGGGTTGGTCGGCACATGAAGGTGCTGCATGTCGCGGCGGAGATCTTTCCGCTGGTGAAGATCGGTGGCCTCGCGGACGTGGTGGGCGCGTTGCCGCAGGCGTTGATCGAGGCCGGCGCGCAGGCGCGCCTGCTGCTGCCGGGCCTGCCGGCGATCGCCGACGCGGTGCTGCACCAGAAGACCGTGTACGAGTTCGGTCCGCTGTTCGGCGCCGCGCGCATCGCGCTGCGTCTGGGCCGCATGCCGTACAGCCATGTCCCGGCCTACGTGATCGACGCGCCTCATCTGTACCGGCGCCCCGGCAGCCCCTATCAAGACAGCGACGGCAGCGAGTGGAGCGACAACCTGCAGCGCTTCGCGCTGCTGGGTTGGGTCGGTGCCCACCTGGCGTCGGGCGAGCTCGACCCCGAGTGGACGCCGCAGGTGCTGCACGCCCACGACTGGCACACCGCGATG
>DATJYZ010000028.1:0-7962 GCA_035499355.1 Burkholderiaceae bacterium | reverse complement strand
GACCTCGCGGCCGTGCAGGACGAGGCGCGCGTGGCGGGTGCCGTCGCCGATGTTCTGAACGTGGCTGCGCAACACGACCGCCCACTCGTCGATTTGCTGGGGCAGCAGTTGCGACGACAGAGCCTGTTGCTGGTGCTCGACAATTGCGAACACCTGATCCCCGCCTGCGTTGCTTTGATTGAGCCGCTGCTGTCGACAGCGCCGAACCTCAAGGTCTTGGCCGCCAGTCGTGAAGGGCTGGGCTTGCGCGGTGAGCGCTTGGTGGCGGTGCGTTCATTGGCGTTCCCCGCAGCGGGAAGCGCTGCCGCCGCGCAGATTGCCGAGTTTGAATCCGTCAGACTCTTCGTCGAGCGCGCCCAAGCGCTACTGCCGACGTTCTCACTGAACCAAGCCAACGCATTGGCGGTTGCCGAGATCTGCCGGCGTCTCGATGGGCTGCCGCTGGCCATCGAGCTGGCAGCGGGTCGCACCAGCGTGTTGTCGGTCGAGGAGATTCGCAGCCGCCTGGACGATCGCTTTCGGCTACTGACGGGCGGCCGCCCCGCCGCCATGGGCCGACAGCAAACCCTGCTTGCCGCGGTGCGATGGAGCCACGAACAGCTGACCGAAGAGGAGCGGGGCGTGCTGCAGCGCCTTTCCATCTTTGCCGGAGGCTGGACCCTCGAGGCGGCGATGGCCGTGGCCAGCGAGGCGGGCGATGAATACGAGATGCTTGATGTGCTGGCGCGGCTGGCACATCACGGTCTCGTCGTCGCGCAGCCAGGCCACGACCAGGTCACGCGCTACGCGATGCTGGAGACCGTGCGCCAGTACGCACTGGAACGCCTGCAGGAGGCCGGCGAGGCAAGCCGCGCGATGGACCGCCACCTCGCCTACTACCTGGCCTTGGCACAGATGGATGAATCGAAGCGCTTCGGTCCCGAGCAGTTGCAGTGGGATCGGCGCCTGGCAAGCGAGCTCGACAACTTCCTGGGTGCCCATGCCTGGTGCAACCACTCGGAGCGCGGTGCACAGGACGGGCTGCTCTTGCTGTCGGCCCTCCGCCCCTACCTGTCCGAGGCCGGTCAGTACCTCCTCGGCGAGCGCCTGCTGGCCGAGGCGCTCGGGCGCCCCGGGGCGCAGACGCCCAACCTGGCGCGTTGCGCTGCCTTGGCGGCCAGCGGCATGCATCTGTTCTTCCTAGGGCGCTACGCCGAATCGCAGGCTCGTGCGCAGGAGAGCCTGGCCATCGCCACCGCGATCGGCGATGGGGCTCGGCAGGGCTATGCCATGTGGATCATCGGATTCTGCGAGTTCGCTTGCGGCCACTCGCTGGAGGCGCGTGCCAGGTTCGAGCGATCGCTCGAGCTGGCGCGTGCAGAGCACGACGTGCGCCAGATCCCGCGCGTGCTCATCGGGCTTGCGGAGATCGAGCGAACGGCGGGCAATTTGAATCGCGCACTGGAACTCAATGAGGAGGTCCTGGCGATACATCGACAGGAGAGCAATTTGCTCTCAGCGCTTCCGCCGCTGGCCAACTTGGCAACGATCGCGCTCGAGCTGGGGCAAAACCGGAAGGCGCGGGACTACCTGATGCAAGCGGTCGCCGTGGCGGATCGATCGGAACACACGCAAGCGCGCATTTCCCAACTGTCCTGCGCCGCGGGGCTTGCGGCAGCCAATCAGGATCTGCAGCGAAGTGGTCGGCTCCTTGGAGCCATGAACACCCTGGCCGAGTCGATGAACTATCACGTCGAGCCGGCCGATGCCGTCTTCGTCGCATCGTTGACCGATCGAGTCCGACAAGGGCTCGGTGATCGCGGCTTCGCCGATGCCATTGCGATGGGGCGCGCCGCGACCTTGGATCAAGCCCTCGATGACATGCGAGCCTTGCTGGCTTCGGACGCCTGAACAGGCCGCTTGGCCGCTTCGAACTTCGACAAAGGCTTTGCTGAGCGTCTGCTTGTGGACGGCTGCTGGAGACCAGACCGGGGTCCGGAGCCTGCCCTGCGGGCCAAGGCCGCCATTCGTCGCGAAGTTGCCCCGCGCGCAACGCCCGTCAAGCGGGACCAGCGTGAGCCCGGTCGGCCCGCAGGCATCCCGCGGCCTGGGCGGGCGGCACCGCACAGAGGGCATCATCACGGCATGCGCTGCATTGCTGGAGTGTTTCGCGCCCTCGTGTTGGCTGCGTTGTGCCAGGTGTCGACGTTTGCCGCCGAGGCGCTGAAGCCGATCACGGTGGCGCAGGGCCTGGTCAACCCGTGGTCGCTCGCCTTTCTGCCCGACGGCCGCCTGCTGGTCACCGAGCGGCCGGGGCGGCTGCGCGTCGTCGAACGCGATGGCACGCTCGGTGCACCGATCGGCGGTCTGCCCGCCATCGCGGTCGGTGGACAGTGCGGCCTGCTCGACGTGGTGCTCGACCCCAAGTTTGGCGACAACGGCATCGTCTACTTCAGCTACGCCGAGCCGGCCGGCGGCGGCGAGGGCGGCAACAGCACCGCGGTGGCGCGCG
The DNA here is from genome assembly GCA_035499355.1 of Burkholderiaceae bacterium. GTDB lineage: Bacteria > Pseudomonadota > Gammaproteobacteria > Burkholderiales > Burkholderiaceae_C > JAEUPI01. The sequence goes on along the minus strand of DATJYZ010000028.1, from coordinate 5,471 downwards.
GCAAGCTGGTCGGCAACGGGCTCACCGACGTGCGCACGATCTTCGTGCAGAAGCCCAAGGTGTCGAGCAGCGCGCACTGCGGTGGGCGGCTGGTGTTCGCGCGCGACGGCCGCCTGTTCGTCACGCTGGGCGAGCGCTTCTCGCGCAAGGACGACGCGCAGACGCTCGACAATCACCTCGGCAAGATCGTGCGCATCGAGCCCGACGGCAAGGTGCCGGCCGACAACCCGTTCGTCGGCCGCGCGGGCGCGCTGCCCGAGATCTGGAGCCTGGGCCATCGCAACGTGCAGGGCGCGGCGTTGCACCCCGTCACCGGCGAGCTGTGGGAGAGCGAGCACGGGCCCCAGGGCGGCGACGAGATCAACGTGATCGAGCGCGGCAAGAACTACGGCTGGCCGCTGGTCACCTTCGGCCGCAACTACGTGATCGGCACGCGCATCGGCGAGGAGGGGCCCAAGCCCGGCTTCGAGCAGCCGCTGAAGACCTGGGTGCCGACGTCGATCGCGCCCAGCGGCATGGCCTTCCTCACCAGCGACCGCTACCCCGGCTGGCAGGGCAGCCTGTTCATCGGCGCGCTGCGTGGCCAGGCGCTGGTGCGGCTGACGATCGACGGCCACCGGGTGACCGGCGAGGAGCGCCTGCTCGAAGGCTTGGGCGAGCGCATCCGCGACGTACGGCAGGGTCCCGACGGCTGGCTGTACGTGGTCACCGACAGCAGCAACGGGCGCATCATCCGTCTGGAACGCTGACGGCGCGTCGGCCCGTGCAGGCCACCGAGCGGCCATGAGGTGCCGCCGTCGGCGGAGTAGCATCGATGACGTGCCCGTGCCGGGAGCTGCGATGTCCGCGTCGAAGACGATTTCGTGGTGGGACTCGCTGTGCCTGCAGCTGTATGTCGGGCTGCCCGTCATCGTGTGGGGCCTGGTCGCGCCACAGCGGCTGGGCGTTTCGCTGGTCGTGCGGCTCGACTGGGGGCGGCGCACGCGGGCGTTCCTCGCCGCGCTGCGCGCGCGCTATGGCAGCGACTACCTGTGGGTGAGCTTCACGTTGCGCCGCACGCTGCTGGTGCTGGACCCGGATGGAATCGACGCGCTGCTCGACAGCAAGGCCAACGCGGCCGATCCTTGGCTGAAGAAGCGCGCGCTGTCGCGCTTCGTTCCCGATGCCGTGATCATCTCGCGCGGCGAGCCCTGGCGCGAACGCCGCGCCTTCAATGAATCGGTGCTCTCGCTGCACCATCCGCATCCGCAGCGCGAGGGCTTCGCGCGCATCGCCGCGGCGGAGGTCGAGCATCTGCTCGCCGACGGTCGGGACAGCCTCGTCTGGGCCGACTTCGAGCGGCTGGCCGAGCGCGTGGCGCACCAGGTGCTGCTCGGAGCGGGCTGCGTCGCGCCGCAGGCGAGCGTGCAGCTGGCGCGGCTGACCGGCCTGGCCAACTGGCTGCTGCGCCACGGGCCGGCATTTCGCGCGTTTCATGCATGGCTCGGGCGCGAGCTCGCCACGCGCCGCGTCAACGGTGGCGCGGCGCCGTGCCCGGTGCGCGACGCCGCGCAGGCCACCGGCTCGGCCGGGCCGGAACTCGCCGTGCCGTCGCAGGTCGGGTTCTGGTTCTTCGTGCTGAAGGATGCCATCGAGTTGCACGTTGCACGCACGCTAGCATTGCTCGCCGCGCATCCGGCAGCCCAGGAGCTAGCGCGTGCGCAGGCGCGCGCTGCCGGCACGCAGGCGACCGCAGAGGCGGTCGACGGTCAGCACTACCTGGAAGATTGCCTGCTCGAGCAGTTGCGTCTGTGGACACCGGTGCCGCTGCTGCTGCGGCGAGCCACGCGGTGCTTCGCGCTGCCCGGCGCAATCGAGGTGCCGGCCGAGCGGCAGCTGCTCGTGCACGCCGCTTTCCACCACCGCGACCCGCAACGCTTCGGCGCGCGTGCCGACCGCTTCCTGCCCGACGCGGTGGCCGACGGGCCGCCGCTGCTCGCGTTCAGCCGCCATCACCAGGCGTGCGCCGGCGAGACGCTGGTGCGCTTCGTGCTGAAGGCGGTGCTGGCCGCGTTGCTGGCGCGCGCGCGCTTCACGCTCGTGCAGCCGACGCTGCGCTCGGGCGACCTGCCGCTGCAGATCGACCACTTCGCGCTGAAGCTGCGGATCGAGCCGGTTGTGCACGGCGGAGGCTGACCCGATGAACAGCCAGGCGCGAACGCTCGAACGCCGCCAGCTGACGGTGATGCTGTGCGATCTGGTGGCGTGGACGGCGCTGGCGCAGCACCTCGACCCGGAGGAACTGGCCGATGTGATACAGGCCTACCGCCAGCGCTGTGCCGACACGGTCGGCGCGCACGGCGGCACGATCGCGCAATACGTCGGCGACGGTGTGCTCGCGTATTTCGGCTACCCGCGCGCCCACGAAGACGACGCCGAGCGAGCGATCCGCGCGGCGCTGGCGATTGCGGTGACCGAACACTCGGCCAGCGGCGACTCGAACGTCCACATCGGCATCGCCACCGGCATGGTGGTGGTGAGCGGCGGCGAAGCCGCCGGACACGGCGCTGCGCGCAGCGCCGAGGCCGAGGTGTCGGCCGTGGGCGGCGCGCTGAACCTGGCGGCACGGCTGCAGCTGCTGGCCGAGCCCGGCATGGTCGTGGTGTCGGCCGAGACACGGCGCCTGGCCGGCGGGCTGTTCGAGTATCGCGACCTCGGCCGCCATGTGCTGAAGGGCTTCGATGGCCCCGTGCCGGCGTGGCAGGTGCTCGGCGAGCGCGGCGTGCGCAGCCGCTTCCATGCGCTGCGCGCATCCAACCTCACGCCGTTCGTCGGCCGCCAGGCCGCGCTCGACGCGATGCAGCGCGCGTGGGACACGGTGCGCGGCGGTGCCGGCCAGGCCGTGCTGATCACCGGCGAGCCGGGCGTCGGCAAGTCGCGCCTGGCCGAAGTGGTCGACGGCCGTATCGTCGGCCGCGACTGCCTGCGCCTGTGGTATTACTGTTCGCCCAACCTGCAGGGCAGCCCGTTCGCGCCGGTGATCCGCTACCTGAGCTTCGCGGCCGGGCTGTCCAACGGCGACGACGGCCCCACCCGGCTCGCCAAGCTCGCCGCCTTTTTGCCCGAGGCGCTGCGCCGCAGCGACGACGCGCTGCCCCTGCTGGCCGGCCTGCTGGCCATCGATGCGCCATCGGCGGCGCTGTCGGCCATGTCGCCGCAGCGCCACCGCCAGCGGCTGCTGCAGGCAATGATCGCGCTGCTGCGCGAGCATGCGCAGCGCGGTCCGGTGCTGCTGGTGGTCGAGGACCTTCACTGGATCGATCCTTCGAGCGACGAGCTGATGGGGCTGATCGTCGATGCGCTGCCGGCCATGCCGCTGCTGCTGGTGCTGACGGCCAGGCCCGAGTTCCAGCCGCCGTGGGACGAGCGGGCGCATCTTCGGCAACTGCCGCTGGCGCCGCTGCGCCGCGACGAGACCCGCACGATGATCGGCCTGCTGTGCGGCGAGCGCGCGCTGCCGGCGGCGACGGTCGAGCAGATCGCCGAGCGCACCGACGGCCTGCCGTTGTTCGTCGAGGACCTGACGCGCGACCTGCTCGAACACGACCTGGCGACGCCGGCCGGCATTCCGGCGTCGCTCAGCGACTCGCTGATGTCGCGGCTCGACCGACTCGGCTCGGCGAAGGCCGTGGCGCAGGTGGGCGCCGTGATCGGGCGCGAGTTCTCGCACGAGTTGCTGGCCAAGGTCGCTGGCCGCGACGAAGAGACGCTGCGAGAAGACCTGTTGCGACTGGTCGGCGCCGGCCTGCTGGTCAGCCGCCGGCCCGGTGCGGTGCCGATCTACTCATTCCGGCATGCGCTGGTGCGGGACGCCGCCTACGCGAGCCTGCTGAAGAAGGAATCGGCCGCGCTGCACGGCCGCATCGCACGCGCGCTGGCCGAGCACTTCACCGAGACCGCCGCGGCCGAGCCGGAGGTGCTGGCCAACCACTACGTGGTGGCTCACGACCACGCGAACGCGGTGCACCACCTGGTGCAGGCGGCCAAGCTGTCGGCGCGCCGCAGCGGGTTCGTCGAGGCGATCGCGCAACTCGAGCGGGCGCTGCAACTGTTGGCGGCACAGCCGGCCTCGGCGCAGCGCACGCGGCTCGAGCTGCGCGTGCAGCTCGCGCTCGGCGGCGTCTACGCCGAGCATCGCGGCTTCGCGTCGGGTCCATGCGCGCTGGCCTACGACCGGGCGCTCGCGCTGTGCCGCGAGCTCGACGATCCGCCGGAGATCTTCGCGGTGCTGTCGGGCATCGGTGCGGTCGAGATCACGCGCGCCGGCTTTGCGCGCTGCCGCGCGTTGGCCGAGGAGACGCTGCAGCGCGCGGCCCGGCAGTCGGCGCAATCACCTTTCGTGATGGGCCACCTGCTGCTCGGCGGCACGCAGTTCCTGTGTGGCGAGCTCGATGCGGCGCGCCACAACCTCGACCAGGCGCTGCGCATCTACGAGCAGCAGCACGCCGCGGGCCGGCCGGCACGCCAGGTGATGTACGTGCAGGACCAGAAGTCCACCGGCCTGTGTTACCTCGCACTGGCGCTGACGATCGGCGGCCGGCCCGCCGCCGGGCGCCGCGCCGCGCTGCAGGGGCTGGCGCACTCCGAGAGCCTTGGCGGCGCACACACGGTCAACTTCTCGCTGTGCTATCTGGCGGCCGCGCTGCACATCCAGCGCGACCATGCCGGCGCACTCGCGCGCGGCCTGCAGTCGCTGCAGGCGGCGCGCGAACAAGGCTTCGCGACCTGGATCGGTCCGTCGTCGGCGATCGTCGGCGCGCAACGGGTGCAGCGCGGCGAGGTCGAGGCCGGGCTCGAGCAGATCTCGGAGGGCATTCGCGACTACACCGGAACCCAGGCACTGGCCTACCAGCCGTTCTGGATCGCGCTGCGCGCCGAAGGCCTGGCGGCGGCAGACCGCCTGGACGAGGCGCTTGCCGCGCTCGACGATGCCATCGGCATCGCGCTGCGGCACGGCGAGCGCTTCTACCTGGCCGAACTGCTGCGCTTCAAGGGCGAGATCCTCGCGCGCGAGGGCCGCGCCGGCGATGCCGAACGATGCCTCGACGAGGCGCTGCGGCTCGCGCGCAGCCAGCAGGCGGGATTGTTCGAGCTGCGCATCGCCGCCACGCTGTGCCGCACGGGCGACGGGGCCCGCCGCAAGGCCGCGCTTGCCACGCTGCTGGCGCCGCTGCTGCAGCGCTTCGACGAGGCCGACCGCGACGCGCACGACGTGGTGCAGGCCCGCGCCCTGCTCGCCGAGGCGCACGGTTGAGCGCAGCGGCGCGCTGAGTGGCCCGCGCAGGGTGCCGGTTGACCGATGCTCCCCGGCACCGCGATGACGTACGACGTCGTGCCCGACGCGGGCGAGCGAGCGGACCTCATCGCTTACCTGCGCAAGGCGCGGCGTTCGCCGCAGTGCCGCGCGCGCTGATCAGTTGTCGAACGACACC
>DATJYZ010000027.1:0-13420 GCA_035499355.1 Burkholderiaceae bacterium | reverse complement strand
GCAGTACCGCAGCAACGGGCGGCGGCTCGGCAAGCTGCTCTACCACGGCCGCTGGTTCGACCCGCAGGCGATGATGCTGCGCGAGACGGCGCAGCGCTGGGTGGCGCGCGCCGTCACCGGCGAGGTGTGGCTCGAGCTGCGGCGCGGCAACGACTACTCGCTGCTCGACACGCAGAGCCCGAACCTCACCTACCAGCCCGAGCGGCTGACGATGGAGAAGGGCGAGGGCGCCTTCACCCCGGCCGACCGCATCGGCCAGTTGACGATGCGCAACCTCGACATCACCGACACGCGCGACAAGCTCGGCATCTACGCCAAGGTCGGCCTGCTGGGCAAGGATTCCGGGCTGCCGCTGCTGTCCCCGCCCGACGAAGAGTGAACGCCGCGCCGAGCGCCGCGGGCCGGCGCTTCGACAGGCTCGACGCACTGCGCGGCGTGGCCATCGTCTGGATGGCCGCCTTCCACTTCTGCTTCGACCTCAACTACTTCGGCTTCTTCGAGCCCAGGCACCACTTCACCGTCGACGTCTTCTGGACGACGCAGCGCACGATGATCGTCAGCCTGTTCCTGTTCTGCGCCGGGTTGGCCCAGGCGGTGGCGCTGGCCGATGGCCAGCCGTGGCCGCGGTTCTGGCGGCGCTGGGCGCAGATCGCGGGTTGCGCGGTGCTGGTGTCGATCGGTTCGCACCTGATGTTTCCGCGCAGCTGGATCTACTTCGGCGTGCTGCACGGCATCGCGGTGATGCTCATCGCGGTGCGACTGGTCGCGCCGCTCGGGCGCTGGCTTTGGTTGTTCGGCGCGGTCGCCATCGCGGCGCCGCTGCTGTGGCGCCACGAGCTGTTCGATCCGCCGTGGCTGAGCTGGATCGGGCTGGTGGCGCACAAGCCGGTCACCGAAGACTACGTGCCGGTGCTGCCGTGGCTCGGCGTGATGGCGTGGGGCCTGGCGTGCGGCCAGTGGCTGCTGGTGCATGCCCGCGACGCGTTCGCGGGGCCGATTCCGCGCATGGCCCGCGGACTGGCCTGGCTCGGGCGCTGGTCGTTGAGCTTCTACATGGTGCATCAGCCGTTCTTCATCGGCGTGCTGACGGCGTTGGTGGCGCTGCGGCGCTGAGCTCGCCAGGTCCGCCGCAAGCTCGGCGGCCGATCGAGCGTGCACGGCCCGCGGTTACTTTTCGCGCCAAACTGCCGCTCAGCGCGCGACCGTGGTGGCCGATAGCAGCGGGCATGTCGTTCGCCTCGCTGTCACAGGCCTACCGGATTGCCCCCAGCCGGCGCGATGCGGCGCGTGCCCCGGCGCCGCTGCAGGCGCCCGGCGTGAACCCCGATGCGCCACGCCACCCAGGGCCCGATGCGGGCGACGACGCGGGTGCCGATCGCGAGGCCAGAGGCGCGCGCGGACGCGATTGCGACAGCGCGAGTCGCTCACCGCTGATGCGCGCGTTGTTGCACGCGCTGCTGCCCACGGCTGCGGCGGACGGCGGCGCCGACCTGGCGCTGGAGCACGCGCTGATCGCCTTCGCCCGCGCCCTGAACCAGGCCTCCAGCGACGGTGACCCGGTGGTGCGCCCGGCCGTCGTGCGTGCCAACGACGCGGCGCGCCGGCGCGCCGACCACGAGGCAGCCTTGCTCGGCGCATTCGACGCACTGCAGCAGGCGGCTGGACGGCCGCGCGCGCACTCGACCGCCGCGCTGCAGGCGCAGCTCGGCGCGTTCCTGCACGAGTTGGCGCGCCAGCTCGACATCGACGACGACCGCGCCGGCGAAGCCACGCAACCGGGCAGCCTGATCAGCGTGCAGGCCTGAGCCGGTGTCTGGTCGCGGGCCCGGCGACGGCCCGGCTACGATGTGCCGCATGGCTGCACGTCAGGTGCTGTTCGGGTTCCACGCGGTGACCGTGCGGTTGAAGACCGCGCCGGAGTCGGTGCGCGAGATTCACGTCGACACCACGCGCCGCGACGCGCGCATGCGCCAGTTCGTCGCGCGGGCTCAGGAAGCAGGCGCGCGGGTGATCGACAGCGACGATGCCAGCCTGCAGCGGCTCGCGGGCACGCACCGCCACCAGGGCGTGGTGGCGCGGGTCGACGCGGTGTTCAAGGCGCGCACGATCGATGAGGTGCTCGAGGACGTGCAGGGCGCGCCGCTGCTGCTGGTGCTCGACGGCGTGACCGACCCGCACAACCTCGGCGCCTGCCTGCGCGTGGCCGACGGCGCCGGCGCGCACGCGGTGATCGCGCCGAAGGACCATGCCGTGGGCGTCAACGCCACGGTGGCCAAGGTGGCCAGCGGCGCGGCGGAGACCGTGCCGTACCTGATGGTGACGAATCTGGCGCGCTGCATCGGCGCACTCAAGGCGCATGGCATCCGCGTCGTCGGTGCAGTCGAGGACGCGCCGCAGACGATCCACCAGGCCGACCTGCGCGGTCCGCTCGCGCTGGTGCTCGGCGCCGAGGGCAAAGGCCTGCGTCAGCTGACACGCACGAGCTGCGACGCGCTGCTGCGCATTCCGATGCACGGCGCGGTCGAGAGCCTCAACGTCTCGGTGGCGGCCGGGGTCTGCCTGTTCGAGGCGCGGCGCCAGCGCGATGCGTGAGGAGCCCATCGACGACGTGCGCGGCCGCATCGACGCGGCGCGCGCGTTGTTCGTCCTCACCGGCGCGGGCATGAGCGCCGAAAGCGGCATCGCGACGTTTCGCGACGCGCTCACCGGCCTCTGGTCGCGCTTCGATCCCGCGCAGCTGGCGAGCGAGGAAGGCTTTCGCGCCGACCCCCAGTTGGTATGGGACTGGTACGCCGGGCGTCGCAGCGCGATGGCGCGCGCACAGCCCAATGCCGGCCATCGGGCGCTCGGTGCGTTCGAGCGGCGGCGTCCCGGCGTGCTGACGCTGGCCAGCCAGAACGTCGACGACCTGCACCAGCGCGCCGGCAACGGCGCGACCATCCGGCTGCACGGCGAGCTGCTGGCCGACCGCTGGCTCGATCGCTGCCCGCGAGCGGCGCCCTGCGCGACGCGCGAAGCGACCCCTGGCCGGCCGCCGCGCTGTGTCGCGTGCGGCAACCTTGTGCGACCCGCGGTGGTGTGGTTCGGCGAGCTGCTGCCACCGGACGCGATCGACGCCGCCGAGCGGGCCGCCCGCGCGTGCGACGTCGCGCTCGTCGTCGGCACCTCGGGCGCGGTGTGGCCGGCGGCAGGCCTGGCGGCAATGGCACGGCGCGCCGGCGCGTTCGTCGCCATCGTCAACCCGCACGACAGCGAGATCGACGACGCGGCCCACGTGGTGCTGCGCGCCACCGCGGCCCAGGCGCTGCCGCGTCTGCTGCGGCACGATTGACGCTCGGCCGTGGCGTTGCGTCGGCGGCCCGCGCGGTTCAAGCCGCACCGTGGCCTGTCGTTTCATCCCTCCTGAGTGGGATGCGCCGTGAACAGGCCCGCCCTATCGTTGCGCGCAGGGTCTCGTGCCCGAGCCCGCCACCACGCACCGCAGATGGACACCTTCAAACTGCGCTACCGCCACGATTCGCGACTGCACCCGCACTGGCTGCTGCTGGTCGCCGCGCTCGCCTCGTTGGGGATGCTGGTGCTGGCCTGCGTGCTGGCCGGGCCCGGTTCGCTGCCGTTGCGCTGAAGCGGCGGCGGCCGCGCCTGCGCGCGTGGCCGAGAAGGCCTGCACACCTTTGTCGCCGCGCAAGGCGGCGCGCCATCGAAGTTCGCTACCATCGCGCCGACTTCGGCAAACACGGTCGGTGCGCGCATGGCGATGGATGTGGTGGACTACGAGATCAAAGGCTCGGAGATGCAGTTCGTCGAGGTCGAGCTCGATCCCGGCGAGGCCGCCATCGGTGAAGCCGGCAGCATGTTCTTCATGGATCCGGGCATCGCGATGGAAGCCGTGTTCGGCGACGGCTCGGGCGGCAACCAGGGCGGCCTGTTCGGCAAGTTGCTCGGCGCCGGCAAACGCCTGCTGAGCGGCGAGTCGCTGTTCACCACCATCTACACCAACCAGGCCGCCAGCAAGCAGCGCGTCGCGTTCGGCGCGCCCTATCCCGGCAAGATCGTGCCGATGCCGCTCGGCCAGCTGGGTGGCACGCTGCTGTGCCAGAAGGATGCGTTCCTGTGCGCCGCGCGCGGCGTGTCGCTCGGCATCGCGTTCCAGCAGAAGCTCGGCGTCGGATTCTTCGGCGGCGAAGGCTTCATCATGCAGAAGCTCGAAGGCGACGGCCTGGCCTTCGTGCATGCCTGCGGCACGGTGGTCAACCGCGAGCTCGCTGCCGGCCAGTCGCTGTTCATCGACACCGGTTGTGTCGTGGCCTACACGCCGGGCGTGAGCTTCGAGATCCAGTACGTGGGCAAGGTGAAGACCGCACTGTTCGGCGGCGAGGGACTGTTCCTTGCGCGCATGACCGGCCCGGGCACGATCTGGCTGCAGAGCCTGCCGTTCTCGCGGCTGGCCAGCCGCGTGTTCGCCGCGGCGCCGCAGCGCGGCGGCAGTCGCGAGGAGGGATCGGTGTTGCCCGGCTTCGCTGCGGGCGGCCTGCTCGGAGGCATCCTCGGCGGCGACGATGAGTGAGCGGCGCCGGCTCGCAATCGCGCTGGCCGTGGCCGTGCTTGCGGCCACGCCGCTGCGATCGATCGCCGCCGGCGTGTGGCTGGAAGAATTGACGTCGGTCGAGTTGCGCACGCTGATCGACGAGGGCACCACCACCGTGCTGGTGCCGATCGGCGGCACCGAGCAGAACGGCGCGCACCTGACCCTGGGCAAGCACAACGTGCGCGTGCGCGTGCTCGCCGCGCGCATCGCCGAGCAGCTGGGTCACACGGTGGTGGCACCGGTGATCGCCTATGTGCCCGAAGGCAACATCGATCCGCCGTCGCAACACATGCGCTATGCCGGCACGATCTCCGTACCGGTGGCGGCGTTCGAGGCCGTGATCGAGGGCACTGCGCGCAGCCTGCATCGCCACGGCTTTCGCCACGTCGTGCTGCTCGGCGATCACGGTGGCTATCAGAGCAGCCTGCAGCGGGTGGCCGACAAGCTCAATCGGGCCTGGGGCGGGTCGTCGGCGGTGGTCGCGCTGACCGAGTACTACGCCGCGGCGCAGGCGTTCGACGCCAGGCTCGCTGCGCAGGGTTACACGCCGCAGGAGATCGGGCGGCATGCTGGCCTGGCCGACACGTCGCTGGCGTGGGCGGTCGACGAGTCGCTGGTGCGGCCGCAACGACTGCAGGCGGTCGAAGGCGTCAGCGGCGATCCGCGGCGCGCCAGCGCAGCGCTCGGTCGCGACGGCATCGAGCACATCGTGGCGGCATCGGTGGCGGCGATCCGCGCCCGCACCGCGGGACCCGCTGGCAAGCAGAACTAGTCACCTCTCGAAAGCAACATGAAGCGGGCAACTACCGTGAACCGACCGGGCGCGCTGGCGGCAGCGTCGACGATGGCCGCCCTGGCCGTGCTGGCGGGCGCGATGTGGATGGCGGCACCGTGGGTGCGCGCGCAGGCCGCCGCGTCTGGCCCGGCCAGTGCGCCGGCGGCGAGGACCACGATCACCACCACGCCGGGCATGCCGCCGGTGCCGGATGCGGGCAACCTCTACAGCGAGACGGCCGCCGGCAAGTTCAGTGCGGCGGTGGAAGGCGCACTCGAGCGCGTCTACGTGCCGAACCTGCGCTCCAACGACGTCTACGTGATCGACCCGGCCGCGATGAAGGTCGTCGATCGCTTCAAGGTCGGCGTCGGGCCGCAGCACATCGTGCCGTCGTGGGACCTGCGCACGCTGTGGGTCACCAACAATGCCGAAGGACGCACCGACGGCAGCCTGACGCCGATCGACCCGAAGTCGGGCAAGCCCGGCAAGGCGGTGCCGGTCGACGATCCGTACAACATGTACTACTCGCCCGACGGCAAGTCGGCGATCGTGGTGGCCGAGGCGCGCAAGCGGCTGGACTTCCGCGATCCGCAGACGATGGCGATGCAGTACTCGATCGACGTGCCTGGCTGCCCCGGCGTCAACCATGCCGACTTCTCGATCGACGGCCGCTTCGCGATCTTCACCTGCGAATTCTCGGGCACGCTGGTGAAGATCGACCTGGTCGAGCGCAAGGTGCTCGGCTATCTGCAGCTGCAGATGCCGGCCACCCGCTTCAAGGAAGTGCCCGGCGCACCGCGCACGCAACCGGGCCAGGTGTGGGAGCCTGGCGAGAGCGAGGTCTGCACGGTGGCCAAGGGCATGCCGCAGGACATCCGCGCCTCGCCCGACGGCAAGCACTACTACGTCGCCGACATGCACGCCGACGGCGTGCACGTCGTCGACGGCGAGTCGTTCAAGCAGGTCGGGTTCATCCCCACCGGCCTCGGCGCGCATGGCCTGTACCCGAGCCGCGACGGCCGACACCTCTACGTGGCCAACCGCGGCTCGCACAAGATCCACGGCCCCAGGCTGGGCAACGGCGGCGTGACGGTGATCGACTTCGCCACCGAGAAAGTGGTGGCGCGCTGGGCCGTCCCGGGTGGCGGCAGCCCCGACATGGGCAACGTCAGCGCCGACGGCAAGTGGCTGTGGCTGGCGGCGCGCTACGACGACGTCGTGTACCGCTTCGACACCAGCAACGGCGACGTGCGGCAGGTCAAGGTGGGTGCCGAGCCGCACGGCCTCACCGTGTGGCCGCAGCCGGGTCGCTACTCGTTGGGGCACACCGGCAACCTGCGCTAGAGCTCTGCGATGATGCGCGCCCGATGAAGGAGGTGCTTGACGCTTTCTGGCGTGCGGCGGCCTACTGCCTGCACCCGCGCGTGATCGGGCTGTCACTGCTGCCGTTGTTGGTCGGCACGCTGTTGTCCTGGCTCGCCTGGTGGCTGTACTGGGATGCCGCGATCGCGGCGGTGCAGGGCGGCCTGCAGAGCTGGCCGCTGATCGGCGCGGCCGTACAGTGGGCCGAGCGCTGGATGGGCGAGGCCGTGCGTGCCGTCCTGGCGCCGGCCATCGTCGTGACGTTGGCGCTGCCGCTCGTGGTGGTGGTCTCGGTGCTGCTGGTGGGTTTGTTGATGACTCCGGCCATCGTCGGCCTGGTGGCCGACCGTCGCTTCCCGCGGCTGGAGCGCCGCCGTGGCGCCGGCGCGTGGTCCAGCGTCTGGGTCTCGCTCAGCAGCACCCTGGTCGCACTCGGGCTGTTGCTGTTCTCGCTGCCGCTGTGGCTCGTGCCGCCGCTGATCCTGGTGCTGCCGCCGCTGATCTGGGGTTGGTTGACCTATCGCGTGATGAGCCACGACGCGCTGGCCGAGCACGCCGATGCGCTGGAACGACGCCAGTTGATGCGCGAGCATCGCTGGCCGCTGCTGGCCATCGGGGTCGTCGCTGGCTACCTCGGCGCGGCGCCGTCGCTGCTGTGGGCGCTCAACGCGCTGACGATCGTGCTTGCGCCGTTGCTGATCCCGTTGTCGGTGTGGCTGTACACGCTGGTGTTCGCGTTCAGCGCGCTGTGGTTCGTCCACTACGGCTTGGCACAGCTCGAGCGCCTGCGCGCCAAAGCGCCCGCGAACCCGAATTCGCTCGCGATCGAATCGCCGCCGCGATGAACTTCGGCCTGGTGATCGTCGGCGACGAGATCCTGTCGGGCAAGCGGCAGGACAAGCATCTGCCCAAGGTGATCGAGCTGCTCGGCGCACGCGGCCTCGGCTTGAGCTGGGCGCGCTACGTCGGCGACGAGCGCGCGCGCATCACCGCCGTGCTGCACGACGCGTTCGCGGGTGGCGACGCGGTGTTCTGCTGCGGTGGCATCGGGGCGACGCCGGACGATCACACGCGCCAGTGCGCCGCGGCTGCGCTCGGCGTGCCGCTGGAGCTGCACCCGCGCGCCAAGGAGCTGATCCTCGAGCGCATGCGCGACGTCGCGCGCGAGCAAGGCCTGCCGTTCGAGTCCGAGCGCCCCGACAACGTGCATCGCCTCAACATGGGCGTCTTCCCGCAGGGCGCGCAGATCATCCCTAACCCGTACAACAAGATTCCGGGCTTCAGCGTCGGCGACGTGCACTTCGTGCCCGGCTTCCCGGTGATGGCGCACCCGATGATCGAATGGCTGCTCGACACCCGCTACGTCGCGCTGCACGGCAGCCAGCGGCGCGTCGAGCGTTCGGTGATCGTGACCGGCTCGATGGAGGCGACGCTGACCCCGCTGATGGAGCGCATCGAGGCCGGATTTCCGGGCGTGAAGGTCTTCAGCCTGCCGAGCGTCGACCACCCGGTCCACGGTCGGCATATCGAGCTCGGCGTCAAGGGTGACGCCGCTTCCAGCGAGGCGGCATTCACCGAGCTGAAGGCCGGCCTTGTCATTCTCGGGGCACGCTTGGGTCCTGAACTGGTGCGCTGACCCGCCTGGGGAAGGCACCATCGTGGTGCTATGCTCGCACCGGACACGTGCTGCATCGCGCGCGTCCGGGGCGGCCACGAGGGGCGTCGCGATGGGCCGGGCAATGGCATGGTTTCTGCTTGATGGCCCGTGCTTCGCGGCACGCGGCCTCGCTCGGGGTCGCCGCAGGCGACCCCGCACTCAGCCACTCCCCACAACCACCAACACTCGCGTTCTGCTAGGAGATCCTTGAATGTCAAAGACCGTCGCCGATGTGATGAAGATGGTGAAGGAAAACGAAGTCAAGTTCGTCGATTTCCGCTTCACCGACACCCGCGGCAAGGAGCAACACGTCTCGGTGCCCGTCTCGGCATTCGACGAGGACAAGTTCACCTCCGGCCATGCCTTCGACGGCTCGTCGATCGCCGGCTGGAAGGGCATCGAAGCGTCCGACATGCTGCTGATGCCCGACCCTGCGACCGCCAACATCGACCCGTTCTACGAAGAGCCCACGTTGTTCATGTCGTGCGACGTGCTCGAGCCCGGTGACGGCAAGCCCTACGAGCGCGATCCGCGCTCGCTGGCCAAGCGCGCCGAGGCCTACCTCAAGGGCAGCGGCGTCGGCGACGCGGCCTACTTCGGTCCCGAGCCCGAGTTCTTCATCTTCGACCAGGTGCGCTGGAGCGTCGACATGTCCGGCTGCTTCGTGAAGATCGATTCCGAAGAGGCCCCGTGGAGCACGGGCCTTGACTTCGAAGGCGGCAATCTGGGCCACCGGCCGGCCGTCAAGGGCGGCTATTTTCCGGTGCCGCCGGTCGACAGCATGCAGGACATGCGTTCCGAGATGTGCCTGCTGCTCGAGCAGATGGGCATTCCTGTCGAAGTGCACCACCACGAGGTGGGCGGCATGGGCCAGAACGAGCTCGGCACCAAGTTCTCGACGCTGGTGCAGCGCGCCGACTGGCTGATGGTGCAGAAGTACATCATCCACAACGTCGCGCACGCCTACGGCAAGACCGCGACCTTCATGCCCAAGCCGGTGGTCGGCGACAACGGCTCCGGCATGCACGTGCACCAGTCGGTGTGGAAGGGCGGCAAGAACCTGTTCGCCGGCGACGGCTACGCGGGGCTGTCGGAATTCGCGCTGTACTACATCGGCGGCATCATCAAGCACGCGCGGGCGCTCAACGCGATCACCAACCCTGGCACCAACAGCTACAAGCGGCTGGTGCCCGGCTTCGAGGCGCCGGTGAAGCTGGCCTACAGCTCGCGCAATCGCTCGGCGTCGGTGCGCATCCCGTACGTTGCCAATCCGAAGGGCCGACGCATCGAGGTGCGCTTCCCGGATCCCACCTGCAACCCGTATCTCGCGTTCAGCGCGATGCTCATGGCGGGGCTGGACGGCGTGGAAAACAAGATCCATCCCGGCGAGGCGGCGACCAAGGACCTGTACCACCTGCCGCCGGAAGAGGACGCGAAGATCCCCACCGTCTGCAACAGCCTGGACCAGGCGCTGGACTACCTCGACAAGGGACGCGCGTTCCTGACCAAGGGCGGGGTCTTCACCGACGGCTACATCGATGCCTACATTGAGCTGAAGATGCAGGAGGTGACGCGGTTCCGCATGACCACGCACCCGGTCGAGTTCGACATGTACTACAGCCTGTAGGCGGCCGAGTCCCGGCGCCCGCCCAAATCGCTGCGGTCAAGCGTGTCAAAGGGACGGCCTGGGCGCCGTCCCTTTGTCGTTGGCCGTCGACGGTTTGCGACAATGCCGCGTTGTTGGTGCAACGCCGGCCCGTGGCGGGCCCAGGAGTTCGGTGCGATGAAGCATTCGTTGTGGACGGCCTTGTCGTTGCTGGCGGCGGCTTCCGCGGCTTGGCCGCAGGGCACTCCCAGCGGCGGCCCGGTGTACCGTTGCCCCGGTCCGCCGATCCTCTACACCGACCAGATCAGCGCCCAGGAAGCCAAGGAAAAGAATTGCCGCACGATCGAAGGTGCGCCGGTGACGATCGTGCAGACGCCCAAGCCGGCAGCCGCGAAGGCGCCGCCGGTGTCGTCGGCGGCCAAGGGCGAAGGCAAGGTGGACCCGGCCGCGCAGCGCCAGCGCGACAACGACGCGCGCAAGCTGCTCGAAGCCGAGCTCAGGCGCGAGGAATCGCGCTTGGCCGACATGCAGAAGGCGTTCAACAACGGCGAGCCCGAGCGCCAGGGCGACGAGCGCAACTACCAGCGTTATCTCGATCGCGTGGAAGAGATGCGCTCGGCCATCGCGCGCAAGGAAGAAGACATCGCCGCCATCCGGCGCGAACTGGCCAAGTTGCCGCAGTAAGCCGCAGGCACGCGCCTGCCGCTCGGCCGCTGGTCGTGCAACCGCAGGGCACCCGCTGGCGGGCCGGGCGATGAACCCCGAGCGCTACGAGGCCTTCGACCTGCTGGCCACGCTGGTGGCCTTGGCGCGGCCCGACGGCACCGTGCTGTTCGCCAACACCGGCTTCGAGTCGGCGGTCGGGCTGTCGCGACGCGCGCTGGTCCGCACCAGCCTGTTCGATCGCTTCGTCGACGCCGCGCCGCTGCGCGAAACGCTGCTGGCGGTGGCGCGCAACGAGATGGCCACCGGGCGTCTCGAGGCCACGCTCAAAGTGAGCGGGGCCGCGATGACGGCCGAGGAGCTGCCGGTGCACGTGATCGTCACGCAGGTGGAGCCCCGCGGCGACATGCATCGACCCGAGGTGTCGGAGCTGGTGCTGGTGGAGATGCTCGAGGTCGAACAGCAGACGCGGCAGGACCGCGAGGAGCGTGCGCTCGACCAGATCTCCGCCAACCGCGAGCTGATCCGCAACCTGGCCCATGAGATCAAGAACCCGCTCGGCGGCATCCGCGGCGCGGCACAGCTGCTGGCCATGGAGCTGGGTCATCCGCAGGGGCGCGCCCGGGATGGTCGCTCCCCCCGGGGAGCGGCTGCCGGCTTCGGCAGTCAAGGGGCCGTCGGTTCAGCGGAGCTGATCGAGTACACCGAGGTCATCGTGCACGAGGCCGATCGTCTGCAGGCGCTGGTCGACCGCCTGCTGGCGCCGCATCGGCGGCCACACGTGGTGGGCGACGTCAACATCCACGAGGTGTGCGAGCGTGTCCGCTCGGTCGTGCTGGCGGAGTTCCCGCGTGGGCTGGCGCTGATTCGTGACTACGACGTGTCGCTGCCCGAGTTTCGCGGCGACCGCGAGCAACTGATCCAGGCCGTGCTCAACATCGTGCAGAACGCGGCGCACGCGCTCGCCGAACGCATCGCGGCAGGCAGCGCGCGCATCGTGCTGCGCACGCGCGCCGCGCGCCAGGCGACGATCGGCAAGGAGCGGAGCAAACTGGCATTGGAATTGCATGTCGAGGACAACGGGCCTGGTGTGCCCGAGTCGATCCGCGATCGCATCTTCTTCCCGCTGGTGTCTGGGCGCGAGGGCGGTTCGGGACTCGGGCTCACGCTGGCGCAGATGTTCGTGCAGCAGCACCACGGAGCGATCGATTGCGAATCGGTGCCGGGCCGCACGGTGTTCAAGATCGTGATTCCGCTGCCTTAGTCATTCCCTTGAATCCGACCGCACACACATTGCCGATGAAGCCGATCTGGGTGGCCGACGACGATCAATCGATTCGCTTCGTGCTCGAGCGCGCGCTCACCCGCGAGCAGTTCAACGTGCGAACCTTTTCCAATCCGCGCGACGTGCTGTCGGCGCTCGAGACCGATGCGCCGCAGGTGCTGGTGAGCGACATCCGCATGCCCGGCGGTTCCGGGCTCGACCTGCTCAACAAGGTCAAGCAACAGCATCCGGGGCTGCCGGTGATCGTGATGACCGCGTACTCGGATCTCGACAGCGCGGTGTCGGCGTTCCAGGGCGGCGCGTTCGAGTACCTGCCGAAGCCGTTCGACCTGCCCAAGGCGGTGGAGCTGATCCGCCGCGCGGTCGACGAGAGCCTGCGCGAGCAGGTCGGTGACGACGTCGGCGCCGCGGCGCCCGAAATGCTCGGCCAGGCGCCGGCGATGCAGGACGTGTTCCGCGCCATCGGGCGCCTCAGCCAGAGCAACGTGACCGTGCTGATCACCGGCGAGTCCGGCACCGGCAAGGAGCTGGTCGCGCGCGCGCTGCATCGTCACAGCCCGCGCGGCGAGCAGGGCAACAAGGGCCCGTTCATCGCCATCAACACGGCGGCGATTCCCAAGGATCTGCTCGAGTCGGAGTTGTTCGGCCACGAGCGCGGCGCCTTCACCGGCGCGCAGACGATGCGTCGCGGCCGCTTCGAGCAGGCCGACGGCGGCACGCTCTTCCTCGACGAAATCGGCGACATGCCGTTCGACCTGCAGACGCGGCTGCTGCGCGTGCTGTCCGACGGCCAGTTCTACCGCGTCGGCGGCCACCAGCCGTTGAAGGCCAACGTGCGCGTGATCGCGGCGACGCACCAGAACCTGGAGCAGCGGGTCAAGGATGGTGCGTTCCGCGAGGACCTGTTCCACCGCCTCAACGTGATCCGGCTGCGGCTGCCGCCGCTGCGCGAGCGGCGCGAGGACATCCCGGGCCTGGCGCGTACCTTCCTTGCCCGCAGTGCGCACGACCTGGGCGTCGAGGCCAAGCGGCTGAGCGACGCCGCGATGGAGCGCCTGATGCGCTTCGACTTCCCGGGCAACGTGCGCCAGCTCGAGAACCTGTGCCACTGGCTGACCGTGATGGCGCCGGCGCAACTGATCGAACCAAAGGACCTCCCGCCCGAGGTGCTGGCCGAGCATGCCGCGCCACGCGCGTCCGTCGAGCCGCCCGTGCGCGCCGGCGGCGTTCAGGCAGAACCGGTGAGTGCCGCGCCGTCGGTGGGCTCGCTGGGCGTCGACGCCTGGCTGGTTCAGCTGGCGCAGGAGGCGCGCCGCCTGCTCGAGGCCGGTGTGCCCGACGTCTGGGGCCACCTAACGCGCCAGTTCGAGGGCCGCCTGATCCACGTGGCGCTCGAGAACACGCGCGGCCGCCGCATCGAGGCGGCGCAAAAACTCGGTATCGGGCGCAACACCATCACCCGCAAGATCCAGGAGCTCGGGCTC
>DATJYZ010000026.1:0-15519 GCA_035499355.1 Burkholderiaceae bacterium | reverse complement strand
TGGAGAGCATCTCGTGCGTGCAGAACGAGATGAACATGCACATGTTCCAGGACAGCTGGCTGATGGAGCACAAGCCCGAGATCTACTGGCCGATGCTGCAGACCGCCGAGACGGTGGCCAAGCGCTACAAGATCGGCAAGGAGCGCCAGGACCGCTACGGCGCCGAAAGCCAGCAGAAGGCCTGCGCCGCGCAGGAGAAAGGCCTGTTCGACGCCGAGCTGGTGGCCGTCACCGTGACCGCGGGCGTGGCCGACGCGCAGCTCGGCCTGCGCAGCAAGGAAGTCACCGTCAAGGCCGACGAAGGCCTGCGTCCGGGCACCACCTACGAAAGCATCAAGGACATCCGCACCGCGGTGCCGGGCGGCGTCGTCACCGCCGGCGTCGCCGACGCGGTGCTCGGGCTGCGCAGCAAGGAGGTCACCGTCGACAAGGACGAAGGCCTGCGCCCTGGCACGACGGTCGACGGCATCAAGGACATCCGCCCCGCGATTCCCGGTGGCGTGGTCACCGCTGGCAACGCCAGCCAGTTCAGCGACGGCGCCGGTGCCTGCGTGATCGTGCACGAGCGCTACGCGCAGCAGAAGGGCCTGAAGCCGCTCGGCCGCTTCCTCGGCTTCGCGGTGGCCGGTTGCGAGCCCGACGAGATGGGCATCGGCCCGGTGTTCGCGGTGCCGAAGGTGCTGCAGCGTCTGGGCCTCAAGGTGAGCGACATCGACCTGTGGGAGCTCAACGAAGCCTTCGCGGTGCAGGTGCTGTACAGCGCCGACAAGCTCGGTATCCCGATGGACCGGCTCAACGTCAACGGCGGCGCGATCGCCATCGGCCACCCTTACGGCGTCAGCGGCCAGCGGCTGACCGGCCATGCGCTGATCGAAGGCAAGCGGCGTGGCGCGAAGAAGGTGTGCGTCACGATGTGCATCGGCGGCGGCATGGGCGCGGCCGGCGTGTTCGAAGTGCTCTGAGCGACGACGCGTGCAACTGCTGCGCACACCCGAGGAGCGCTTTCGGGATCTGCCGGGCTATCCGTGGGAGGCGCGGTATTTCGACGATTTGCCGGCGCTCAAGGGCCTGCGCGCGCACTACCTCGACGAAGGGCCGTCACGCGCGCCGGCAACGGCGTTGTGCCTGCACGGCAACCCGTCCTGGTCGTACCTGTACCGACACATGATCCCGGTGTTCGTCGGCGCCGGACTGCGTGTGGTGGCGCCCGACCTGATCGGCTTCGGCCGCTCCGACAAGCCGTCGGAGGCCACCTGGCACACGTTCGACCGGCATCGCGCGATGCTGATGCGCTTCATCGAGCGGCTCGACCTGAGGAACATCCTGCTGGTGTGCCAGGACTGGGGAGGCCTGCTGGGCCTGACGTTGCCGCACGAGATGCCTGGGCGCTTCACGCGCCTGCTTGTGATGAACACCGGCCTGGGCACGGGCCAGGTGACCGAAGGCTTTCGGCAGTGGCGCGCCTACTCGAACTCGCAGGATGACCTTCCGGTGGGCAAGTTGCTGGCGCGCGGCAAGCCCGACTTGAGTGCGGCCGAGATCGCCGCGTACGACGCGCCGTTCCCGAACGCCACCTTCAAGGCGGCGCTCAAGGCGTTTCCCAACCTGGTTCCCGACGGCGAGGGTGCGCCAGGTGCCGCCATCAGCCGGCGCGCACAGGACTTCTGGCACTACGAGTGGGCGGGCGATAGCTTCATGGCGATCGGCATGAAGGATCCGGTGTTGGGCGAGACGCCGATGCGCGCATTGCAGCAGACCATTCGCGGCTGCCCGAGCCCGATGGAAGTTGCCGAGGGCGGCCACTTCGTGCAGGAGTGGGGCGCGCCGATTGCGCACGCGGCGCTGCAGCACTTCGGCCTGGCGCGATGAGCGACGCGGCGCATGCCGAGCTGCTGGCGCGCGGCCGCGAGGTGCTCGACGAGCAGCCGTTCAGCCGCCTGCTGGGTGCGCGGCTCAATGTACTGACGGCCGGCCGTGCCGAACTGGAGCTGACCTTGCGCACCGAACTGCTGCAGCAGAACGGCTTCGCACACGGCGGCGTCGTCAGCTATCTGGCCGACAACGCGCTCACCTATGCCGGCGGCTCGGCGCTCGGCTTCGCGGTGGTGACCTCCGAATTCAAGATCAACTACGTGCGCCCGGCGATCGGCGAGCGCCTGATCGCGCGCGCCGAGGCGGTGGCGCTCAGCCGCAGCCAGGTGGTGTGCCGCTGCGACGTGCTGGCCTGGCGCGGCGGCGAAGAGAAGCTGTGCGCGGTGGCGCAGGGCACGATCGTCCGGGTGGCCCGCTGACGGCATCATGACGCTCAACCTCGACCTCGCGCGCAGCATCTTCGCCTCGGCACCATTCATGGTCGACCTCGGCGTGGTGCCGACGGCCGTCGGCGCGGGCACGGTGTCGACCGAGTTGCGCGTCGAGAAACGCCACACGCAGCACACCGGCGTCGTGCACGCCGGCGTGATGGTGACGATGGCCGACCACTCGATGGGCGCCGCCGCGCAGTCGATGGCACCCGAAGGGCACTGGATCCTCACCGCCGAGCTGAAGACCAGCCTGCTGCGCCCGGCGCGTGGCGAGCGACTGGTGTGCGAGGCGCAGGTGCTGAAACCGGGGCGCCAGATCACGTTCACCGAGGCTCACGTGTGGGCGGTGTCGGGCGACGAGCGCACGCTGGTGATGAAGGCCTCGGCGACGATGGCGGTCACGGCGCCCAAGGCTTGAGCCGAGCCGGCGATGCGCGACACGCTCGACTTCCTGCTCCACGACTGGCTGCGTGTCGACGCGCTGCTCGACCGGCCGCGCTTCGCCGACCACTCGCGCGAGACCATCGCCCAAGTGCTCGACACCTGCGAGCGCATCGCGCGCGAGAAGCTCGCGCCGTTCAACCGCATCGCCGACACCGAAGAGCCGCGCTTCGACGGCGAGCGCGTGATCCTGCCGCCGAGCTCGCACGCGGCGGCGCAGGCGTACGTCGAGTCGGGCATGCTCGCCGCTGCGCAGGACTACGAGATCGGCGGCATGCAGCTGCCGTGCGTGGTGGAGATGGCGGCCAACGCCTTCTTCTCGAAGGCCGGCATCGGCCTCGGCGGCGGCGGTCTCCTGACCAGTGGCAACGCCAACCTGCTGATGGCGCACGGCACGCCGCTGCAGAAGACGGTGTTCGCCAAGAACGAGTTCGCCGGCCGCTGGTTCGGCACCATGTGCCTGAGCGAGCCGCAGGCCGGTTCGTCGCTGAGCGACATCGCAACGCGCGCGACGCCCGACGGTGACGACTTCGAGGCCGATCCGCTGGGCCCGCGCTACCGCCTGCGCGGCAACAAGATGTGGATCAGCAACGGCGAGCACGAGCTGAGCGAGAACATCGTGCACCTGGTGCTGGCCAAGATCCCCGGCGCCGACGGCAAGCTGGTGGCCGGCACCAAGGGCATCTCGCTGTTCGTCGTGCCCAAGAAGCTGGTCGACACCGACGGCCGTCTCACCGGCGAGCGCAACGACGTCGCGCTGGCGGGCTTGAACCACAAGCTCGGCTATCGCGGCATCCCGAACACGCTGCTGAACTTCGGCGAAGGCAAGTTCTCGGTGCGCGGCGCATCGGGCCGAGGCCTCGACGGCCGCGGCGCCGGCGCGATCGGCTACCGCGTCGGTGCGCCGGGCGAAGGCTTGCGCTGCATGTTCCACATGATGAACGAGGCGCGCATCGCGATCGGCCTTGGTGCGGCGGCGCTCGGCTACGCGGGCTACGAGGCGAGCCTGCGGTACGCGCGCGACCGCGCCCAAGGCCGCCCGGTCGGCCCTGCCGGCAAGGATGCCGCCAAGCCGCCGGTGCGCATCGTCGAGCACACCGATGTCAAGCGCATGCTGCTGGCGCAGAAGGCGTACGTCGAAGGCGGTCTCGCGCTGGCGCTGTACTGTGCGCGACTGGTCGACGAGCAGCACACCGGCACCGCCGGTGCGGCGCAGGAGGCCGCAGTGTTGCTCGAGGTGCTGACGCCGATCGTCAAGAGCTGGCCGAGCGAGTGGTGCCTCGAGGCCAACAGCCTCG
Organism: Burkholderiaceae bacterium; assembly: GCA_035499355.1. GTDB lineage: Bacteria > Pseudomonadota > Gammaproteobacteria > Burkholderiales > Burkholderiaceae_C > JAEUPI01. Next base: position 11,477 of record DATJYZ010000026.1, on the reverse strand, counting down.
CGATCCAGGTGCACGGCGGCTACGGCTACACGCGCGACTTCCCGGTCGAGCAGTACTGGCGCGACAACCGCCTGAACATGATCCACGAGGGCACGCACGGCATCCAGGCGCAGGATCTGCTGGGCCGCAAGGTGGTGATGGATGGTGGCGCCGGGCTGAAGTTGCTCGGCACGCGCATGGCGGCAACGATCGAGCGTGCGTTGAAGAACGAGCCGCTCGCGGCGCACGGACAAGCCCTGGCGGCCGCGCTGCAGGCCGTGCAGGCGGCCACCCGGGCGGCCTGGGCCAGCGGCAACCCCGACGATGCGCTGACCAATGCGATGCCGTACATGCAGGCCTTCGGCCACACCGTGCTCGCCTGGGTGTGGCTCGAGCTCGCACTGGTGGCGAGCAGCCCGGGCGACGGCGAGCGCGGTGCTGCGGCCGCCGGCCGGCTGCAGGCGATGCGCTACTTTTACGCCTACGAGCTGCCCAAGGTGGCGGCCTGGCTGGCGGTGGTGAACGCGCGCGACCCGGTGTGCCGCGAGATGCGCGACGACTGGTTCTGACGCTTCAGGAGCAACAAGCGATGTCGACCCCGATTCAAAAGCTGTTCGACCTCAGCGGTCAGCACGCGCTCGTCACCGGCGGTTCGCGCGGCCTCGGGCTGCAGATCGCCGAGGCGCTCGGCGAAGCCGGTGCCAAGATCATGCTGACGTCGCGCAAGGCCGGCGATCTCGAAGAAGCGGTGGCGCACCTGCAAGACAAGGGCATCGACGCGCGTTGGGTCGCTGCCGACGCCAGCGATCCGGCGGACGTGAAGAAGGTGTGCGCCGAGACGCTCGAGCGGCTCGGTCCAGTGGACATCCTGGTCAACAACGCCGGCGCCGCCTGGGGCGCGCCGGCGGAAGACTTCCCACTCGAGGCGTGGGACAAGGTGATGGACCTCAATGTCCGCAGCGTCTTCCTCTTCAGCCAGGCCGTCGCCAAGGCCAGCATGCTGCCGCGCAAGAAGGGGCGCATCATCAACATCGCGTCGATCGCAGGGCTCGGCGGCAACCCGCCGGGCATGGAGATGGTGGCCTACAACACCAGCAAGGGCGCGGTGGTCAATCTCACGCGCACGCTGGCGGCCGAGTGGGGCGAGCACGGCATCACCGTCAACGCCATCGCACCGGGCTTCTTCCCTAGCAAGATGACGCGCGGCATCCTGCAGGCCAAAGGCGACGAGCTGACGTCGCACGCGCCGCTGCGCCGCCTTGGCGACGACGACGACCTCAAGGGCGCGGCGCTGCTGTTCGCTTCGGCGGCCGGCAAGCACATCACCGGGCAGATCCTTGCGGTCGACGGCGGCGTGTCGTGCGTCACTGGCGGGTGATATGGACCACCCCCGTAGCGGCCTGGCGGTCGCCTCCCCCTCGAGGGGGCAACACCAGCGGACCCGCGGAGCCGGATCCGCGGTGTTCGCTTGGCACGCGCTCGCATTGAGTCGCTGAAGCCTCATGGCAGACAACCGCATTCCCTTCCCGTATCGCATTCCGTTCGTCGAGGAGCTGGGGCTCGAGCTGCACAGCGCCGGCGACGGCAAGGCCGAGTTGCGGGTCGATCTCGCCGAGGCGCACCTCAACTCGTGGGAGGTGGCGCACGGCGGCGTGCTGATGACGATGCTCGACGTCGCGATGGCGCAGGCGGCGCGCACCGCCAACCGGCACGATGGTGCTGCCGGCCCCGGCGTGGCCACGATCGAGATGAAGACCAGTTTCGTGCGTCCTGCCGAGGGCGAGCTGCGGGCGCTCGGCAAGCTGCTGCATCGCACGTCGACGCTGGCGTTCTGCGAAGCCTCGGTGCTCGACGGCGAAGGCCACCTGTGCGCCCACGCCACCGGCACCTTCAAGTACCTGCGTGCGCTGCCCACTGCCAAAGGCGGCCTGAAGACGCAGCGCCGCACCTCACCACCACAGGAGTAGCCCCATGGTCACGACCAACAAGCGTTTCGTGCTCGCCTCGCGCCCGACGGGCGAGCCGACGCCGGCCAACTTCAGGCTCGAAGACGCGCCGCTGCCAACCCTCGGCGATGGCGAGGTGCTGGTGCGCCACCACTACCTCAGCCTCGATCCGTACATGCGCGGGCGCATGAACGAGGGCAAGAGCTACGCGCAGCCGCAGCCGCTCAACGCCGTGATGGTCGGTGGCACGGTCGGCGAGGTGATCGAGTCGCGCCACGCCGGCTACAAGGCCGGGGACAAGGTGGTCGGCTATGGCGGCTGGCAGCAGTATTCGGTGGTGTCCGCGGGCCAGCCCGGCGTCCTGCGCAAGGTCGACACCACGCGCGTGCCGATCTCGGCGTACCTCGGCGCCGTGGGCATGCCCGGCGTCACCGCGTGGGTGGGTCTCAACAAGATCATCGAAGCCAAGGAGGGTGAGACCATCGTCGTCAGCGCCGCCAGCGGCGCAGTCGGTGGCGTCGTCGGCCAGCTCGCCAAGGCACGCGGCTGCCGCGCGGTGGGCATCGCCGGTGGCGCCGACAAGTGCGGCTATGTGGTCAAGGAGCTCGGCTTCGACGCCTGCATCGACTACAAGACCCTCGACGGCGCCGATGCGATCGCGGCAGCGCTGCAGCAGGCTTGCCCGAATGGCATCGACGGCTACTTCGAGAACGTCGGCGGCGCGATCCTCGACGCGGCGATGCGCAACGCCAACGCGTTCTCGCGCATCGCCATGTGCGGCATGATCTCCGGCTACAACGGGGCGCCGATTCCGATGGCCGCGCCGCAATTGATCCTGACGAACCGCATGAAGGTGCAGGGCTTCATCGTCAGCGAGCACATGCCGTTGTGGCCACAGGCGCTGACCGAACTGGGGGCGAGCGTGGCCAAGGGCACGCTGAAATACCGCGAGACCGTGGCGCAGGGCCTGGAGGGTGCGCCCGAGGCGTTCATCGGCCTGCTGAAGGGCCGCAATTTCGGCAAGCAACTGGTCAAGCTGATCTGAATGTCGCTGGCGTGGACCTGGCAGCGCTTCGGTGAGCTCGGTGTCGATGGCGTGTACGACATGCTGGCGCTGCGCGCCCGGGTGTTCGTGCTCGAGCAGGGACCGTACCTCGACCCCGACGGCGCCGACCGATCGGCGTGGCACTTGCTCGGGCGCAATGCGAGCGGCGAATTGCAGGCCTATCTTCGGGTCGTGGATCCCGGGGTGAAATTCGACGAGGTGTCGATCGGACGCGTGGCGGTCGACGCCGCGCTGCGGGGGCACGGCATGGGCCATGCGCTGGTGCGTGAAGGCCTGGTGCGTTGCGCGGCGGCGTGGCCGGGCCGCGCGATCCGCATCAGCGCGCAGGCGCATCTGCAGCCCTTCTACGCGCGGCACGGCTTCGAGACCGTGTCGAACGAATACCTCGAGGACGACATACCCCACGTGCAGATGTTGAGGAGTGCGCAATGAACCATCGAACGCACGAGGTCATCAACCAGAGCACGCCGCTGGTCGACGTGAACCTGTTCGACGGCGACCGCGCGCTGCGCGACGCGTTGCGCTTCAACGCGCCGCAGCTCGACACCACTGCGCTGTCGGCGCTCGGCGCCGAGGCGGGAGCGGCCGAGACGGTGGCCAATGCGCGGCTGGCGAACATCCACACGCCGGAGCTGCACACCCACGACCGCTTTGGCCACCGCATCGACCAGGTCGAATTTCACCCGAGCTACCACGCGCTGCTCGGCGGCGCGCTGCGCCACGGCCTGCATGGTGCACCGTGGACGCGCGGCGCCGGCGCGCACCTCGAGCGCGCGGCGGGCTTCATCGTGTGGACGCAGGCCGAGCCGTCGGTGCTGTGCCCGGTGTCGATGAGCTACGCGGTGACCCCCGCGCTGCGTGCCAACGCGCCCTTGTACGACGCCTGGCGCACCCGCATTGCCGGCACGCAGTACGACCCGCGCTTCGCGCCGATGGACCGCAAGAGCGCGGTCACGCTCGGCATGGGCATGACCGAGAAGCAGGGCGGCTCCGACGTGCGCGCCAACACCACGCGGGCCGAGGCCGATGGCCACGATGCCTGGGGCGCGCGCGTGCGCATCACCGGCCACAAGTGGTTCTTCTCGGCGCCGATGTGCGACGCCTTCCTGGTGCTGGCGCAGGCGCAGGGTGGCTTGAGCTGCTACTTCCTGCCGCGCTGGCTGCCCGACGGCACGCCCAACGTGCTGCGCATCCAGCGCCTGAAGGACAAGCTCGGCAACAAGGCCAACGCGAGCTCCGAGGTGGAGTTCGACGGCTCGGCGGCGTGGCTGATCGGCGAGGAAGGGCGCGGTGTGCCGCAGATCCTGGCCATGGGCGCGATCACGCGGCTCGACTGCGCGCTCGGCACCGCGGGCTTGATGCGCCAGGCGGTGGCGCTGGCGCTGCACCACTGCAGCGAACGCCGCGCCTTCGGCAAGCGGCTGATCGATCAGCCGCTGATGAAGAACGTGCTGGCCGACGTCGCGCTCGAGAGCGAAGCTGCGACCGCGCTGGCGCTGCGGCTGGCCCGCGCGGTCGACGCCAGCGAGAACGGCCAGGACGCCGATGGCCACGAGGCGCTGCTGCGCCGCGTGCTGACGCCGATCGCCAAGTTCTGGATCTGCAAACGCGGCAGCCTGCTGGCCCAGGAGGCCATGGAGTGTCTCGGCGGCAACGGCTACGTCGAGGAGCACGGCGAGGGCGTGATGGCGCGCGTCTACCGCGAGATGCCGCTCAACTCGATCTGGGAAGGCGCCGGCAACATCATGGCGCTCGACCTGTTGCGAGCGCTGCGCACCGGCCCGGTGGCCGAAGCGCTGTTGCACGAGCTGTTGCCGGCGCGCGGCGCACACCCTGGACTCGACCGCGTGGCCGCGAGCCTGTCCAGCCGCGTCGACGGTGCCACCGACGAGGCCGATGCGCGGCGACTGGCGCGCGACGTCGCGCTGGTCGTGCAGGCGGCGCTGCTCAAGCAGCACGCGCCGGCCGAGGTCTTCGACACCTTCTGCGCCTCGCGGCTTGGCGATGCGGCCGGCGGCGGTGGTGCATTCGGCCTGCTGGCGGCGAGCGCACCGCTGGACGCGCTGATCGCGCGGGCGATGCCGCATTGAACAGGATCGACCTTACCCAAGGATGACGAATGAGTGACAAGCACCTCGGCCGCGGCGACACCGCGGTGATCACCGGCGCCGGCTCCGGCTTCGGCCTGGAGCTGGCGCGGCTGTGTGCGCGCCGCGGCATGAACGTCGTCGCCGCCGACGTGCAGGCCGACGCGCTGCAGCGCGCCGAGCAGGAACTGGTGGCGCTCGGCGCGGCGGTGCTGCCGGTGCGGCTCGACGTGTCGAGGGCCGATGAGGTCGAGCAGATGGGCCGGGCGACGCTCGAGCGCTTTGGCGTGCCGCACCTGGTGTTCAACAACGCTGGCGTCGGTGCCGGCGGCCTGATCTGGGAGCACACGCTGGCCGACTGGCAGTGGGTGATCGGGGTCAACGTGATGGGCGTCGCGCACGCCGTGCGCGTGTTCACGCCCGCGATGCTCGAAGCGGCCGCGCGCGACCCGGGCTACGAAGGTCACGTCATCAACACCGCGTCGATGGCGGGCCTCGTCAACCCGCCCAACATGGGCGTCTACAACGTCAGCAAGCATGCGGTGGTGGCGCTGAGCGAGACGCTGTACCACGACCTCTCGCTGGTGACCCAGCAGGTGCATGCGCATGTGCTGTGCCCGTTCTTCGTGCCCACCGGCATCCGCGACAGCGGACGCAACCGGCCGAAGGAGCTGAGCAATCCCTCTGGCACACCGACGCGCAGCCAACTGGTCGCGCAAGCGATGACCGACAAGGCGGTGGGCAGCGGCAAGATCAGCGCCGCGATGGTGGCGCAGTTCGTGCTCGACGCCGTGCGCGACGAGCGCTTCTACATCTACAGCCACCCCCATGCGCTGGGCTCGGTACAGACGCGCATGGAAGACGTGCTGCAGGCCCGCAACCCCACCGACCCGCTGAAGGACGCGCCCGAGATGGGCCGTCAGTTGCGCGCCGCGCTGCGTGCGCGCTGATCCGGCGCCGCCGGGAAGCGGCGCCGGCACCGGCCGCGCGCTGCGCGTGCTGGCCGGGCCCAACGCGCGCGCGTGGCTGCGCGAACGCGGGCTGCGCGCCGCCGACGTGCGCGCGGTGGCAGGCGCCGCCGGCGGGCCCAAGGGCCTGGTGCTGAACCCGCTCGACCGCTATCTGTTCGGGCACTGGTTGCGCGGTCATGCGGAGCCGGTCCACCTGCTGGGGTCGTCGATCGGCGCCTGGCGCATGGCCTGTGCCTGCCGGCCCGACCCCGCAGCCGCGCTGGCCGAGATGGCCGAGGACTACATCGCCCAGCGTTATCGGCACAAGCCGGGCCGCGCGCCGGCGCCGAGCCATGTGAGCGCCGTGTTCAGCGAGGCGCTGCAGCGCCGCTTCGGAGGCCGCGAGGCCGAGGTGCTGTCGCACCCGAGCCGGCGCCTGCACGTGTTCACCAGCCGCGGCAAGGGGTTGCTCGCGCGCGAGGGGCGCGTGCGCACGCCCCTCGGGTACCTCGGCGCGTTCGGGGCCAACCTCCTGCATCGGCGCGCGATGGGGCTGCTGCTGGAGCGCGTGGTGTTCTCCGATCCGCGCGACGTGTTGCCGCTGGCGTTGCACGAGTACCCCACGCACCGCGTGCCGCTCACCGTGGTCAACCTGCAGGCATCGATCCTCGCCAGCTGCTCGATCCCGTTCTGGCTCGACGCGGTGCACGACATCGCCGGTGCGCCCCGCGGGGCGTACTGGGACGGTGGCATCACCGACTATCACCTGCACCTGGACTATGCGAGCCTCGGCGAGGGCCTCGTGCTGCTGCCGCACTTTCAGCCGACGTTGGTGCCGGGCTGGCTCGACAAGCCGCTCAAGCGCCGCCATCGCGCCAGCGCCTTCCTCGACAACGTGGTGCTGCTGGTGCCGCAGCCGTCGTGGGTGACCACGCTGCCCGGCGGCAAGCTCCCCGACCGCGGCGACTTCAAGGCCTACGGCGACGACGCCGATGCCCGCGTGCGTGCCTGGCGCATTGCGCTGGCCGAGAGCCAGCGCCTGGCCGACGAATTCGAGCAGGCCGTGACCGCACCGTCGGTGGACGCCGAGCCGCTGCCCTGACGATCGCCGCGCCGCGCCAGCGGTGCGCAACGTGCGCTGCATCCAGCGCCTGCCGGCCGGCGTAAGACGCGCCCAGACCCACGGCCGCTCTGCCTGCGCGGTGGTCCCGCGGCCGCGTCGATCCGTCGACGCGGCGGTTCGTCAACCCGTTTTCGTACGGGTTCCGCCGCGTACCGCGGCCGGTGGGGCTGTGTACGATCCGGCGCGCACGGTTGCAGGGGAGGTCGCCCAGTGCACGTACACAGGCTCCCGGCCGGTCCAGGGTGGCGACGGTACCGGGCCGTCGCGAGCGCCGCGTGGCTGGTGGCTGCGATGTCGGCCCCCGCGTGCGCACAGGGCATCTACCCAGGCGACCCTTCGAAGGACGCCTACAAGCTGCCCGGCGGGTTCGAGCCCGTGGCGCACCTGCGCACGTTCTACTTCGACCAGGAGAGCACCAGCGGCGTACCGAGTGAGGCCTGGGCGCTGGGGGGCTGGGCGGGGTTGCGCGGCCCCTGGTGGGGTGACCTGGTGCAGCTGGGCCTCTTGGGGTACACCTCGCAGAAGCTGTACGGGCCGGACGGCAAGGGCGGAACCCGCCTGCTCACCTCGACTCAGGACTCGATCACCGTGCTCGGCGAGGCGTTCGCGGCGCTGCGCGTGGCCGATCAGACGATGACGGCGTATCGCCAGCTGCTCAACCGGCCGTTCATCAATCCGCAAGACAACCGGATGGTGCCGAACACGGTGGAGGCCTACACGCTGAGCGGCGACAGCGGGCCGTTGTCGTATGTCGGCGGCTACATCACGAAGATCAAGCTGCGCGACACCGACAGCTTCCGCTGGATGTCCGAGGTCGCCGGCGGGAGTGGCTCCCACAAGGGCGTGGTGTTTGCCGGTGCCACCTATCGTTTCGACAAGACGGGCTACGTGCGCATCGACGAGCAATACGGGGTCGACGTCTTCAACTCGTTCTACGCCGACGTACGCTACCCGCTGGCGATCGACGACAAGACCAGCCTCGTGCTCGGCGCCCAGGCCTACCCGCAGACGGCGGTCGGCGACAAGCAGATCGGGTCGTTCTCCACCTGGGGCTACGGCCTGCAGGCGGCGCTGTCGCGCGGACCGTTCGCTGCCCAGCTGTATTGGACCCAGATGGGCACCGGGCGCGACACGCTCAACCCGTACGGCGACCACCCGTCGTACCTCAACCTGATGCAGGTGGCGTTCAACACCGCCGGCGAGCGCACGTGGGCCATCGGCGGCAACATCGACTTCGGCCCGTTGGGTGTACCAGGGCTCACCTCCGCGCTGATCTACGCGAGCGGCCGTGATCGCATCAACTTCACGACGAAGGCGCCGCTGGCGGACCGCGACGAAACCGACATCCGGGTCGACTACGGGTTCCCGAAGGATTCGGTGCTCGCGGGGTTGACCGCGACGTTGCGCTACTCGTGGCTGCGGCAGGACGGCGCGCCGCAGACGGCGACCCAACTGCGCGCATACCTGAACTACGACGTGCGCTTCTGATCGTCGCGACGCGCCCAATGCATCAGCCCAAGATCGTGATCGTCGGTGCCGGCCTGGTCGGCGGCTCGGCAGCGCTGTTCGCGGCGGCGACCATCCCGAGCGCGGAGATCGTGATCGTCGACATCGAGCGAGCGCGGGCCGATGCCCAGGCGCTCGATCTGGCACACGCCACCGCGTTCTGGGGACACGACCGCGTGCGCGCCGGCGACTACGACCAGGCCCGCGGCGCCGATGTCGTCGTGGTGACGGCCGGCGTCGGCGTCAAGCCCGGGCAGACACGGCTCGATCTGGCGCAGACGAACGCGCGCATCCTGCTGGAGATCGTCGAGCGCATCGCACCGCAGGCGCCCGATGCGCTCTACGTGATCGCGAGCAATCCGTGCGACCCGTTGGCCGCGGTGGCGCAGCAGCGCCTGGGGTGCGTGCGCGAGCGCGTCATCAGCACCGGCACCTCGCTCGACACGGCGCGCCTGCGCAGCCTGCTGTCGGAGCGGCTCGGCGTGGTGGCGCAGGCGATCCATGCCTACGTACTGGGCGAGCACGGCGAGTCGGCCTTCATCCATTGGTCGGGCGCTTCGGTGGCGGGCATGGCGCTGGAGCGCTTTCTCGCCCATGCCGGCAAAGAACTGGGCCCGGCCAGCCGCAGCGAGATGCTGCGCTCGGTGCACGACGCGGCCAAGCTGATCAAACAGGGCAAGAGTGCCACCCACTACGGCATTGCCAGCGGCATCGCCCGCATCTGCCAGGCCATCGTGCACGACAGCAACCTGATCCTGTCGGTCGGCATCGTGCAGCCGGAGGTGGAGGGCGTGCCCGACGTCTGCGTGTCGCTGCCCATGCTGGTCAACGCATCCGGCGCGCGATTGCTGGGTTATCCGGAATTTGACGCGGGCGAGCGCGAAGCCCTGCGCCACAGCGCACGCATCGTCAAGGACGTCACCGACGGCATCCTCGCCGCGGCGTGAGACAGAGGAAGCGACCATGACTGCACAGGCTGGGCCCGACAAGGCCGCCGCGCCGGCCCCTGCCACCGGCGGCGACGGGCTGCTGTGGAAGCTCGCGGTGCCGTTGGTGATCGGCGTGGTGCTGTGGTTCGTGCCGCCGCCGGCCGGGCTGCCGCTCAAGGCGTGGCAGATGTTCGCCGTCTTCGTGGCCACCATCGCGGGCATCATCACCGCGCCGCTGCCGATGTCGGCGGTGGCCATCGTCGGCGCGACGGCCGCCGCGCTCACCGGCGTGGTGGGTTTCGACGACGTCGTGAAGTCCACCGGCACCGACCTCGTGTGGTTGGTGTTGCTGGCGTTCTTCATCTCGCGCGGCGTCATCAAGACCGGGCTCGGGCGTCGCATCGCGCTGCTGTTCATGCGCCTGCTGGGCAAGCGCACGGTCGGGCTCGGCTACGGGCTGGCGATCACCGAGCTGGTGGTTGCGCCGGCCATGCCCAGCATCACGGCACGCGCGGGCGGCGTGATGCTGCCGATCACGCGGGCGATCGCCGAGATCCTCGGCAGCCGGCCAGGCGACGCGTCGCGTACGAAGATCGGCAGCTACCTGATCCTGTGCGCCTTCCACGCCAACATCGTTACCGCGAGCATGTTCGTGACGGCCATGGCCGGCAACCCGCTCGTCGTCAAGCTGGCGGCCGATCAGGGCGTCACGATCAGCTGGACCGACTGGGCGGTGGCCACGCTGGTGCCCGGCCTGCTGTGCCTCGCGCTGATTCCGCTGCTGCTGTTGTGGATCGCCAGCCCGCAGGTGCGCGAGACGCCCGACGCGACGGCGCTGGCGCAACGCGAGCTCGATGCGATGGGGCCGATCTCCGCCAACGAGATCAAGATGGGGCTGATCTTCGTCGGGCTGCTGGTGCTGTGGGTGTTCGGCGAAGACATCGGCATCGGCGCGTCGCTGGCGGCGGCGATCGGCGTCTCCTTGATGTTCCTGCTGCGCGTGCTCAGTTGGCAAGACGCGCTGCAAGAGAAGTCGGCGTGGGACACGATGATCTGGATCGGCATCCTGATCATGCTGGCCGCCAAGCTCAACCAGTACGGCATGGTCAAGTGGTTCGGCGAGTCCTTCAGCGCGCACCTTCAGGGCTTGCCCGGCCTCGCGATCTACATCCTGGTGGCGTCGATCTACCTCTACGTCCACTACTTCTTCGCCAGCGCGACCGCGCACATCAGCGCGCTGTTTCCACTGTCGCTGGCGCTTTTGATCGGCGGTGGCGTGCCGGCATTCCCGGCAGCCATCGGCCTGGGCGTGCTCAGCAACCTCAATGGCTGCCTGACGCAGTACGGCATCGGCTCGGGGCCGGTGATGTTCGGCGCGGGCTACGTCACGCAGGCCGAGTGGTGGCGGGCGGGCTTCATCATGAGCGTGGTGTACCTGGTCATCTGGACCACGGTCGGCCCGCTGTGGTGGCTGGCTCTGGGCCACATCTGAGCGATGCGCAGCCGCTTTTCCGCCACATCCACACACCGCGCTGCGTGGACCTGGACTAGAATTTCAGTCAGTGCAATCCACAAGGGCTGAGAAGGGCACCATGGTTATGACACCGCGAACGACCGGCACCACCCCCGATGCCCGTTCGGTCGCGCGCGTTCGTCCCTAGCCTCAACAGATCCATCACGAAGCGCGGCGCGAGCCGCGTTTTTTTTTGCCAGCAGGAATGACGCCATGATCACGATCACGCTCCCCGACGGTTCCCGACGCGAATTCGCGCAGGCACCGACCGTCGGCGACGTCGCCGCCTCGATCGGCCCCGGCCTGGCCAAGGCTGCGCTCGCGGGACGATTGGGCAGCCGCGACGAGACCAAGCTGGTGGACCTCAGCCACCGCATC